>DATJMR010000357.1:0-3321 GCA_035508595.1 Dyella sp.
CTGCCCGGGAGAAGCTTGTTCCAATTTGCGACGCAGGTTCTTGATATGGCTGTCGACCGTGCGGTCCGTGACCACGCGATGGTCGAGATAAAGGTTGTCCAGCAGCCGGTCGCGCGAAAAAACCCGGCCCGGATTGGCCGCCAACGTTTTGAGCAGGCGAAATTCCACCGGCGTCAGCTCCAGCGCCACGCCGTGAAAAACCGCGTTGTGCGTGGCTTCGTCGATGCGCAGCGACGCGCTGACGGCATCGACCTGGTTGGCGCGCGCGCGGCGCAATATCGCTTTCACGCGCGCCACCACTTCGCGCGGACTGAAAGGTTTGCAGATGTAATCGTCCGCGCCCAGTTCCAACCCGAGCAGGCGATCGATTTCCTCCACGCGCGCGGTGAGCATGATGATCGGCACGTCGCTGAAACCGCGCAGCTCGCGGCAGATGTCCAGGCCGTCGCGACCGGGCAGCATCAGATCGAGCAGCACCAGATCCGGCGCATACGTTTTCACTTTCGGCACCGCTTCGCGTCCGTCGGCCACCCAGTCCGATTCGTAGCCGCCCGCGCGCAGATAATCGCCTACCAGCGCGGCCAGCTTGGGTTCGTCTTCCACGATCAGGATGCGCGCTAAGGGCGCTGCCGTTTCCATGTCACGCATGCTCCGACGGCAGGCGGATCGTCAGCCACAATCCGCCCAACGGCGAGGGATGCGCCTCGATCGAACCGCCATGCGCTTCCACGATAGTGCGACAGATCGCCAGTCCCAGCCCGGTGCCGCCGCTGGCGCGATTGCGCGATCCTTCCGCGCGGTAGAAACGCTCGAACAAGCGCGACAGGTTTGCCGGCGCCACGCCCGGCGCGGAATCCATCAGGTCGACGATCGCGCTATCGGACATCGTTCTGCATACCACGCGCAGCATGCCGCCGGCATCCGTATAGCGCGTGCTGTTCTCGAACAGATTCACAAACAATTGATGCAAACGCGCTTCGTCCGCATGCACCAGCACCGGTGACGACGGCAGGTTCACCTGCAGATCGATCTGTGCGCGACGTAGCCGTTCGCGATACGTATCGGCGACGCTCTCCAACAGCTTGCGAAGATCCACCTCCACCTTCCGATAGATCAGGCTGCCCACATCGGCCAACGATAGCTGGTAAAGATCGTCGATCAGCTTGCTCAGCAGCTTCACCTCGCTCTGCAGCGACACGATGGCATCGCGGTCGAAGCGACGCACGCCGTCTTCCAGCGCTTCCAATTCGCCGCGGATGATGGAAAGCGGCGTGCGCAATTCGTGCGAGATATCGGCCACGAATTGCCGACGCGCCCGTTCGTTGCTTTCCAGCGCAACGGCTAGTTGATTGAAATCGCGCGCTAGCTGGCCAAGCTCGTCGTGCGAATGCGTTTCCACGCGCGAGCCGTAGTCGCCTTTCGCCAAAGCGTGGGTCGCCCTGGCAATGCGATGCACCGGCGTCAACAGCGTGCGCGCCAACCAGATCGCCAGCAACGCTGCCAGAATCAGCGCCGCGATGCCGATAATCCAGGTGGCGCTGTATTGCCCATGCTGAAAACGCACATCGCCGACTTCGGTCACATCGCGCAGCGGCAGCATCATCAGCCAGCCGACCGTGCGCCCATCGACCACGATCGCGTGCTTGAGCGAATGCGCGCCGGACACCACCGACGGACTGCCGAACAACAACTGGTTCTGCGCGTCCAGCAAGGCGAATCGGAAATCGGTGCCGGTGAGCTCCGAAAGCGTGGCCGCGGCGCCTGGGTTGCCCGAACCGGGCGGCGGCCCGCGTTGATCGGGCGGCGGGCCATTGTCTTGACCGGGTGGCGATCCCGCATCGTTCGGCGGCGGATGACCGAACGGGCCGCCGTCGGCGGGCCCGGACGGCGGCGGCATGCCGGCGAAATGCCCGGGCCGCATGATTTCAAACCAGGCGCGCGGGTTGTCGCGCAGAAAATCCCAATTGCCATGTTCGCGGTACGCGCCGGCCAGCGAGGTGGCCACGCTTTCCATGCGCTCGGTTTCCTGCTCGGAGAGATAACCCAAAAAGCCGTGATTGAAACTGATTCGCGCAGCAATCCCCATCGCCAACACGGCGAACACCGCCACGGCGAGCATGGCAAGAAAAAGCTTGGCAGTTAGCCCAGGTCGCATGAATAAGGTGGGTAGTGTGGGGTCCCGATCGCCATTAGCGCCCGTATGCGCCCGGGTTTCAAGCGATCGCCGGCGATTCCACGGAATCTCCAAATTTCCTGCACAGTTCTGCTCCAAGGTGGCCTTGTGCGGCGCCACCCGGTGTCCGCCGCGTCGGCAAGTGACGCAAGGCGTGTGGGCTCACGCCATGCCGACTCAAGCGCAATCGTTTCGCGCGCAAAAAACGATCGACACACCGAACCCGATGCACTTCGTAGGGCAGCCGCATGCACAAGCTATACAAAGACGACGTACATATCGAATACGCCATCGCCCTGATTCATCTGCTGGAACAACAGGGCATTCCCCGCGAACACGCGCTCGCCGGCACCGGCATACATGCCGAGCAATTGCTGGAGAACGGGCGATTGACCACGCATCAAGACGCGCTTTTGCTCACCAACGCCGTACGTTTGACCAACGATCCGGGCATCGGCTGTCAAATCGGCCTGCACAGCACGCTGACCTGGCACGGCATGCTCGGTTACGGGCTGATGAGTTGCGCCACGCTGCGCGATGCGCTGGAGCTTTGGTGCAGCTTTCTGGATCTGCGCACCACGACATTCAACCTCCGACTGGGCGAACGCGACGGTTTTGCGGAGGTGCTGGTGCACGACCTGGCGCCGCGCGTACCCATGCGGTTTTGCGCGGTAGATCGCCTGGTCACGATGACGACGCGCTTGTGCGAACAGCTATCCCAACGCTTGTTGCCCGGCATGGAGATCTGGCACCGCGGGGTGGAGCCGCTGCATCACGCGCGTTATCGCAAGCGCATCGTCGCCACGCGCTTCGAAACCGGTTTATGCCAGATCCGCTTTCCCGCTGAGGACCTGGACCTTCCGCTTGCCAATGCCAATGCCTCCACGCTCCGCCATATCACCATGCAGTGCGAACGCGAACGGGCGCGCTTGCGTCGTAACGACGATCTGGTGGTACGCATCACGGACTTGCTGCAAAGCCACGAACGCACGGGTTACCCGAGCATCGAACAGACCGCCAAAATACTTTGCATGTCCAGCCGCACGCTCAAGCGGAAACTTCAGCGCCTGGATCTGAATTTTCGCGGGTTGGTGGACGATGTACGCAAGGACGCAGTGCTGCGCGATGTGCTCAATCCCGTGCTGCGC
>DATJMR010000358.1:0-19863 GCA_035508595.1 Dyella sp.
GCCGGCGACACGTTGCAGGTAGAGATTCCCCCGGCGGACGGCTACGGCGAGCGCCAGGAAGGCCAGATCCAACGCGTGCCGAAGAAATATTTCCAGCAGGGCAATCGTCTGAAGCCGGGCATGGTCACCGCGTTGTCGCTCAAGCAGGGCGGCCAGCGCGCGGTCACCGTGCACAAGGTCGGCATGAGCACGGTCGACGTGGATCTCAACCATCCGATGGCGGGCAAGACCTTGAACTTCGACGTTGCGATCCAAGAAGTGCGCGACGCGACCGAAGAAGAGATTCAGCACGGTCATGCGCATCCGCCGGGTGCGCAAGCGCATTGATCAGTGTGCTCTATCGTCACTCCGGCCTTCGCCGGAATGACAACGAAAAAACGGCGCCTCGCGGCGCCGTTTTTATTGGGTGATTGACGTCAAACCAGGCTGATCTGCACATCCACATTGCCGCGCGTGGCATGCGAATACGGACAGATATCGCGGTGAGCGATATCGATCAACTCCTGCGCGACGGCACGATCGATACCCGGCAAGCTCACTTCCAGCTTCACCGCGATGGCAAAACCGGCGGGTTCGCGCGGACCGATGCCGACGTGGCCGGTGACCGATGCATCTTTCAGTGTCACTTTCTTCTCGCGTGCAACATAACGCACCGCGCCTTCGAAGCAGGCCGAATAGCCGGCGGCGAATAATTGCTCCGGATTGCTGCCCTGGCCGCCCGGGCCACCGAGTTCCTTCGGCACTTTGAGATCGAAATCCAGCACGCCGTCGCTGCTATGGATGTGGCCTTCGCGGCCGCCCTTGGCGGTGGCCGTGGCGGTATAGAGAACTTTGGTCGGATTGCTCATGGCTTTTACTCTCGTGGGTCTTGGGGGGAGGCGAGTTGGCTCGCCAGGGTCTTGAGTTCATCGCGTAGATGCCTGAAGGCATCGACGGACATGCAAAGTCGATCGGCCATGCAGCGCGGCACCTCCGCCGCGCGTTCGCGCAGGTTATCGCCGGCTTGGGTCAGGGTGATTTCCACTTCGCGCTCGTCGCTTTGGCGGCGGCGGCGTCCGACCAGCCCGGCTTGCTCCAGTCGCTTGAGCAGGGGGGTCAGGGTGCCTGAATCGAGCTGTAGGCGCTCCCCGAGCTCACGCACTGTCAGGGCGTCCCGCTCCCATAACACCAGCATCACCAGGTATTGCGGATAGGTCAGGCCTAATGCGTCCAGCAAGGGGCGATATGCCGCGGTCATGCGGCGCGACGCGGCGTACAGCGCAAAACAGAGTTGTTCGTCCAGCAGCAGGGATGGGTCGGTGCGTTTCCTCATGGAGCGAAACATAGCATCAAATTTAATTGTGCACAATATAAATTTTGTGAAGACGGATCAGAAGGGCCGTGAAGGGGAGGCGGTCTTCGAGCCTTTGGCTGCCGCCTTTAATCCAGCAGCCGCTTGCCGTATGCGAAATGATCGCGCCAATAGGGGCCGTCGATATCGTCCAGGCGCACCGTGCCGCCACTGTTCGGCGCATGTACGAAACGGCCCTTGCCGACGTAAACGCCAACGTGGCTGATGTCACCGTCGATGGAGAAGAACACCAGATCGCCGCTGATCAGGTCGTCCATGTGTCTGACCTTGACTCCGTCGACCGAGGCCATCTCGCGCGAACTGTGCGGCAGCTGGATATTGGCGGCATTGCGATAGATGTAATCGACCAGGCCGCTGCAATCGAAGCCGCCGTTGGGCGTATTGCCGCCCCAGTGATACGGAGTGCCCACCAGGGCCATGGCGCGAAACAGCACATCGTTGGCGGTGCCGATGGAGTTCTCCGGCGCGCGTGCCGGTTCATTGGCGAGCGCGGACTCCGAAGGTTTGTAGGTGGCTTCGCGCCGTGGCGCGATTCCGCAAGCGGTCAAACACAGCAGCGCAGCCAACACCACGCTCAGACGCAAAGCGTGAGCAAATGTGCTGTGTTTGTTCCAATCCCCTGTACTGGCCAGGCTCATAAAAAAACCTCGGCGGTGTTTGCGCCGAGGTTATAGCAAATCAATAGCTTGCAGGGAAGTTTTTAGGAGTTGGAAGAAGTTGGCCCTGCCGGCGGCGGGGGCGGTGGCGGGGGCAACATGCCCGGCGGGGGTGGCGGCGGCGGCACGGCACCCGGACGCGGCGGTGGTCCAGGTGGGTGCGGCGGCAAAGGCGCAAGGCTGAACATCACCGGCACCTTGATCCAGCTTTCCACCGCCTTGCCGTTTTCGACCTTGGGGCTGTAACGCCATTTCATGGCCGCGTCGCTGGCGGCCTTGGTGAGCTCGGGGGAAGCGTCGGTCTTCGGATCGACGTTGATTTGGCGGGGGGCGCCGTCGGTGCCCACGAGCACCTTCAATAACACCATGCCTTGTTCGCGGTTTTTGATGGCATCGGGCGGATAGGCCGGACGCTGTTCGGCGTTGTACTGGATATCTTGCGAAGCCTGGCGATTGGCCGGTGGTGCGGTGCTTGTCTGCGCCACGATGGCGGTGCTGACGAGCAGCGAAATGAGTGTCGCGTAGCCGGTTCGGCGGCGCCACGCGCTGCGTGGAGAACGGCTGATCATGATGAGGCGCTCCTTCAGTTGTGGCTCGGCGAGCCAGGGGATCATTGCCGGTTGCGCATCGACGCCGGTGCTGCGCATCAGCGTTCGCGCGTAAGGCGCTTCATGTTTGGGCGAAGCGCGCAATACGTTTTCGTCGCAAGCGAGTTCTTGGTCGAGCTGAAAACGCGGCAGCGCAAACCACGCCAAGGGGTGGAACCAGAGCAGTACCAGCAGGCACTCGCTGAGCAGGCTCCACCAGGCATCGCCGCGGCGCAGATGCGTACATTCGTGACGCAACACCATCTCGCGCGCTTCGGCATCGTGCCGTTCAAAGAAATCCGCCGGCAACAGCAGACGCGCGCGTGGCGCCCACATCACCGCGGGGCCGGCAGCGTGCATGCGCACGCGGTGGACGGGCAATGACGGATATTCGCTTATCAGTCTGCGTTGAAAGGCTTCTGGCATCCGGCCGCATGCACGCGCCAGGCGCACATACCGAATCGTCAGATTGACGATGCCGTATGCCACGCCGAGCAACCAGACGGCGATCAGCCAGGCGTAGATGGCCGAAGGCGTATCGTCGGCGGTGATGTATGTTTGCGTCGGCAACGCAGCGATGATGGGTTGCAGCGCTTGCGTGTCAATCGGCGCCGGTATCCATGGCATGGCGGCCAATAGCACGGGCAGGCACCACAAAGTGAATGCCGGACCTGCGCCAAACAGGCGCCGCAGGGGTTTGCGCAACAGCAACGCGAGCGCCAATCCGAACGAAGCGGTAACGAGCATTCGCAGCAACATGATGTTCATGTCAGCGTTCCTTTCGCTCGATGGCATCGAGCAGCTTGCGCAGCTCGGCCACATCTTTGGCGGAGAGTTTTTCGTGTTGGCTAAAGTGCGCAAGCAACGGCGCGACGCGACCGCCGAACACACGATCGAGCAGGCTGTGGCTTTCTTGCGACTGCCACTGCGCGCGCGTCAGCAAGGGGCGATAGAGATAACGCCGGCCATCGCGTGTCGCTTCTACCGCGCTCTTGCCGAGCAGACGGTTGAGTAGTGTGCGTACGGTTTTCTCATGCCAGTCGCTGTTGGATTGGACGGCGGCGACGATCTGCTCGGACGTGAGCGGCGCTTGCTGCCACAGCACATCCATGACGCGGCTTTCGGCATCGCTGATGGGAATGGTGGGGTGAGACATGGCCCGGCCTCATTGGATTACACATGTAGTCTGGAATAAAAATTACACGTGTAATCTGAAATGCGCAAGAGCCGGAGTGGGCCGATCCGGCTCCATCAACGTCCGGGAACGTCGATCTCCTGTTGAGACAAGGTCTTGCCGCTCGCATCCCAGGCGCGCAAGCGGTAGTGCCCTGGGTAGAGATAGAGCACGTTGTGCTCGTCGTTTTTGAGAAAAGTGTAGCGGTCGGCGGGCACGGCGCCGTCGGGTTCGTTGGCGTAGTGCGCCTCGACCGAGCAGGGCAGCTGGTTTTGGCAAGCGTCCGTGCTGATCCGGTAAGGGAGACGTTGACCGCCCAGCGTCAGCCAGGATGGCCTTACGTCGATATCGAAAGGCGGACGCGGTTGTACGACGACACGATGCAATACGTCGTTATTCATGATGCCGATCTCATCGAGATCGCGATCGGCCGCTGGCGGCAGTATGACCGTGACGTCAATGCGCTTCGGATCGGAACTCCAGACGGCGCCGTCGTTCCGGTCGCGCAGTACATACGGTTTGTTCAGCCGAAAATGGCTTGCGACGGTGTTGTAGAAACCAAAATCGACGCCGCCCACCGCGACGTCTCGAAATTGTGTTTGATCCACGCAAAGCGGATCTTCGCCGGTCAAATGCATCAGCTGCAACGCCATGGGCTGAATGGTGCCTCCGAGGTTGCCGGGCGTTTTGTCGATGTGCGAATAACCCGCGTGGACGAACAATTTGGCGTGCGGGTCCTTGGCGAACACCTTCTCGTAAAGTCCGCGCGCTTGTGCGGTATCGCGATCGGCATAGGGCGAGTCGTCCGCATCGTAAGGCACGATGGTGAAGCCGAGCCGTATCGCTTGACGCACGATTTCTCCATACAGCGGCTCAAGCAAATATTCGCTGCCGGAGGTGTCCGTGACATAGCCGCGGTGCATCAAGTCGGTGTCCTTCGTACTCAACGCCTCCACGGCAAAGTATTGGAAGCCAAGCGCCCGTAAGCGTGGCAGGAGCTCCAGCGTCAGTTCGCGAGTGTGCGCGTCATGGTGTGCTTCATTGACCATGACGATGTTGCGCTTGGCGGCAAGTTCCACGATCGCATCGGCGGCGTCGGCGGCCTGCCATGCGTCCGTGTGCGGCAACGGCGTGGTTCTGGATGGCGCGATGCGATTGTCGAAGGGAAAGGCCATTACGGCTTCGTTGTACAAACCCAACTCGCTGTCGACCGTCGCCAGCAGCTGCTGCGCCAGCGATTTTTCGTCATTGGCGAGCAAAGGAGTCACCGATACGAGGTAGTTGTAGCGGGCCAGGCCATTGGGCGCGTTGCCGAATTTGGAAACCAGTTCACGCGTAGACGGAGGAGACGTCTGCGCGCGTGCGCCGGCGGAGGCCAACAGCACGGTCGTGCAAAGCAGGCACATCACAGTCATAGGTCGCATTGGTTTGGGCGGACGATGGGTGGTCGCGGCACCAGCGTGCGACGAAGTACGAACGCGCGCAAGTACCAATTTGAGCCGGCTACAATGACCTGATGAATGCCTCTCGTAGCGACGTATTGATCCTTGGCGGTGGAGTCATCGGCCTTTCCTGCGCATGGCATCTGCTCAAGGGCGGAGCCCGCGTGCGGGTATTGGAGCAGGGCACCCCGGGCTGCGGCAGTTCGCATGGCAACTGCGGCACGATCACCCCAAGCCACGCCGCGCCCCTGACGATGCCCGGCACGCTGGGCGTGGCCTTGCGCTCCATGCTTCGCGCCGACGCCCCGCTGTACCTCAACCCTCGTTTCGACGGACCGCGTTTTCGTTGGCTCATGGGGTTCGCGCGGCACTGCAATTGGTCGGACTTTGATCGAGCCACCCAGGCAAGGCTGGCCCTTCTGCAACGGTCGCGGCATTTGCTGGCAGAGTTCGTCCGCGCCGAGAAACTCGACTGCGAGTTTGAAGAAACCGGTCTGTTGTATGTCTATCGGAGCGCGGTACAGATGGCCGATGACGAGCGACACCACGCGCAAGTACTCGACCGCCTGGGTATTCCGGCGCAGCGACTGCGCGGCGAAGAAGTCCAAGCGATGGAGCCGGCGCTCAAGCCAGGCGTGCTAGGGGGACTGTTTCACCCCGAGGATGCGCGTCTGCGCCCGGATCGCTATGTCGCGGAGCTGGCCCGGCTGGTGCGCGAACAGGGCGGCATGATCGAGACCGGTGCAAAGATCGAACGCGTGGAAACCAACGGGCAACGGATCGTCGGCGTGAGCACATCCCTCGGCGACTTTACCGGCGACTGCGTCGTACTGGCGCTGGGTGCCTGGTCGCCGTTGCTCGGCAAAACATTGGGTCTGCGCATACCCATGCAGCCCGGCAAGGGCTATTCGCTCACGTATACGCGTCCCGCCCGCGCGCCGCGCCATGCCATGGTGCTGCGCGAAGCGAAGGTATGCGTCACCACGTGGGATAGCGGTTTTCGATTGGGTAGCACGATGGAGTTTTCCGGTTACGCCGAAGGGCTCAACCGCACCCGCATCGATGCGCTAAGGCGCGGTGCGGCAGAGGGGTTGCACGATCCGGAAGGTCCGCAATTGCAGGAGTCCTGGTGGGGATGGCGTCCTATGAGCGTAGACGAGGTACCTATCGTCGGACCCAGCATGCGCTGGTCCAATCTGCACCTGGCCACCGGACACGGCATGCTCGGTGTCAGCATGTCGACAGCGACGGGCGAGTTGATCGCCTCACAAATCCAAGGCAGCACGCCTGCTATTGATCCGGCGCCTTACGCACCGGCACGCTTTCACCTGTAGCGCGCCACATCGGGAGCACGCATGAGCGAACGTTTCGATCTGATCGTCTTGGGCGCAGGTTCCGGCGGATTAAGCGCCGCGCAGCATGCGGCGCGGCTAGGTGCGCGCGTTGCGCTGTTCGATCCGGATGCGCTCGGCGGCACGTGCGTGAATCGCGGTTGCGTACCGAAGAAAGCCATGTGGTATGCCGCTCAAATTGCCGATATGCATCGTCTGGGCGCGGATATCGGTTTTACGACCGGACCCATGCAATTGGATTGGGCGCGTTTTCGCGCACTGCGCGATCGCTACATCGCGGGGATTCGTTCGCGCTATGCAACGCGCCTGGACATGGCGGGTATTCACGTGGTGACAGACGCGGCGCGCCTGATCTCCAGCGATACCGTCGTGGCATCCAAGGGCTTCCAGGCCAGCGCTGCGCACATCGTGATTGCCACCGGTTCGCGTCCGCGCCGACTCCAAATACCGGGCTTCGACCTGGGTATCGTGTCGGACGATATCTTTGCGCTCGATGCGCCGCCGCGGCGCGTTGCCGTCGTCGGCGGCGGGTACGTGGCGGTGGAATTCGCATGCGTGCTCAACGGGCTGGGTTGCGAGGTGGATCTGTTGGTGCGAGGAAATCTGCTGGCGGATTTCGATCACGAACTCGTGGAGGCGTTGGCTGCACAAATGCATGCGCATGGCATACGCATCGTGCGCGACATACGCATTGGCGCCGCACATGGCCAGCCAGGACAGATCACGCTGGAAGCAACCGAAGGTACCCGGCATGGCGTTTACGACACCGTATTGTGGGCGGTGGGCCGCGCGCCTAACAGCGATGGTTTTGGTTTGGAGAGCCTAGGCGTAGAGCGCGACGAGCACGGGCATGTGCTGGTGGACGCGTTTCAGAACACCAATGTCTCCGGTCTCTATGCCGTGGGCGACGTGACTGATCGCCGCGCGCTCACGCCTGTGGCGGTCGCGGCCGGGCGTGCATTGGCCGATCGGTTGATCGGCGGCCGCGCGGATGCAAAGTTCGACGACAGCGCCATCCCCAGTGTGGTTTTCTCCGAACCGCCCTTGGGCACAGTGGGCCTTACCGAACAGCAAGCGCATGCGCGTTACGGCAGCACGGTGAGCGTGCACAGCGGTCGCTACACGCCTTTGCTATGGATGGTGGCGGGGCGCTCGGAACAGAGCGTGGTGAAGTTGGTGTGTGTGGGCGAGGAACGGCGAGTGGTTGGCATTCACGTGCTGGGGCCGGGCAGCGACGAGCTGCTGCAAGGTTTTGCGGTGGCCTTGCAAAAAGGACTTTATTGGCGTGATCTGAAAGCGGCCATTGCTATCCACCCCACGGCTGCCGAGGAATTGCTGTTGCTGCATTGAGCGGGAACGGGTCAAACTCGGGGAATGGAGACCTTTACGCTTACCCGTGGCTATGTGCCGCTGCTGATCAGCTTGCCGCACGACGGCTCCTTTATTCCCGACGAACTGGCAGCGCGGTTGCAGCCGCGGGCACGCCGTGCCCCGGACACGGATTGGCATGTGGCTCGCCTGTATGAGCCGTTGGCCCAGGCGCTCGGGGCCAGCGTGATCCAGCCGGTTGCATCGCGTTACGTGATCGATCTCAACCGACCGGCGGACGGCCACGCGTTGTATCCGGGGCGCCGCGAAACAGGGCTTGCACCCACCATCGGGTTCGACGGCGAGCCGCTCTATAGGGATGGCCAGGAGCCCGGGGCAGAGGAAATCCGTCAGCGCATCGATACCTGGTGGCGCCCTTATCACCAAGGGTTGGCTAGCGAGCTGGCTCGCCTCAAGACTGAATTCGGGCGAGTCGTGCTGTGGGACGGTCACTCGATTCGCAGCCGGGTGCCGATGCTCTTCGAAGGCCGCCTTCCTGACTTCAACCTGGGAACCGCCGACGGGGAAAGTTGCAGCGCGGATCTACAGTGGGACCTCACCAGCGTGATGGAGGCCCAAAATCGTTATGACTTTGTCGTCAATGGCCGCTTTAAGGGCGGCTACATCACCCGACACTACGGGCAGCCTGCAGAAGGTATCCACGCCGTGCAGCTCGAACTGGCGCAATGTCAGTACATGGATGAAGACAGCTTTGCCTGGGACGATGGCAAGGCCTCGATGGTGCAGCACACCATTCGTGAGTTATTGCTGCGCTGCCTGGCATGACTCCAAAGAAGCCGGATCGGTAGCGGAAGTGAGCGCACTTATTTAATTTGCTACCGACTTTCTGACTGTCGTTCAGTTGCGGTATGCCGAGACAGTTGCATTGTTAAGTCGTCACGCCGCCCGCGTTAGCCGGGTTCCGGCCGGGTCCGTGGCGACCAAAATCTCGAGGCTCATGATCATGATGCGTAAACTTGCGATCGCTTCCCTGCTCGTGGCAGGTGTCGCCCTCTCCGGTTCCGTGCTGGCTCAAGACCAATCGTCGGCTGCTCCGGCTGCAGCGTCGACTTCGTCGTCGACCACCGCCAAGCACGCTCATCACAAGTCGTCCAGCAGCAGTCACAAGTCGAAGAAGTCGAAGAAGAGCAGCGAATCGAGCTCCGGCGAGAGCAGCGCTCCGGCCTCCAGCGGCACCGCAGGCAAGTAATCGTTTCAGCTCCAATCGATTGGCAAGAAACCCGGCGGGTCATGCCCTCCGGGTTTTTTTATGTCAGTCCGTCGCAGGTTGCAGGGCGGCGATGCATTTAAGCTCGATCGCGATGGGCGTAGGCAGCGATGTGATACCCAAGGTGGTGCGGCATGCATCCACGCCTTTGAAATAGTCGGCGTAGAGGCGGTTGTAAGTGGGGAAGTCGTGCGTCATGTCGGTGAGGAAGACGGTGACGTCGACAAGATCTTCCCAACGCGCGCCGCTGGCTTCGAGCACGGCGCGCACGTTAGCAAATACCTGCCGGCATTGTTGCTCGATGTCGTAGCTGATCAGTCGACCTTCGACATCGTAAACATTGCCTGGAACGCGGTTGGTGTGCGGTTCGCGTGGACCGACGCCGGACAGGAACAGCAAGTTGCCTATCCGCCGCGCGTGCGGATAAGCCCCCACGGGCGCTGGTGCCGTCAGCGTGCGAACCACGTCGCTCACCGCATTTCCCCGGCGCGACGCATCAGAAGCTGCAAGGCTTCTTCGTAAGTGGGGCGCAGCGAGTCGCGTGAGGAAACGTGCATGCCCAAATCGTGCATGTGGCCATTGGAGAGACTGTAGCACCACGCGTGCACGGAAAGACGCTGGCCGCGTTCCCATGCATCCATCACCATCGTGGTCTGACAGACATTCACCACTTGTTCGATGGCGTTGAGTTCGCACAACCGCATGTTGCGAAGTGGCATCGAGCCCAACGAGGCAAGCGTGTCGCTGTGCTTGTACGCCACATCGCCGACGTGACGCAGCCAATTGTCGACCAGGCCCAGCCGGCGTTCGTCCAGCACCGCCTGCACGCCGCCGCAGCCATAGTGGCCGACCACGATGATGTGCTCCACCTTCAGCACATCCACCGCGAATTGGACGGTGCTCAGGCAATTGAGATCGGTGTGCGACACCACGTTGGCGACATTGCGTTGCACGAAGATTTCGCCGGGCGGCAAATCGACGATCTGCGTGGCCGGCACGCGCGAGTCGGAGCAGCCGATCCACAGGTACTTGGGCGATTGCTGGGTGGCCAGGCGTTCGAAAAATTCCGGGTCGGCCTGCGTCATGTTGGCGGACCAACGGCGGTTGCTGTCGATCAGGTTCTGCAGTGGACTGCTCAAGGCATGTTCCTCAGTAGCGAATACAAATATTGCGTGGCTCGGTGAAGAAGCGCAGCGCTTCGGTGCCGCCCTCTCGCCCGACACCGGACTGTTTGCTGCCGCCGAAAGGCGTGCGCAGATCGCGCAGCAACCAGCAGTTGATCCAGACGATGCCGAATTCCAGTTGCGCGCCCATGCGATGGGCGCGCGACAGATCGCGCGTCCACAAGGATGCGGCGAGGCCGTAACCGGTGCCGTTGGCCAAGGCGATCGCCTCCGCTTCGTCGTCGAAGGGAATCAGCGTGACGACGGGGCCGAAAATTTCCTGTTGATTGGTATGCGCAGCGTTCGACAACCCTTCGATAACCGTGGGCGCGACAAACCAGCCTTCCGTGCAACGCCCGTTGATTTTCATCGCGTCGCCGCCGCAAAGAATGCTTCCGCCTTCTTCGCGTGCCTGGGCGATGCAGCGCATCACCTTGTCGAAATGCTCGCGCGACACCAGTGCGCCAAGATCGCTCGACGCGTCTTGCGGATCGCCGACGCGCAGCGCTTTCACCTTTGCAAGATAGCGTTCGCGAAACGCTTCGTAGATCGATCGTTGCACCAGCAGGCGTGATCCGCACAGGCAGATCTCACCTTGGTTGGCGAAACCCGAGCGGACGATGGTATCCAGATGTTCGTCGGTGAGTTCGGCATCGGCAAACACGATCGCCGGATTCTTGCCGCCCAGTTCCAACGAGAGCTTCTTGAACTGAGGCGCGGCTGTCGCGGCGATGCTCGCACCGGTGCGCGTGCTGCCCGTAAAGGAAACGGCTTTGATCGCGGGATGTTCGACAATGGCCTGGCCTGTCGTGGCGCCGCGTCCCAGCAGGATATTCAGCACACCGGCCGGAAAGCCCGCTTTGATACTCAGCGCTCCGAGCAACGCGGCGGTACATGGCGTGATTTCGGACGGCTTGGCGATCACCGCATTGCCGCTGGCGAGCGCGGGCGCGATCTTCCAGGTGAACAGATACAACGGAAGATTCCACGGGCTGATGCAACCGACAACGCCCAGCGGTCGGCGCAGCGTGTAGTTGATCGCTCCGATTTCCATCGCGTGCGATTCGCTTTCCCACCCGATCACCGCCGAGGCGAAGAAACGCAAATTCGAAATGGCACGCGGGATATCCAGGCGCTTGGCGAGCGCGACCGGTTTGCCGCTATCGCGCGACTCGAGTTCCGCGAATTCGTCGAGCCGTGTTTCGATCAAGTCGGCAAGGCGATGCAGAAGCCGTGCGCGCTCTTCGACAGGGGTGGCGGCCCAGCCGGGTGCCGCTTTTTGCGCGGCGCTAACCGCTGCATCGACGTCGGCTGCGTTGGAATCGGGACAATGGGCGAACACCGTGCCCGTGGCGGGCTCATGGACGTCGAGCCAGCGGTCGTCCAAAGGCGCCTGCAGGCGGCCGTCAATGAGATTGGCGAGGCGTGTGCTTGGCATTCTGACAAGCTTAAAACCTGAGCGCCTGGAATGCACCGGACGCTGCCGTATGCGCGCCAGCGCGCCTCTCAACTTAGCGATTTGGTTCGCCCGCCGTCCACGGCGATGCTTACGCCATTGACGTAAGCCGCAGCAGGCGTGCACAGGAAGGCAATGACCGCGGCGATCTCGCCAGGCTCACCAAAGCGACGCGCTGGCACGGTAGCCGCCATTTCCTTGGCCAGCTCTTGTTCGCTGCGACCGCTTTTTTGCGACTGCGCGGCAAGCAGACCGTCCAGTCGCGCCGTGCGCGTATAGCCGGGAAGCACGTTGTTGACGGTGATGCCCTCAGCGGCCAGTTCGCCGGCCATGGTCTTAGCCCAGGCCGCCATGGCGGCACGCACGGTGTTGGAAACGCCCAGGCCGGGGATAGGTTCCTTTACCGACGTCGAGATCACATTGACGAGTCGGCCGTAACCGCTATCGCGCATGCCCTGTAGCACCGTTTGCAGCAGCGCGTGGCTTGCCAGTACGTGTTGACGAAACGTGCTCTCGAACGCGGCCGGTTCGGCATCGACGATAGAGCCGCCCGGTGGTCCGCCGGTATTGTTGATCAGAATGTGTACGGGATTTGCTTCGATCACGTTGGCGGCTGCGGCACGCAGGCCGTTCAAATCGTGCATGTCGATGCTGCGCCAGCCGTGACGTTGCGCGGCGTGCTTGCGCGGCAAACTGTCGGCGAGCGCGGCGAGACGATCGGCGGAGCGTGCCAGCAAGGTGACATCGGCGCCAAGCTCAGCCAGTTCGATCGCTGCCGCGCGGCCGATGCCTTGGGAGGCACCGCATACCAGCGCATGACGGCCACTCAGATTCAAATCCATGCGATCTCCCCGCTTAAGGATGGGTGCGGCTATGCCATTGCAGAACCAGCGCGGCGATCCAGCATGCCCATGCAAGCCACTGACTGTATCGCCATGTGCGCCACAGGCGCGTGATGGCGGCATCATCGATCGCCGCAATGGCCGGCGAGCGCAGCACATGCTGCATACGCAGCCACAATTGAGGGCCGTGTGCGGCTTGCGCGCTGCCGGTATCGACGATCACTTTCCAGTGTTGCGGGTAATCGTCGCGCAGATGTTTGGCGATGCGAAACGGCAGCACCGCATGCGCGATGAAGCAGACGAGGCCTACTAGCAGCAAACCGATGTACGCCACGAAGGGAATCAAGGACTGCTCCGATCGAGTTTGGTGACATCCTGGCGCAACGTGTTGAGCAGTCCGTCGCCTTGCGGAGCTTTGCCGCAAACGGCTTTGTTCACCGCCTCGGAATAGCTCTTGTCCATCAATCCCACCCAGACTACCCCATCGGGGCCGTGCTGGATCTTGTAGCTGCCGCCCATGGTGGTGGCGGCAGGGGTTGTGCTGCTGCTGGTGGAGAAGGTGCTGGCGGATTGTTCCCAGTAGGTGTTGCTCGTTTGCTGCTTATCGGAACTGTAGACCACCAGGTAGCGCGCACGTTTGCTGGTGACTTCCACGCTGCCGAACGCGCCGCTGTCGCTGTTGGACCAGCCCATGTATTCACAGAGCTTCACGTCTTGCGAATCGATGGGTTGAAACGCATCGTCGAGCTGCACGATCGTTGGTGCAAACAGATAACTGGCGCCCGTGACCGAGCGTCCGATGAGTTCGGATTTCACACCGATCTTGTACGGCAGTTTCACATCCGGCGGCAGCACGAAACTTAGGAAATAACTGCGCGAACCGTTGATCGCCACCACCGGGCTGCCTACGCCGAGCTGGAACTGCTGCGGTCGCCAGGGCAGCCGATTCTGGTAAGAGAAATCGGCAAAGGTCGTGCAGCACGGCGTGGCAGCGTCGAGCGCTTTCTTCGCATCGGCCAGCGTTTTGGGCGGAGGCCCTTGCGAGAGCAAGTCGGTCGGCAGCGGTATCGAAGGCAGCTTGACGCTGTGACACGCCACGAGCGGCAAGATAAGTAGGAACGTGAGTAGCAGTTTCAGACGCATAGGTAAAAAGAAATTAGAACTCGGCACTCCCTGCCGCGCGTGGATAGGGGATGGCATCGCGGATATTGGCCAAACCGCATACGTACACCAGCAGACGCTCGAAACCGAGGCCGAAGCCCGCGTGGGGGACGGTGCCGTAGCGGCGCAGGTCACGGTACCAGCCATAGGTGGCAGTATCGAGACCAAACTTGGCCATGCGGCGGTCCAGGTAGTCCAGGCGTTCCTCGCGCTGGGCGCCGCCGATAATCTCGCCGATGCCGGGGGCGAGTACGTCCATCGCGGCGACGGTCTTCTCGTCGTCGTTCAGACGCATGTAGAACGCTTTGATCTGCTCGGGGTAGTTCATCACCACGACCGGGCGGCCGACGTGTTTCTCGGCCAGATAGCGTTCGTGTTCGGTTTGCAAATCCACACCCCACGCGACCGGGAATTCGAACGTCTGACCGGATTTCTGCAGGATGTTGATGGCGTCGGTGTAATCGATGCGTGCGAACGGCTGCGCAATGAAGTTTTCCAGGCGGCTGATCGCTTCTGGCAGCACGCGTTCGGCAAAGAACGCCATGTCGTCAGCGCGTTCTTCCAAAACAGCTTTGAAGATCGCCTTGAGGAACGCTTCCGCGCAGTCGGCATCGGCGGCCAGATCCGCGAACGCGATCTCCGGCTCCACCATCCAGAACTCGGCAAGATGGCGCGGCGTGTTGGAGTTCTCCGCGCGGAACGTCGGGCCGAATGTGTAGACCTTGCTCATCGCCAAGGCGTACGCCTCGACATTGAGCTGGCCGGAAACCGTGAGAAACGCTTCGCGGCCGAAGAAATCTTTGCGGAAATCGATCTTGCCCTTGTCGTCGCGCGGCAGGTTGGCCAGGTCGAGCGTGGACAGGCGGAACATATCGCCGGCGCCCTCGGCGTCCGACGTGGTGATGATCGGCGTATTGATCCAGAAGAAACCTTGCTCGGTGAAATGGCGATGGATGGCCATCATCATGGTGTGACGCACGCGCGTCACCGCGCCGAACAAGTTGGTGCGCGGGCGCAGGTGTGCGACCTCGCGCAAAAACTCCATCGAGTGCTGCTTGGGCTGGATGGGGTAGGTTTCCGGATCGTCCACGAATCCGGTAACGACCATTTCATCCGCTTGAAGTTCGAAGGTCTGGCCCTTGCCCTGCGACGGCACCAGGGTGCCGGTGGCGATCACGCCGGCGCCGGCCGTGAGGTGTTTCACCTCGTGCTCGTAGTTGCCGAGGGTGGCCGGCACGACAGCCTGAATGGGATCGAAGCAGGAACCGTCGCTGATATTCACGAACGACAGGCCCGCCTTGGAGTCGCGGCGGGTACGTACCCATCCGCGCACCGTTACCGTTGTGCCGGCTTCGAGTTTGCCGGAAAGGGCCTGTTTGACGCTGACCACCGTCATGGATTGAAACTCCTGGGAGAAGCGCCCATTTGTTAAGGGCGTGAAGGCAAGCGGGCATGATAATGTAGCCATTGCCTGCACTGCGACCTTCAAGCCGTGCATAAGTGCCAAATTAGAAACACTGTCGATATGAGTATTTCGATTACCCCCGCCGCCAACCAACGCATGCGCCAATTCCTGGCTCAATCGCCGGCTGCCGCGGGCGTGCGCTTCGGCGTGAAGCGAACCGGCTGCTCCGGATTTGCCTACGTGGTGGATCTGGCCGAAACGGCCGGGGCTGAGGACCAGACCTTCCAGATCGACGGCGTGCCCGTGATCGTGGATACCAAGAGCCTGCCCATGGTCGATGGCACCGTGATCGACTTCCAGCGCCAGGGCCTCAATGCCAGCTTTGTTTTCCACAACCCCAACGCCACCGGCGAATGCGGTTGCGGCGAGAGCTTCACGGTCAGCTGAGCCGTTTTTCGGCCCTCCTGCGGCTTCGTTCAACGCCTTGCGCTGAATAAGTGATTTCGCTTAGAATTCCGCTTCTGTCTACGCCAAACAGGCGCCGGCAGTCCCTTGCCTCACCGCATCGGCGGGAGGCTGCGATGGCCCGTAAGGGTCGCACCCATAAGGAGTTTCTCCGATGACCTTGCGTCATTACGAAGTTGTATTCCTGGTCCATCCCGACCAGAGCGAGCAGGTTCCGGCGATGATCGAGCGCTACAAGACGCTCATCACGGCCGACGGCGGCAAGATCCACCGCCTGGAAGACTGGGGCCGCCGTCAGCTGGCGTACCCGATCGTGAACCTGGCCAAGGCCCACTACGTCATGCTCAACATCGAAGTGAACCAGAGCGTGCTGAACGAGCTGGAGTCGGGCTTCCGTTTCAACGACGCCGTGCTGCGTCACCTCGTCATCAAGCGCGATGAGGCCGACACCGAGCAGTCCTTCATCCTCAAGAGCAAGGAAAAGGACGACGCGAAGTCTTCCCGCCGCCGTGACGACGACGACAGCGATGACCGCCGCGTAGGTCGCGCCGATAGCGACGACGTCGACAACGAAGACTGATCCAGGAGCCCAGACCCATGTCCAAGTTCTTCCGCCGCCGCAAGTTCTGCCGCTTCACGGCCGAAAACGTCAAAGAGATCGACTACAAGGATCTCAACACGTTGCGCCAGTACATCACTGAGAACGGCAAGATCGTTCCCAGCCGCATCACCGGCACGAAGGCTCGTTACCAGCGTCAGCTGGCCACGGCCATCAAGCGCGCCCGCTTCCTGGCGCTGCTGCCGTACACCGACAACCACGACGTCTAATCGCGTCGCGGGTTCTTTCCGAAACAGGGAAGAACATGCTTCAACCTTCTCTTCGGCCGCGATAGCGGTTGGAGAGAAGGGCAACACTTCGGACAACCGTCCACGGCTGCATCGGGCCACACCGGTGCTAACGAATTGAGGAAATACCCATGGAACTGATCCTTCTTGAGAAGGTGCGCAACCTCGGCAACCTCGGCGACAAGGTCAAGGTCAAGCCGGGCTACGGTCGTAACTACCTGCTGCCGCAGGGCAAGGCCGTTCGCGTGAACGCCGAAAACCTCGCCGCGTTCGAAGCACGCCGCGCCGAATACGAAGCCAAGGCCAACAAGCTGTTCTCCGACGCCGAGGCGCGCAAGAACAAGCTGACCGACGTGACGGTGACCATCGCCGCCAATGCCAGTCCCGAAGGCAAGCTGTATGGTTCGGTCGGTCCGCGCGAGATCGCCGATGCACTGCAGGCTGCCGGTCACGACATCCACAAGGGTGAAGTGATTCAGGGCGAAGGCCCGATCCGCCACATCGGCGAATACGACGTCGTGATCAGCATGCACGCCGACGTGCAGGGCTCGGTCAAGGTGATCGTGGTCGGCGAAAAGTAATCGCTACACGTCATCTTCGGATGGATTCAGACGGGCGCCCTACGGCGCCCGTTTGTTTTGAGCGGCAACTGAATTTTTTATACATGCCGCTCCACAAGATATCCACAGGTTATCGTCTTAACCCGTGAGACGCGTCCGCGTATGCTCACGACTTGTGCCTGCCTACATGGCTTTGCGCACCTTCCTTGCAACAGGGAATGTCCATGTCCTTCGTGCCCGAACGCAAACACAGCAGTAACAACAGCGCTATCGAGGCATTGCGGGTGCCACCGCACTCCATCGACGCGGAGCAGGCGGTCCTCGGCGGATTGATGCTGGCGGCCGACGCGTTGGATCGCGTTGCCGACAAACTTAGCGAGCAGGATTTCTACCGCAAAGATCACCGCCTTATCTGGCGCGCCATTACGGAGCTCGCCAACAAAGGCATGCCCTGTGATGCGATCACGCTGGGAGATTGGTTCGAGGCCAACGGGTTGGCTGAAATGGTCGGCGGTGCCAGCTATTTAGTCGAACTGGCGAACGCCACGCCAAGTGCGGCAAACATCATCGCGTATGCCGAAATCGTGCGCGAAAAGTCAGTGCTGCGACAGTTGATCGACGCGGGCACGGCTATTACCGAAGACGGCTATCGTCCGGAAGGCCAAACGGTGCAAGAAGTGCTGGAAAACGCCGAACAGCGCGTATTCCACATTGCCGAATCAGGTGCGCGTGGCAAGAAGGACACCGTCTCCATGCGCGAAGCGGTAAAGGATGCTTTCCGCCTGCTGCATGAGCGCTATCAGAATCGCGGTCAGCTCACCGGTATCTCCACCGGTTTTACCGATCTGGACAATCTCACGTCCGGTTTGCAGCCCTCGGACTTGATCATCGTCGCGGCGCGTCCGTCGATGGGCAAGACCGCTTTTTCGCTGAACATTGCGGAAGCCGCGGCACTTCGCGCCAAAAAACCGGTCGCGGTCTTTTCAATGGAAATGTCGGCGTCGCAGCTGGCGTTTCGTTTGATTTCGTCGGTCGGTCGCATTCACCAGCAACATCTGCGCAATGGCGATCTGGCCGAAGAAGACTGGCCGCGCGTCACCAATGCGATTGCGCTGCTGTCCGAAGCGAAGATCTTCATTGACGACACGCCGGGTCTCTCGCCTGTGGAAATGCGTTCGCGCTCGCGACGCCTGGCTCGCGAGCACGGCGGTCTCGGTTTGATCGTGATCGATTATTTGCAGCTCATGCAGGTGCCCGGCAACAAGGAAAACCGTGCCACGGAAATCTCGGAAATCTCGCGCTCGTTGAAGGGGCTCGCCAAAGAACTCAACGTGCCGGTGATTGCGCTGTCGCAGTTGAACCGCTCGCTCGAGCAGCGCGCGGACAAGCGGCCGATGATGTCGGACTTGCGCGAATCGGGCGCCATCGAGCAGGACGCTGACGTAATCATGTTCATTTACCGCGACGAGTACTACAACAAGGAATCGCCGGACAAAGGCCTTGCCGAGATCATCATCGGCAAGCAGCGTAACGGCCCCACCGATACGGTAAAGCTCACGTTCCTGGGGCATTACACCAAGTTCGAGAACTATAGTCCAGATTCATATGTTGGTGGTTTTTAATAAATAAAATCAACGGCTTGCATTGTATTCGCATAGGGCGTAGGCTACCTCTATGCGACTCGTCTTGACTACTGATGAGTTTCTGTACGCTGGCGTTCCCATCGAACGCTTCCCAATGTTGCTGTCCGATCAGGGCGACATCGTAAGGCCGGTTTTTAGGTTTTTGACGGCTCACCTACTTGAGTCTGGCAACGTCCAATCCGTGAAAACGTGGGAGACGTACGGATATTTCTTTCTCGACTATTTCAGGTTTTTAGAGCGCAACAAGCTCGATTGGGATGCTCCGAAACTGCCTGGAACGCTGTCGGTAGTTGCGAACTATCGACGCGCAATGCTTCGCGACGGCGAAGCGAAGGCCACGTTGAATCCAAGACTGCGCCTTATTTGCAAGTTCTATGAATTCGCGCTGACGCAGGGGCTGATAGCGGAATTGCCCTTCGATTACGACCGAACGTGGAGTCAACCTGAAGGCGGGTGGGTAGGGCCCCCAACGAGGGAGCTAGGCAGCGCTCCCAAAGTCCGGCTGCGTGTACCTGTTCCTCGCATAAAGGTTCTGACAGGCGAACAGTCTGTCGCACTCCTCAACGCCCTTGAGAATCCGCAGCATCGATTGATGGGAATGCTGTCGTTGGCAACGGGAATCCGTGTCGAGGAGCTCTGTACGTTCCCTTTGGCAAGAATTAAAAATCCCATTGAGCATCCTGGCGTACGGCACATTTTTCCAGTGGAGTTAAATCCCAGGGAAATGTCCACAAAGGGATCAGTGTTTCGGTCCATTCATGTTCCCAGAGGAGTGATGCAGGAGCTTTGGGCATACTCTGCGATGACTCGAGGTCTTCGAGCCAATTCGGCCAGTCCGGGCGTGCTTTTTCTGAATAGATATGGAGATAGATTTACTCGAAATGGGTTTTGGATGCTGCTTAAGCGCGCGGGAGCGAAAGCGGGTATTGATGTTAGTCCTCACATCTTGCGTCACAGCTATGCGACCCACACGCTCCATGCGCTTAAGGAGACTCGGAATACCGGTAATGCACTCTTGTATGTGAAGGAACGACTGGGTCATGCCAGCATCAAAACGACAGAGCGCTACCTGCACTACGTCGACGATGTGGCAGACGACGCGTTGAATGCATGGCAAACGGAGTTGGTGGCCTATTTATGTTGAGTTCTATCCAAAACTGAGCC
>DATJMR010000359.1:0-5042 GCA_035508595.1 Dyella sp.
ACCAGAATCAGCAGCACATAAGGAATGTCCACGAGCGATCCGGCCCACCACGGCAAACCGCGCAGCTCGATACGGTTGTAAACGCAGGCCACGATGGCGTTTATCAAGAGATAGGTGCTGGCCGCGTAATAGAAGTACCGCCACCGAAAACTGCGCGCACCCAGCATGCGCAATATCGCCATGGCGGCCAGCGAAAAATCGACGGCATCCGCGTGATAGATCACCACCATCACGCTGTCCGGATTCGATGCCAAGGGGCCGCTGAGCAATTGCGTCACCAGCTGATAAAGCAACACGGCAACCAGGCACGACAGAACCAGGTCCAGCACCATCACCGCGCGCGGCTCATGCTGCGCGAACGAACGTGCCACCATGAACATGGACGGGATCATATACAGGCCGGAAATCACCACGCCGATCGCCGTGAGATAACCGCCCTTGTCGCCCAATATCGTGGTGAGCAGATTGGTAGTGGCCCACAACACCTGCATCAGGGCGGCCAACGCCAGCAGCAACCACGGTATTTTGATGAGCGGCGGGCTGCGTCGGAATCGCAGGAAAACCACCCATAAGGCCATGCATTGCACGGCCACCATCGCCAATTGCGGCCAAGTGTCTTGCGCATGACCGCTCCGGCTCGCCAGAGCCAGATGAACGGTCAACAGTACGGCCAGTGCCCATGCGAAGCGCAAGCAAGCTTCTCCCAGCATCGATGCGGAGGCAGGCATGGCGTGTGTGGACAAAACGCGTCACATCGAAGAAAAAACGCCACTTGCGAAAATAGTCCTGCCATGGAATCCAGGCGCCCCCGCAACCGCCGCCTGGATCAAACACCCCCACATCCCCCCGCTTTTCAGAACTATTACCCCAAAACCTCCTATACGCCAAGCAAGTTACAAGCTGGGCCTCCTCGATACCGCCCGCAAGATTCGCAAACGGGACCGTATGCTTCGTTGGGCATGACCATTGCTTGTCCATAACGGTTTGGAGGTAGTAAAGGCCGATCCGGGTGCGACACGATGGACGAAAACTTTCTACCGAACATCAAGCAACGCTGAGCCCGGAGCCGCCTCATGAACGCCACCATCGACGCCAAGATAGAACTGGACAACGACACCTATAAAACGCTGTTGGAATCGACCCGGGCCATTCCTTGGAAAATCGATTGGAGCACGATGCAGTTCGCGTATATCGGCCCGCAGATCGAAGAACTGCTGGGTTGGGAACCCTCAAGCTGGGTCAGCGTGCAGGATTGGGCCGACCGCATGCATCCGGAAGATCGCGATTGGGCCGTCAATTTTTGCGTGGCGCAATCCAAGGCAGGTGTCGATCACGAAGCCGATTATCGCGCGCTCAAGAAGAACGGCGACTACGTATGGATTCGCGATGTCGTGCATGTGGTGCGCAAAGACAACGGAGAAGTCGATTCGCTGATCGGTTTCATGTTCGATATCAGCGAACGCAAACGCACCGAAGAGCAACTCGCCGCGCTGCGCCGCGAACTGGAAGAACTTTCCTTCAAGGATGGCCTTACCGGCGTGGCCAATCGCCGCCGTTTCGATGTGGTGATGCAAACCGAATGGGACAACGCCTGCCGCAGCAAGCAGCCTATTTCCGTGTTGATGCTGGATATCGACTGCTTCAAGCAATACAACGATCACTACGGTCACTTGGAAGGCGATCAATGCCTTAAGCGCGTCGCCAAACTGCTGACTGTGGCCGCCTCGCGTCCGCGCGACTTCGTCGCCCGTTTCGGCGGCGAGGAATTCATTATCGTCATGCCCGATACCAACGAAACGGATGCTTACAAAATCGCGTCCCGCTGCCGCGAATTGATCGCCAGCGAGCACATCCCGCACAAAGGCTCGAACGTCAGCAAATACCTTACCGCCAGCATCGGCCTGGGCACCGTCATGCCAAACTGCGGCGACGAAGCGTTGCGCTTTATCGAACAAACCGATCGACGGATGTATCAGGCAAAGCAGCGAGGCAGGAACGCCGTCGTTAACGATTGACCGGCATAGGCTGCATAAACCATGAAAAAGGGCCCATTAAGGGCCCTTTTTCGCATCGGCACGTGAACCGCAAGCTCACGCAAACGGATCGTCCAGCACGATGGTGTCGTCGCGATCCGCGCCGGTCGCCACGATGGCCAAACGGCAGCCGGAAAGTTCTTCGACCGCGCGCAGGTAAGCGCGTGCCGCGGGCGGCAGCTTGTTCCAGTCGCGGATGCCGGCGGTGGATTCGGCCCAGCCCGGAAACTCCAGATACACAGGTTTGCATTCGGCCCAACCGTCCGCATCGAGCGGAGCGAGTTCTCGGCGCTTGCCGCGGTATTCGTACGCGATGCAGACCTTGATGGTATCCAGACCGTCGAGCACGTCGAGCTTGGTGATGGCCAGGCCGTTGATGCCGTTGATCTGCACGGCTCGCTTGAGCGCGACGAGATCGATCCAGCCGCAACGACGCGGACGGCCGGTGCTGGCGCCAAATTCGTTGCCGACCTTGCGCAGACGCTCGCCCATTTCATCGTTGAGTTCGGTGGGGAACGGACCGCCGCCGACGCGGGTTGCATAGGCTTTGCAGATGCCGAGCACGTAATCGATGTCGCAGGCACCCACGCCCGTACCGGCCAGCGCACCGCCGACCGTGGTGTTGCTGGAGGTCACGTACGGATAGGTGCCGTGATCGATGTCGAGCAAGGCGCCCTGCGCACCTTCATACAAAATGTTGCCGCCTTCCTTGCGCACGTCGTGCAGGATGGTGGCGACGTCGTCGACCATGGGGCGAATGAATTCGCCGTAAGCGATGGCGTCGTCGAGCACCTGCTTGTAATCGACCGGTTCGGCCTTCAGCCACTGGGTGAGGATGAAGTTGTGATAGTCGACGGCGCACTTGATGAGATCCGGCAGCTCGTGCGGATACATCAAGTCCGCCACGCGCACGCTGCGGCGAGCGACTTTGTCTTCGTAGGCCGGGCCAATGCCGCGGCCGGTGGTGCCAATAGCCTTGCCGCCGGCGGCGGCTTCGCGCGCCTTATCCACGGCAATGTGATACGGCATGATGAGTGGCGTAGCCGGGCTGATCTTGAGGCGATCGCGCACATGGATGCCTTGCGCTTCCAGCTCTTCGATTTCCTGCTTGAGCGCGGCAGGCGACAGCACCACGCCGTTGCCGATCAGGCACAGCGCATCGTCGCGCAAGATGCCGGACGGAATCAGGTGCAGCACGGTCTTCTTGCCCTTGATGACAAGGGTGTGGCCGGCATTGTGGCCGCCCTGAAAGCGCGCCACGGCGCCTACGCGTTCGGTCAACAGGTCGACGATTTTGCCTTTACCTTCGTCGCCCCACTGTGCGCCAAGAATTACGACTGACTTACCCATGATATGTCTCGCTCTAAAAGGACGTTCCGATCGGCGGAACGGGAAAACTATCGCGCGGCCATGACCGCGTGGTGAACGTTGTTCAATGCACCCAATGCAGCGTGACCAGGCCGATGCCGATGGCGACGGCGCCAAACACGCGCAAGGTACGGGGATCCAGCTTTAAAGCTTCGCGCACCATCGCCTGCCAGCCTTGCGGGGCGGCGAACAGCACCAGGCCTTCAATCACCAGAACCAGACAGAGTGCGGCATAAAACTCGCGCGGCATGGCGTGACCTCAGTGCCGTGCCGGCGCGGATGCCGGACTGCCGAAATAGCGCAGGAATTCGGAGTCGGGCTTCAGGATGATGGTGCCCTTGCCGTCGCCGAAGGATTTTTTGTAAGCCTGCAAGCTACGGTAGAACGCGAAGAAGTCCGGGTCCTGCGCGTAGGCCTGCGCATAGATTTGCGCGGCCTGCGCATCGCCCTCGCCTTTCACTTTGTCTGCGTCGCTTTGCGCGTTGGCGCGAATCACTTGCGCCTGGCTGTCGGCATCGGCCTTGATGGTTTCAGCCTGTTGCTTGCCGTCGGCACGAATCGCGGCGGCCTCCTGCTGACGTTCGGTCTGCATGCGTTTATAGACCGCCGACTTGATGTCGTCCGGAAACTCGATGCCCGTGATGCGCACATCGACCACCGAAATGCCGAGTTTCGCTTGCGTCTGTTCGTTGGATTGCTTCAACGCACTGGCGGCGATATCGCCCTGATTGGCGGCGATGAGTTGTTCGAGCTTGTATCCGCTCACGATGCTGCGCAGCGCATTGCTCACGATCGGACTGAGCCGCTGTCCGGCTTGCAACTCGTCGCCCCCGGTCGCACGGTAATAATCGGCGGCGTCGGTGATACGCCACTTTACGTAGTAATCGACGTTGATGCTCTGCTTGTCGGCCGACGCGTAACGCTGCGGCGCACCGTCGAACGACAGAATGCGCTCGTCCAGCATGAGCGCCTGTTGCAGCAGCGGCACCTTGGCATGCAAACCCGGTTGATGATCGGTGCGAAGAATTTTGCCAAATTGCAGCACAAGCACGTTCTGGCCTTCGCCGACCGTATAAAAGCTGTTGAAGCCGAGCAGGATAAGCAGAACGATGATGATCGCAGCGGTGGTTTTCATGGCTGCTTCCCCTTGTCCGCATCCTCGCCGAGGGTGCCGTTGGACGGCGCCACGGTGCCCACTCCCGGCAGGTTGGTTGCCGGCTGCGCTTCCGTGCGGTCGCTGGTGATGTTGATGACGCTGCGGCCGTCGGAGCCGTCGATCACTTTGTTGCTGCCGCGAAGAATGTCTTCCATGGTTTCCAGCCACAAGCGGCGGCGAGTGATATCGGGCGCAGCCTTGTATTCTTTCAGGATCAAATCGAAGCGTTCGGCCTCGCCTTGCGCCTGCGCGACGCGCTCGGCCTTGTAGGCTTGCGCTTCGGTGGACAGGCGCTTGGCATCGCCGTTCGCGTTGGGAATTTCCTGGCTGGTGCCGGCATGCGCCTGATCGATCAGACCCTGGCGGTCCTGGCGCGCGGCCATCACATCGTCGAAGGCGCGGTCAAAGACTTGTTCAAGCGCATCGGCAAATTGGGCGGCCCCGGCGGCATCCTCACCATCGTCGTGGCCATGTTGCTGGCTTGG
>DATJMR010000360.1:0-7136 GCA_035508595.1 Dyella sp.
CCGCTTCAGAAACCACGCCACCGACATCAAAAAGGAGAATCAGAACCTGGCATCCATCCCGAGCTAAGCTAACCTGCAGCACTAAACGGGTGGCTCACTTTTCGATGAAAAACCCGGCTCAGTTTTCGGCGGAAATCAACACAGCAGACCCTTCTTTGATCTTTTCGCCCTTTTTTCTGAGAAGCGCCAGCTTCTCCTGAAACATATCTAGAGCATGTCCATAAGCTTGAGGATATTGGTCACCCGCATTCATACGGGCAAAGAGCTCGTAGTCTCTGGGCAGGTATCGGATTACATGATCTTTCAGGCCATCTCCCGGCGCCTCATGCTTCGGCCATGAGCGCATTTGCTCTGCAAACTTCGACGGCTTTTTGCGGCTGTATGCGACCGGCATGTCAAATCGCCTCGCGCCTCGCGTGATTTCTCCGCTGGCGAGCATTTCTCTGGCGTTGATCGCTGGAAGGTCTCCCAACGCATCTTCTGCCGTTACTGCCGGAGGAAGTTTGGGGGATGCTATGGGTGGTTCCAAATACGAGTGCGCCTTGTTGAACAGTCCTTGTAGTGTCTTCAGGGCGACTGATCTTGAGCCTTCGTAACCGGGAGGCAAAACGAGCCAATTGGTCGGGCTTGGAAAGGATACCGTTGCGCCAAGTTCGCGACGATACGCAATCAGGAACATCCTTTCACGCATTTGAGGGACGCCGTAGAAAGCCGCGTTTAACAACGTGTACCCGCAAACGTACCCTTTCGCCTCTAAGACTTCGCAGGTTTCCTCAGCGATGTTCTGACCGCCGTGGTTGAGAATGTCCGGGACGTTCTCCATCAGAACGGCGATAGGCTTGAAAGCGTCGACATAATCCAGGTATTTCTTGTAAAGCTGCGCCCTCGGATCGTGGATAAACGCCTCCGGGTGAGCGTCGATCTCTCGCAATTTAGGACGACCGACCCGTGCGAATGCCTGACATGGTGGCCCACCGACAACAATGTCGAAGGCTTCCGCTACTTTTCCCAGCCCCAATCGTGCGCAAAGCTCTGCAGGGGTCGTCTGTGTAATATCGATCGCTTTGCTGTGCGCTTCGGCACCACCATGGAAATTTAGCCCATGCGAACGCGCTGCATCCGGATCAAATTCCACCGCGCCGCGAATCTCGAAGCCCGCCGCCTCGAAACCTAGCGATATACCGCCGCAGCCGGCAAACAAATCAAGGACGCGGGGCTTCGCGCTGCTCCGCAAACGCTCAAGCTTTCGGCCAATCACGTCTTTAGCCATTGGAATCGGTTCCCTCTTTTGCAGACAAACGCAGCGGTAACTGGAGTTGGCCTTGCTGCTCATCCAAGAAGCGCTGGACAGCCATTCGAATGACCCATGCAGAGGACACGTGGTTGGCATCCGCTAATGCCTGGACCTGCAAGTGAGCGTCCTCCGGAAGCATCACGGAGGTCCTGACGCTTCTGCGATCTGGAGTGAGGGGGCTGCGAGCCATTCTGCAGTTCATCTTCCAGATGAAAGTGGCACCATTATGCACCACAATGCATCACTATGCATAGACTTACACCACTTACCTCTTAGTTCCGGGCCGGCGTTTCTCCAGGTTCGACTTTCTGGAGCGGGAACACTACGCAATCGACCACGCACTGATTGCGACTCGAAAGCAACCCGGTTCGTTTGCATGTGCTTAGAAGGTGAGCACGGAAGCGGAGACAGCCGCCAAGCGATGTACGGATATCTGGTCAGAAACTGACCAAATTGCGCCCTCTTGAGTCCATGTCCCCGCGAATATCGGGAGCGCGAACTGTCATTCTTGAGTAAGAAAACCCATACGTTTTCGACATTTAAGACGTTACGACACGTTGGCAGGGACTATGCATCCAAACACCCAGGAGGCCACCCGGTGGGTCGGTTCTGATTAAAGGAATGGCTGCGACTGACGATTCATCAGGTGAACGATCTCTGCGTCGGACGCGATTAAAGGTCAGGGACAGCATTAAAGGCATCCGGAAACCGTTTCCGATTGCCGACAACTTCCCATGCAGGAAATCGTTAAAGATTTGCATGGAAAAAGGGGTTGCGGCGCATCGGGGACCAGCGTTAAATTGACATTAATCCAGGCGGCTTCATGTGCCTGTACAATGATGCTCCGTAAAGATTTTAGAAATCGCAGTTAACTCATTGTTCTATTAGGCCATGACCGTTCTTACGCTCACTCTCATCATCACAGTTCTCGCCCTGGCGGCAGTGGCGGTGAAGCGTGTGCCGACGGGGCAGGTCTACAGTCTTTATCGCTACGGCAAGCCGGTGCGCCTGCTGCAACCGGGTACTCACGTGGTGTTGCCGCTGGTGGATCGCGTCGGTCATCGCATCGATCTTGGCGGCCGCACGCTGCGCTTCGATGCCTCGTTGATTCAAGCCGCGCCGTTGCAGGGCACCGTGTATTGGCAAGTCCTTGAACCAGAGCGCGCCGATGCCGTCATCGAGCAAGCCGACCAGCTTATCCGTCACGGCGTGTTCGATGCGCTTCATGCAGATGTGGAAGCGGAACGCGCGGAGCGCCGCGAAGTCGCCGCCCGCCTCAAATCCCAACTCAATCGGCAGCTGCGCGACCGCGGCGTGATGGTCACCCGCGTGGAGCTGGACGCCGCTTGATCGACCCGAATCTGGCCAGGCCGCCCAAGAAGCACCGGCTCAGGGGAAATCTGAAAGTATCGACCCGCTACGGCGGGTCTTCTTTTATCCGCGTCGTATACGGATACTGCGCGGCTGTCTGCTAAGGAAGATCAATGACCGACCGCTCCGCCCTGCAAACCAGGCTCGAACAGGGCATCGACGCGCTCGGCCTCGCGCTGCCGGCCGACGCGGTGCCGCGTCTGCTGGACTACCTTGCGTTGCTCGAACGATGGAACGCGGCGTACAACCTCACCGCCATTCGCGATCCGGCGGAGATGGTGACCCGCCACCTGCTCGACTCCTTGGCGATCCTGCCTTACGTCAAAGGCCGCACGCTGGCCGACCTCGGCACCGGCCCCGGCCTGCCTGGCATTCCGCTGGCCATCGCCGCGCCGGGTCGCCAGGTGCTGCTGGTGGATTCGAACGGGAAAAAGGTGCGCTTTCTGCGCGAAGCGATTCGCGCGCTCAAGCTGGACGGCGTGCGGGCCGTGCAATCGCGCGTGGAAGAGGTCGAAGGCCAATTCGATTGCATCACCGCGCGCGCTTTCGCCAGCTTGGCGGACATGTTGTCCTGGGGCGGTCATCTGCTGGCGCCCGGAGGTCTCTGGCTGGCGATGAAGGGCAAAACGCCGGAGGACGAGTTCGCAGGCGTGCCGCCCGGATTCGCGGTCAGCGGCGTGCATACGCTGGCGGTCCCCGGCCTGGGATCGGCCGAGCGTCACCTGGTGATACTGGGCCGCGCCACCGGCGGCCAGGATGCGCACCCAGGCACGTAAATAGGGAAGGCGGCAGGCCGTTTCGCCCCCTTCCTGCTAATCTAGCCGTCCTTTCGAACACACCCACGGTACCGGACGAGACATGGCCCGTATCATCGCTGTCGCCAACCAGAAAGGTGGCGTCGGCAAAACCACTACCGCTGTCAATCTTGCTGCAGCGCTCGCCGCGGCGAAGCGCAAAGTGTTGCTGATCGATCTCGATCCGCAAGGCAACGCGACCATGGCATCGGGTGTGGACAAGCGCGAAGTCTCGCCGAGCGGTTGCGAAGTGCTGCTGGGCGAAGCGCCGATCGATGACGCCATCGTTGCCACCGAAGCGCATTACGACCTGCTGCCCGGCAACGGCGATCTCACCGCCGCCGAACTCAAGCTGATGGATGCGCTTGCGCGCGAGAATCGACTCAAGGAACAACTGGCCAAAGTTGCCGGCAAGTACGACATCATCCTGGTGGATTGTCCGCCGACGTTGCATTTGCTCACCGTCAACGCGCTGACCGCCGCGAACAGTTTGCTGATTCCCGTGCAGTGCGAATACTTCGCGCTGGAAGGCCTTTCCAGTCTGCTCGATACCGTGAAAGCCGTGCGCCAGCATTTGAATCCGCAACTGGAAATCGAAGGTCTGCTGCGCACCATGTACGACGTGCGCAACAACCTGGGCAACGAAGTGTCCGCCCAGCTCACCCAGCATTTTGGCGACAAAGTGTTGCGCTCGATCATTCCGCGCAACGTGCGTCTGGCCGAGGCGCCTAGTCACGGCCAGCCGATCCATCTCTACGATCGCAGTTCGCGCGGCGCCATCGCCTACATCGGCCTCGCCGGCGAAATCATTCGTCGCGAACGCGGCTCGCAAGCGGCGATCGCCGCGCTGCACGCGATGCATGGCGACTCGCCCGAGGAATCTGTGGAAGCCTCGGCAGCACATTCAGGTCAGGAATAGAGCCTATTGACGGTTTCGGCGTGGCCCGCGCCGAAACTGTTTGCTTGACGGGCAAGGAGGAACGAAGGCGTGTATGTCGATACACAACTGAGAGAAGACGCCGCCCGGCGAGCAAACAGCTCCGGCCCTAAGGGTTGTCACGGTGCGGTCTCTATGCGGCAGTGCGCGGCTTGGCTCGCCAGCCACGCAAGCGCTGCGCCGCGCACTACCACCTGGCAGCCGCACCGTGACAACGCGGGCTACGCCGAAACCATCAATAGGCTCTAAAGCATGTCGGCTGCAAAAAAACGCGGACTCGGACGCGGGTTGGATGCCCTGCTTGGCGGCGGCGATACCGGCACGCCATCGGTGATCGAACAGGAAGGCGAGCTGCGCACGCTGCCCATTCAGTACATCCAGCCGGGCAAGTATCAGCCGCGTCGTCATTGGAACGACGAAGCCCTGGACGAACTGGCCGCCTCCATTCGCGCGCAAGGTTTGATTCAACCGATTGTCGTGCGTGCGCTCGGCAAGAACAGCTACGAGCTGATCGCCGGCGAACGTCGCTGGCGCGCCGCGCAGCGCGCGCAGCTCAGCGAAATCCCGGCGTTGGTGAAAGACGTGCCGGAAGTCGCCGTGCCGGCGATGGCGTTGATCGAAAACATCCAGCGCCAAGATCTCACGTCGCTGGAAGAGGCCGATGCCATCAAGCGCCTGATCGACGATTTCGATCTCACGCATCAGCAAGCCGCCGACGCGGTGGGCCGTTCGCGCGCCGCGGTGTCTAACATGCTGCGCTTGATCGACCTGCCCGCATCCATCAAGCGTTTGCTGGACGACGGCAAGCTGGAGATGGGTCACGCGCGTTGCCTGCTGACGTTGCCCGAATACCAGGCCGAAGCGCTGGCGCTGGAGGCGGCGCGCCATAATTGGAGCGTGCGCGAACTCGAAGACGCCGCACGCAAAGCGCAGACCGCGCCCAAAGGCAAAGCCAAGAGCGCGCCGGCGCGCGATCCGAACATCGACGCGCTGGAACGCGAGCTGGCCGAACGCTTCGCCACCAAGGTGGAAGTCGCGCACGGTCGCGGCGGCCGCGGCAAGCTGGTGATCCACTACCACAGCAATGACGAGCTGGATGGAATCCTCGGCAAGCTGCGCTGATCGACCAGGCGTTCTGCCTTTCGGGGCAGGCGTTTAAAAATACATTCGCATTACAAGGCTCTGTTCATGCCGCAACTTTCCGTCGTCGTGCCCGTCTTCAACGAACGCGACAATATTCCGCCGCTGCTTGCCGAAATTGCCGCTGCGTTGCGCGGCAAGCTGGATTTCGAAATCGTCTATGTCGACGACGATTCCAGCGACGACAGTCGTGCGGTGTTGCTAGCGCAGAAGGCCAGCTATCCGGAATTGCGCGTGCTGCATCACGTGTCGCGCAGCGGACAAAGCACGGCGGTGTGGAACGGCGTGCGCGCGGCGCAATCGCCGTGGGTCGCCACCCTCGACGGCGACGGCCAGAACGATCCGGCCGATATCCCCAAGCTGCTTGCCGCGCGCGATGCGGCCGAAGCGGGCGTGAAACTTTTCGCCGGCTGGCGCACGACGCGGCGCGACAGCTTCAACAAACGCATCTCGTCCAAGATCGCCAACGCGGTGCGCTCGCGCATGCTGCGCGATAACACACCCGATACCGGCTGCGGCCTCAAGCTGTTCGAGCGCGAAGTCTTTCTGCGCCTGCCTTACTTCGATCACATGCACCGCTATTTGCCGGCGCTGGTGAAACGGGCCGGTTTCCGCAGCCAAAGCGTGCCGGTGGGGCACCGTCCGCGCACGGCGGGCACGTCCAAGTACGGCATGCTCGACCGTTTGTGGGTGGGCATCGCGGACTTGCGCGGCGTGGCGTGGCTGATGCGCCGGGCCAGGGTCACGCAGATCCAAGAGCTCTAGAACCTGTTCACGATCGGGGTCGTGAACCAAGCGCTTGAACGCGATCACATCGTTTGCATAACCGAGGCGTATGCTTGACGGACGCAGCGCTTTGGGAGGCCGTCCGTGACCATCGCCATCAAACGGGTCTACGAGCCCGCCGCCAAATCGGACGGATATCGCGTGCTGGTGGATCGTGTGTGGCCGCGCGGCCTGAAGAAAGAAGATGCGGCGCTGGATGTATGGGCCCGCGAGTTGGCGCCCAGCACCGCGCTACGCAAATGGTTCAACCACGATGCCGCGCACTGGGAAGGATTCCGCCATCGCTATGCAAGCGAGCTGGATGCGCACGAAGCGTTCTGGCAGCCGCTGGTGGTACGTGCGGAACGGCATCGCGTGACCTTGGTCTACGGCGCGAAAGACGAGGAACACAATCAAGCCGTGGCGCTGAAGATGTATCTGGATAGCTGGATGAAGGCCAACGGACTGCGTTGACGGCGCGTTACGCTTACCTCTTCGCCGACGCCCGCTAGCGCGAAGCCGGGTTCCAAGACGCCAGCGCGGCACGCGTCTTTTCACGCCCGAGCTCGATCAATTCCTTCGCGCGATAAAACTCGTAGGCGCTCGACACATTGCGCGGCAACTGCACCAGCAGGTCCGGTTGATACGCCGCCAAACGCAAACGCGACAGATTCGCCTGCATCAAGTCCATCGACTGCCCTAGCAACTCCAGCGCGCCGGGCTCGTGCGGTTTGCTCATGATGGCGGACTTCACTTCGTTGCCGGGAAGCAGGCGCTCGATCAAGCGGCCGATGCCGCCTTTGGGCTTCGCTTCGCCGGCGGAAATCTCGACCGG
>DATJMR010000361.1:0-12772 GCA_035508595.1 Dyella sp.
CAGCAACCCAGCGACTACCGACTGCGCGTGAAGTGGCCGGCGGGCGATGCGGTCATTCACGATCTCATTCACGATCCTTATGCGTTTGGCGCATTGCTTGCCCAAGACACGCTTGAGGCTTTCCATGCCGGCGAGCTGCATCATCCGGGCGACTTGCTGGGTGCGCATCTGGCACAGGTCAATGGCGTGGAGGGCGTCCATTTTTCCGTCTGGGCACCGAATGCGCGGCGCGTGTCGGCGGTCGGCGATTTCAACCAATGGGAAGGTCGTCGTCACGTCATGCGCAGGCATGATCGCGAAGGTGTGTGGGAAATCTTTCTTCCCGGCCTCAAGGCCGGCGCCCTCTACAAATTCGAACTGCTGGACCGCAACGAACACCTGCTTCCCTTGAAAGCCGATCCTTTTGCCCGCCGCACCGAGACGCCTCCTGCCACGGCCTCCGTGGTGGCGGCGCCGCTTTCGATCAATTGGCACGATGCGTCGTGGATCGCACATCGCGAATCGGTCGATCATCAACGCATTCCGCTGTCGATCTATGAAGTCCACGTCGGCTCCTGGCAATGGGACGAATATGGGCGCCCGCTCAACTGGGACGGGTTGGCCACGCGATTGATTCCTTACGTGCAAGCGCACGGCTTTACGCACATCGAATTGATGCCCATCAGCGAATATCCGTTCGGCGGCTCTTGGGGTTATCAACCCATCGCCATGTACGCGCCCACCGCGCGCATGGGACGCCCCGAAGCGTTTGCGCGCTTTGTCGATTCCTGCCACGTGGCAGGAATCGGCGTGATCATCGATTGGGTCAGCGCCCACTTTCCTTCCGATGAGCACGGCCTGCGCGATTTCGACGGCACCAAGCTTTACGAACACAGCGATCCGCGCGAAGGCGTGCATCAGGATTGGGACACGCTGATCTACAACTACGGACGGCACGAGGTCTCTCAATATCTGCTGGGAAGCGCTGCCTATTGGGTGCGCCATTTCCACATCGACGGACTTCGGGTCGATGCCGTCGCCAGCATGCTCTATCGCGACTACAGCCGTTCGCACGGGGAATGGATACCCAACAAGCATGGTGGGCGCGAAAATCTGGAAGCTATCGCATTCCTGCAGGCGCTCAATACGATGATCGCGCGCGAACGACCCGGCGTGCTGATGATGGCGGAAGAGTCCACGGCGTGGCCCGGCGTTACCCGCGAAGTTGCCGAGGGTGGACTCGGTTTCAGCTACAAATGGAACATGGGCTGGATGCACGACAGCCTCAATTACATGCATCGCGATCCGCTGTATCGCCGCTATCACCATCACGATCTGACATTTAGCCTGGTTTACGCCTACTCCGAAAAATTCATCCTGCCGCTCTCGCACGACGAGGTCGTGCATGGCAAAGGGTCGCTGATTTCCCGAATGCCTGGCGACCGCTGGCAGCAATTCGCCAACTTGCGGGCGTACTTCGCCTCGATGTGGACGCACCCCGGCAAGAAGCTTTTATTCATGGGCGGCGAGTTCGCACAGCACCGCGAATGGCATCACGATCGCCCGCTGGACTGGCATCTTCTCAAAGACCCCTTGCATGACGGCGTATTGACACTGATAGGCGATCTCAACAGCCTGCTCGTTCACGAACCTGCACTGCATCGCTGCGATCATGAGCCGGAAGGTTTTCAATGGGTTGTTGGCGACGATACGCACAGCTCGGTTTATGCCTATCTTCGTCATGGCGGCGAAGGCGTCGCACCGATTCTCGTGGTTTGCAATTTCACGCCGCACGTGCGCCGCGACTATCGCATCGGCGTGCCTGAGCATGGCGTCTGGCGTGAAATCTGCAACACGGACAGTACGCATTATGGCGGATCGAATCTCGGCAACCATGGCCATATCCATACCGATTCCATGGCATGCCGAGGCCATCCGTTCTCCTTGAACCTTTTGTTGCCGCCGTTGGCCACACTCGTTTTCCGGTCCGAAAGGAGCGATGCGTGAATGACCAGCATGCGCGCGCCACCACGTCGTCCTACGCGTGCACGTACGGGGCGCAGATTCTCGAAGATGGAACGACGCGCTTCCGCATCTGGGCGCCGGGCGCCGATCGGGTCGAGCTGATCATCGATGAACGTGCGTTTCCTATGGAGCGCGATAGGCACGGCAACCACACACTGACCACCGCCGCGAGTTCGGGAACCCGCTATTTTTATCGCATCGGCGACCGATGCGTTCCGGATCCTGCCTCTCGATCGCAGCCCGATGGCGTGCTCGGAGCAAGCATGGTTGTCGACGCACAGACATATCGCTGGGCGTGCAACGACTGGCATGGCGCACCATGGCCCAGCGCCGTCATTTGCGAATTGCACGTCGGCACGGCCGGCGGCTTCGATGCATTGCGTTTCGCATTGCCGCGCCTGGCCCAAGCCGGCTACACCGCGATCGAGCTGATGCCGATCGCATCCTTCGATGGCGCGCGCAACTGGGGATACGATGGCGTACTTCCCTATGCACCGGATGCGTCATACGGCGGCATCGCTTCGCTCAAAACGATGATCGACGAGGCGCATCGGCTTGGGCTGGCCGTGATCCTGGACGTGGTCTACAACCATTTCGGGCCGGTGGGCAACGAGCTCCTGAGCTATGCGCCGGATTTTTTTCGCACCGATGTACGAACCCCATGGGGTGCCGCCATCGACTTTCGCCGGCCGCAAGTCGCGCGTTACTTCATCGATAACGCACTGATGTGGATCGACGAATATCGCTTCGATGGACTTCGCCTGGATGCCGTGCATGCCATTAAGCCGCCCACTTTTCTGAAGGAGCTTGGCGACGCCGTGCGGCGTCATATCCAACCGTCCAAGCGCCACCTATGGTTGATCCTGGAAAACGAAAACAATGCGGCACATTGGCTGCACGACGACTTCGATGCGCAATGGAACGACGATGGCCACAACGTGCTGCACGTCGTGTTGACAGGCGAACACGAAGGTTATTACGCCGATTTTGCCGGACACCCGACCCAATATCTCGCCAAGGTCTTGGCGGAAGGATTCGTTTTCCAAGGACAAACCGATCGCCGCGGCATCGCTCGCGGTGAATCGAGCCGCGATCTCTGCCCCACTTCCTTTGTTCTTTTTCTGCAGAATCACGATCAGATCGGCAATCGCCCTTTGGGCGAACGACTCCTTCGCCTGACGAACGAGGCCGACCTGCGCGCCGCCATGGTTGCCGTAGCCCTCAGCCCGATGATCCCGTTGTTTTTTATGGGTGAGGAATGGGGCTGCACCACCCCGTTTTACTATTTCACGGATTACGAAGGGGACCTTGCCGCGGCCGTTCGCGAAGGGCGGCGCGCGGAGTTCGCCCATTTTTCGGGCTTCACCGATCCCGTCCGGCGCAAACGCATTCCCGACCCGAATGCGCTCGACACATATACCGGCTCCGTTCCGCGTGAGGACAACGATGAGCGTACGCGCGCGTGGAGACGATGGTTCGAGAAATTGCTGCAACATCGAAAGCGATTTCTGGTTCATCGCCTGGAAGGGAGTCGCTCGCTCGGATGCGAAGTGCTCGGCAGCAAAGCGGTCTACGCACGTTGGCGGCTGCAAGACCGACACGATTGGGAAATCGCCTTAAACCTGTCCGATCAAGACGTTCCGTTCCCCCGCGACCCGGCCACCAAAATCATCTGGATCGAATCGCAGGACGCCATGGATGCGCTGGACCTTGGCGTGTTGCAAGCGCATACCGCCATCGTGTTGGTTAGGGAGGTGGAAGGTGATCGACTCCTCGCTTGAAAATCTCGCGCGTGCCGCGGGCATCTCCACGCAATGGACGGACGCGTTCGGCAAGACACACGCCTTATGCAACGACGTACTACACGGCCTGCTCGAAGCCATGAACTTGGCTTCGCACGACATCGCGAGCCGTCAATCCAGCGTTTCATTCATCGAAGAACGCGGCCATGTCGTGCCAACACTCATCACGGTAGACGTCGGCGATCTATTCACATTGCCGCCGACGACACCCAGGCCGACGTTTGTCGTTCTTTACAACGAAAGCGGCGAGGCAAAAACGCTGCAGGTCGACGATCAAGGCCGATGCCAGGCACCGATTCAATACGGCTACTACAAGTTTGCGCTGGGCTCCCATCACTTGACGCTTGCCGTCGCGCCCAAGCGGTGCTTTAGCGTCGGCGATTGTTTAAGCGCAGGAAAAAAACGCGCCTGGGGACTTGGCGCACAGGTTTATGCCCTGCCGCATCGGCACGACGGCGGCCTGGGCGACAGCCATTCGATCGCCGCGTTAGCGCGCGCCATCGGTCGAGCAGGTGGCGACGCATTGGCGCTCAGTCCTCTGCATGCGATGAGCCCGGGCTGGCGTCACTACAGCCCGTACTCTCCGTCGAACCGCTGCTTTCTCAATTGGTTGCACTCGGATGCCGCGCAGATTTTCGGCGCATCGGCCTGGCACTACGCGATCCAGCAAGCAGGCATCGAATCGGTATGGCTGCATGCGCAGGAAGGACAACGGGTCGACTGGTCGATCGCGTATGCAATGCGACGAAACGCCTTACGTCAGACACACGAGCTTTTCCTTCACACCGAACCATCGCTTCGCAACGACCTGGAACACTTCGTCGTCGAAGGCGGCGATGCGCTGTACCGCCACGCATGCATCGCCGCGCGGCAAGCGCAAGCGGTGCTGCACGGCGAGTCCGCATCGTGGAAACAATGGAGCGGTGACTGGCAGAACGATTCGGCTGCCTTCCAATTTGCGGAACACCATCGCAACGACGTCGAATTTGAAATCTTCCTGCAATGGCTCAGTGCGCGCTGCTGGGAAACGACACGCGACCAAGCACGCGAGGCAGGACAGCACATCGGGCTGATCTGGGATCTTGCGGTAGGTTTTGAGGCGGGCGGCAGCGAAGCGTGGGCGCATCGAGGCGGCATCCTCGACGGCCTGGAACTGGGCGCGCCGCCAGATGCCTTCAACCCGGCGGGACAACGCTGGGGCATCACGTCCTATTCGCCTTGGGGCTTGAAAAGCGCGGGGTTTCAGCCCTTTATCGATTTGCTCCGCGCCAATATGGCCAAAGGCGGCGGTCTTCGCATCGACCACATCATTGGCTTTCGTCACCTTTGGGTGTTGCCGGAAGGCGGCCCTTCGACCGCGGGCGGCTATATCCAGCTTCCCTTGCATGATCTGCTGCGTCTGACAGCCCTGGAATCGTGGCGGCACCGCTGCATGGTGATCGGCGAAGACCTCGGCACGGTGCCGGCCGGACTGCGCGACGTGCTAGCCGCGCGCGGCATTTTTGGCATCGATGTCCTGCTTTTTACGCGTGACGAAAAAGGCGAATTCGTGCCGCCGCGCCGATGGCGCCCTCATGCCATAGCCACAACGACGACGCACGATATGCCGCCGCTTGCGGGATGGCGGCAAGGCATCGATATCGAACAGCTTTCAAAGCTTCGCGCGTTGCGCGATGGCGAGCGCGAACAATGCATGCGCGAACGCCACGATGATGTGGCACGCCTCGATCACGCCATGGCGGCACCGGCCACGCCCGATTACAACGCAAACGCACATATCGAGTATGTCGCGCTAAGCCCTTCGCCGCTGGTGATCGTTCCCGTCGAAGACATGCTCGGTCGCGTGGAGCAACCCAATGTCCCTGGCACGGCAGGAACCTACCCGAACTGGCAGCATCGTCTTCCGACCGACACCGTCTCATTGCTCGAACCCGTCATGCGGTCTTTCGATCAGCGCGTGAACGAGGCTGCGTCTGCATGACCGCGTTGCGCGCCACTATTCGTCTGCAGCTCAACCGCGATTTCGGCTTTGCTGCCGCCGCGGAGCAGGTCCCCTATTTCGCAACACTTGGCCTGAGCCATGTTTACCTATCCCCCATCGCCATGGCGCGACCGGGCTCGACCCACGGCTACGACGTCGTCAATCCCGCGATCGTCAATCCCGAGCTCGGCGGCGAAATCGGGTTTGTCCAATTCGTTCGCATATTGCGCAAGCATCACATGGGCGCCATCGTGGATATCGTGCCCAATCACATGGCGGCCGATGTCGCCAATCCATGGTGGGCCGATGTGCTGGCCCTGGGGCGCGCGAGCCGTTACGCACACTATTTCGATATCGACTGGAGCGCACCGGATACGGAAGGAAAATTGTGGCTGCCGATTTTGACCGCGCCGCTCGAACAGGCACTCGCGCACGATGAGCTGCGGCTGGAGCGCCATATCGGGGGCACCACGGTCGCTCTCAACGCAGCGGGCACCAAGCTCCCCGTATCCGAACAAAGCCTGCGATTTTTGCTCGATATAGCCGGCCACGCACTTCCGCGCTTCAAAACATCGACGCAAGCCATCGACGCTGTGCGCCGAGCCGTTCAGGACGATGTCTGTCGCACGAGCATCGACCATGCGTTGGAGCGGCTTTGTACGGACAAAGCGGAAATGCGCCACTTTCTCGATCTGCAGCACTATCGCCTCGCGTGGTGGCGCAGCGGAAATCAAGTCATCAACTATCGTCGGTTTTTCGACATCGATTCCCTCGCAGCGCTCGCGATGGATCGCGAAGAAGTCTTCGAGGCCGTCCATGCCCTGCCCCTTCGCCTGATCAAAGAAGGCATGATCGACGGCCTTCGCGTCGATCATGTCGACGGCTTGGCCCAGCCGCGCGAGTATTTGCGAAAGCTGCGCCACCGCGTGAATCGGGCGCTGCGCGCCGACCCCGGCAGAGCGGACAGGCATGTCACGCTTCACGTAGAAAAAATCCTGGCGGATGACGAAAAGCTGCGCGCCGACTGGCCCGTGGAAGGCACCACGGGCTACGACTTCATGAACCAGGTAAGCGCGTTGCAGCACGACCCGGATGGCCACAGTCCGCTAGCCCGCGCATGGGCAATGCTCACCGGTCGATACGAGCATTTCCAGGATGAGGCGCGGGAAGCGCGTCGAGCCGTACTGCGCACCAGCCTTGTTGCCGACCTGGACCGCTGCACCCGCGCCTTTGTGCGTTATGCGGCGGACACACCTGAAGGCGGCGATCTCACACCCTCGGCGCTGCAGCGCACGCTGGTGGAGGTTCTCGAGCACATGTCTGTGTATCGCACTTATTCCAGTGCAGGTCTCATCAAGAGCGAGGACCGCCGCATTTTGGAAACGGCCTTCGAAGGTGCAGCCAAGGACGGCGATCCCGATTTGGCCGAACAACGTGCCTATCTGCATCAATATCTGCTGGAAACCAAGCCGCGATGGCTGGATTCCCTGTCGCAACGCCGACACTTGCAGATGGCCCGCCGCCTGTTCGAGCAGCTTGCGACCACCTTGAACGCCAAGGCGATCGAAGACACCGCCTTTTACCGTTATGGCGCGTTGCTTTCCCGCAACGAAGTCGGCAGCGACCCGGGAACCTTTTCGCTCGAACCGAAGCACTTTCACGATCTCATGCAAGGGCGGGTCGCGCTTTGCCCTCATTCCCTGCTCGCCACGGCAACGCACGATCACAAACGCGGCGAAGATACGCGCGCGCGAATGGCGGTTATCAGCGAACGCGCCCAATGGTTTATCGAAAACGCAAAGCAGTGGTTGGCCGATCTGAACGATTCCCATCGCCCGTCCCAAGGAACGCTGTGGATGCTGTTCCAAACGATTCTTGCGGCGTGGCCGCTGGGCACATCGCCAAACGATGAAGAAGCGATGACCGCCTTCGCCACGCGCGTCCGACAGTGGCTATTGAAGGCCGAACGCGAGGCGAAACTGCATACCCGCTGGACCACGCCCAACCGCACGTATGAAGAGACTTGCAAGACCGTCGTCTACGACATTCTCGTTTCGCCACATTACGCAGGCCTGCGACAAAGCATCCATCACGCCGCGCAAAGCCTCGATGCACCAGGCGCGCTGAACGGTCTGGTGGCCACCACGTTGCGTCTTACCGCGCCGGGAATCCCAGATCTCTATCAAGGCACGGAGTATTGGGATCAATCGCTGGTCGATCCAGACAATCGTCGTACTGTCGATGACGTATCGCGCCAGTCGACGGTGGAAAGCAGCGACACGGCCGAAGACCTGCTGGCCGGCTATCGAAACGGCGTGGTCAAGCAACAAGTGATCCGCCGTCTTTTGGATCTGCGAAAACGGCGCCCAGGACTCTTCATCGACGCCACCTACGAACCGCTGGACGTCATTGGCCCACGCAAGAATCATCTCGTCGTTTTTCTACGTCGACACGGCAATCAGCATATGCTGGTCGCGGTACCGCGGCTATGCGCATCGGAAGTTGACGGTGATCGCCCGATCGTCGGCAAGGAGTTCTGGAGCGGCACCGCCGTTGCGTATTCCGATCATGACGGAGCGTGCACCCTGATTGATCTATTTACTCAAGCCACGCACCACAGCGGCGCAGGCAGCCTGCCCGTTCAAGCGCTGTTGTCTCGCTGGCCTGTGGCCGTATTGGTTTCCGAGCCCGATTTATGAAAGTAACCCGCACCAAGGCCGAGCGACAGGCCCGCATTCGCGAGATCGCCCACAGCATCTGGGAATCGGAAGGGCGCCCGGTCGGCCAATCGCTCCGTCATTGGTATATGGCCGAAAAACTGGTGCTTGCCGAAGAACAAAACACGCCGCCCACCCCGCCGAAAAGGAAGAATGCAAAACCCGCCAAAAGAGAGTAATTGAATACGCCGACAGGATTTGAAGGATGAACGTCTTAGCCAAACCCTCGCGCCTGCGGCGCGGTCCGGAGACCACCTCTCACAGTCTGAGCCTGCGCGAAGGGTTACCCCTTCCGCTCGGTGCGACATGGGACGGGCTTGGCGTCAACTTCGCGCTCTTTTCCGCCAATGCCACCAAAGTGGAACTGTGCCTGTTCGACGAAGCCGGCAAAGAAACCGAGCGCATAACGCTTCCCGAATATACCGATGAAGTCTGGCACGGTTATCTTCCCGATGTGCGACCGGGACAGCTCTACGGCTACCGTGTGCACGGTTCTTACAAGCCTGAGGAAGGCCATCGATTCAATCCCAACAAACTGCTGCTCGATCCGTATGCCAAGCAGATCGTCGGCGAGCTGATCTGGCACGATGCGTTATTCGGCTACACCATTGGCCACCCCGACGGCGACCTGAGTTTCGACGAACGCGACAGTGCACCCTACATGCCCAAGTCGCGCGTCATCGACCCGGCATTTACCTGGGGCACGCACTACTGGCGTGGCGTGCCATGGGATCACACGATCATCTACGAAACCCACGTACGCGGCTACACCATGCTCCACCCGCACGTATCGGAGCCGCTGCGCGGCACGTTTGCGGGACTCTCCGAACAACCCGTCGTCGATTACATGCGTTCGCTCGGCGTCACATCCGTCGAATTGATGCCCATTCACGCCTTCGTCGACGACAAGCAACTGCTCAGTGTCGGCTTGCGCAACTACTGGGGCTACAACACCATCGGTTTCTTCGCGCCTCACCCGCGCTACATGGCCACCGACACCGTAGCGGAATTCAAGGAAATGGTATCGCACCTCCACGATGCAGGGCTGGAGGTGATTCTGGACGTGGTTTACAACCACACCGCCGAGGGCAATCACCTTGGCCCGACACTTTCGCTTCGCGGCATCGACAATGCCACTTACTACCGGCTGGCCGATGACCAGCGTCTTTATATCAACGACACCGGCACCGGAAACACGTTGAATCTCAGCCATTCGCGCGTGCTCCAGATGGTGATGGATTCGCTGCGCTATTGGTCCACCGAAATGCGCGTGGACGGTTTTCGCTTCGATCTGGCGACCATTCTCGGACGCGAAGCGCACGGCTTCGACCAGAACGGCGGCTTTCTCCACGCATGCCGACAGGATCCGATACTCGGCCATGCCAAGCTCATTGCCGAACCCTGGGACATCGGTCCCGGCGGCTATCAGGCCGGCAAATTCGCGCCCGGCTGGGCCGAATGGAACGATCGATTCCGCGATGCGGTGCGCGCCTTCTGGCGCGGCGACGAAGGCCGGCTCCCGGATTTCGCCACACGCCTCACCGGATCGGCCGACCTCTTCGATCAACGCGGACGCCGGCCCAATGCCTCGATCAATTTCGTCACCGCGCACGACGGTTTTACGCTGAACGACCTGGTTAGCTACAACGCCAAACACAATGAGGCCAATCGTGAAAACAACCGCGACGGTACCGACAACAATTTAAGCTGGAACCACGGCGAAGAGGGTTATACCGACAATCCGGACATTTTGAACCTTCGCAAGCAACAAATGCGCAACATGCTTGCCACGCTGATATTTTCCCAGGGCACTCCCATGCTGCTGGCCGGCGACGAATTTGCGCGAACGCAAGGAGGCAACAACAACGCCTATTGCCAAGATAACAACGTCACCTGGCTCGACTGGATCTCTTCGGGCGAACAACGCGATCTTATCGACTTCGTACGACGGCTCACGCGGCTACGCCGCGATTATCCCTTACTGCGGCGCACGCGTTTCTTGCGTGGCCTGGTCGATAAGGAATCGGGCATAAAAGACGTTACGTGGCTTACCCGCGACGGCAACGAATTCACGGAAGAACAATGGCACGACCCGAACGAGCGCTGCCTGGCCATGCTGTTGGACGGCCGCGCCAAACCCACCGGCATCAAGCGACCGGGCGTGGACAATACGCTACTTTTGCTCATCAACGGACAATTCCAGGACATAGACTTTGTCTTGCCTTCCGTTGTTGGCAAGATGGAATGGCGGCTTCTGGTCAGCACAGCAAGCGATCCGCCGGCAATGAGCCGCAATCGCGCGTCGCTACGCGCTCGCTCGCTGGCGCTTTACCGTGCCAGGCCCCAGAAATCGAGACCCCCCGCTGCGGATGGCAAAGCACCGACATGACCGACTTGGAGCAGGCATGGCTGATGTAATCGTACACGCCGCGTGAAACTGGCTCTGACACGATATGTGCGCCGCGTTGAGATATGCGATGTCATAGTGCGGTCCCAATACGTTAGGCAGTGAGTTCGTCAACGTCCGGGGGAGACTCATACGAATGAAACGCCTCACCGAGTCCGTCTCACCGGTCATCACCGCACAAGTCGAAGACCGCACTGCAAGACAATGCGCACATAACATTTTGCGCGGTGTCGCCAATCTGCATTTGGGAAACAGGTTTTATGGCGTCCAGGCTCATGCGCCGCCCCTCTGAAAAAGGAGCACATCACCCCGTTGTAGCGTGGTTGATGAAATCCGCTCGCTTGCTGTCCGATCCTGGCTCCAGGCTTACTTCCAGCGATGCGCCGCACGCTGCGTGCGAAAGGCAATCATCATTCGCCACGTTGCGCAAGCGATGGCGAGCCGGCATCGGCGAACGACACCGCAGCGACGCGCTCGACCGCCGAAAAATGCGATTACGCCAAGCGATTCAAGATCGCCTAGGCGTCCTCCCCCACTTCTTCACGCTCCCGACAAGTACCGTGGAACTTTCGGAAGAGCTTTGGCTTCACGCCAAGTCCGCTTATCTGGACAATCCCCTTCCCTCGTTGTTCAAAGAACGACTTTTCGTGCATCTTTCGCGCTTTTGCGAAATGCGTTATTGCGTGGTGAGGCATGCGGGCTTTCTGCTTGGACGGGGATTCCCTGCCGGAAATGCTTCCGCCGTACCGGCAACGGTCGACAGCGTTCTCGCTCTGCTATCCCGCCCGGCGCCGAACGCCGTGCAACTGGAGGATGTCTATGCGCGGCTGGAAGCGTATGCCGCACCGATAGATATCCCTGCGCCTGGCACGAAGGCAGAAGAAGACCTGTTCGACGCCATCACCGCCATTTTTCTCGTTCCCAGCAAGTCTGCCCAAGCACGCACCGCGGTTGCGCACGCCGTGGGCGACGCTTGTTTGGAACATCTGATGGGATTGTTGGTGTTTGTGCACTCGTCCCATTATTGGACGGAACTGCACCCTGAACTGACGTATGAAACCGACGTCATCATGCTGATGGCGCAGCACCAGGATCTTGCCCGGCGACTTCTCGACACCGCCGACTCGGAATGGGTACATGCCGGAGACGCTTTACGCCAAGCGATCACAGGTCAGCTCAACGTGATAAACGCCGAGCTTCAGCACCGCACGCGAAATCTTTTGAGCGTCGTTCATGCGATTTTCGATAGAACAGCGTCAAAACATACGAATCTGGCAAATTTCTCGGACGTTTTCTTGTCTCGCCTGAACGCCATAGGCCGCGTGCAAACGTATCTGTCGCGGCTGGAACAAGGCGACAAAGTCTCCTTCGACGAACTTCTTCGCACGGAACTGGCCGCCCATTCCGTCTCGCTTCGGCAAGTTACGCTGGACGGCCCCTCCGGCATACGGCTGCGCTCAACGACCCTGCAAACCTTTGCATTGGCGATTCACGAATTGATCGTCAACGCGTTGAAGTACGGAGCGCTCGCCTCGCCTACCGCGCATCTCACGGTTCGATGGGATGTAGAGCACAGCGAAGAACAAGCGCCTATACTGCATGTTCACTGGCAAGAGACCGGGGTGGAATGCATCCAGGTACTGCACGCCAATCCTCAACAAGGTTACGGCATGGATCTGATAGAACATGCACTGCCTTATCAATTGAAAGCCAAAACCAAATACCACTTAACCCCTTCGGGTGTTCAGTGCTCGATATCGGTACCGGTCCTTTCCTGATCGCATCCCTATCTTTGCAGGGTGTCCAAGCATGACTTCCGGATCGCTTAGTGGAAAATCAATTCTCATGGTGGAGGACGAAT
>DATJMR010000362.1:0-4347 GCA_035508595.1 Dyella sp.
CGCCCAATCGAAATCGTAGCCGGCATGGAAAGAATAGAGCTGCAAGGTTTGCGTAAATGGCTCGCGATGATTGAGCGCGCGGTTGTACGGACCGCCGGAGATAGGCTGCCCCTGCAGATTAAAATCACCCATCGACAAACCGTCGGCCATGATCTTCTGCGCCATCGCGGTCACGTTGAACGTGAGCTTGTCGGTTGGATCGACGTCCAATTGCACACGCGTGCCTTTGGTATGCGTACGATCGTCGCCGCCCGCGGGCGTTTCGCCTACAGCCTGATACACGCCGGTGGTGTGCTGATCCACCACCGATGCACGCAACGCCACCTTGTCCTTAACCAGCGGGAGATTGACCGAGGCATGTTCGGAATAACTCATGCCGCCGCGATTCGTATTGGAAACATCGCCACCCACGTTGCCCGAAAAACCGCTGAGGTCCGGCTTCACCGTTACGTATTTCACCAACCCGCCCATCGAGCCGGCGCCGTACAGCGTGCCCTGCGGTCCGTATAAGAATTCGATGTGATCCAGATCAAGCAATGCCGGATCGAACACGAACGTCGCCGCGGCCGCGTAAACCGTGCTGCCGCCGACGGGTACGTCGTCGATGTAGAGCGACACGGTGGGACTGGTCTGGTTGCCCGTCGACACGCCACGCATCACCAGCTCACCCTGCCCCGTGCCACCCGCGCTCGCGAAGAATACGCCGGGCTGATATGACACGTAATCGTTGAGATTTTTGGCACCCAGTTGCTGCAGCGTTGCTGCTTGCACCGTATCCACATGCATCGGCACTTCGCGTTCCGGTTCGCGGCGACGGTTCGCCGTGACCATCACTTCGCTCAAGGTGACCGCCTGCTTGCTGCGGGAGGGCGGCGTTGGCGTAGTACTCGACGATGCTGGTTGCGCATTGGTTTGCGCCACGGCAGCAGGTGCTATAGCACTTGCTACGAGCAAACCCATTACACGCGGGAAACAACGCTGCACAAGCAAACGGCGGGTGACAACACGACGACAGGTATTCATGGCGGTGTGTCCGGGGCAAACGTTATCGTTCTCGTGCCCGGATGCGCCGATACCCCGGGCCCGTTTAGTGACGGCTGCAGTCTACGCCGAAGTTCACGGTGAAGGACAACCGTTGCTGACTCATATGCGCCCAAGAGTGACGCGATCTCGCTGTTCAAGATCGCGCATGGTTGAAAGCTCCGCGAAACCTGCGGCCTCGAGCAATGCGCGTACGGCATCGCCTTGATTCCAACCGTGTTCGAACAACAACCAACCATCCGGCGAAAGGTGAAGACCGGCATCACGAATAATGCGGCGAATGTCATCGAGACCGTCGGGGCCCGATGCCAGCGCGCGCATGGGTTCGAAACGCAGATCTCCCTGTTCGAGATGCTGATCGCCGCTTTCGATGTACGGAGGATTGGAGACGATAATGTCGAAGCGGCGCGCATCCAACGGCGCAAACCAGTCGCCTTGCACGAAGCTAACGTTTGCGATGTGATGCCGCCGTGCATTGCGTTGCGCCACCTCAAGCGCGCCAGCGTTGGCATCTGTCGCCACGATGCTCGCCTTGGGGCGTTCCCGCGCAATGGCCAATGCAATCGCACCGGAGCCCGTGCCGAGATCCAGAACATGGCACGCCTTGTCGACAGGCACGCGCTCCAGCGCAAGCTCCACGAGCAATTCGGTTTCCGGGCGAGGTATGAGCGTATCCGGCGTCACTTCCAGATCGAGCGACCAGAAGCCGCGCCGACCGGTGATATAGGCGATCGGCTCGCCCGCTTCGCGCTGCTCGATCAATAGCGCATATGCTGACATGTGCTCCGGAGAAAGCGCGTCGTCCGCATGCGCAATCAACCAACTGCGCGTTTTGCTCAACGCATATTCGAGCAACATTTCCGCGTCGACCCGACTATCGAGTCGACGCGTTGCCTCGATCAGCGCGCTTCGTATATCAAGCATCGTGGGGACCATCCACAACAGGTTCAGCAGGCAATGGCGGCGCGGGATGCTTCGGCTCGCGCTTGCGCCAGTAGCCGCTCTTTGTCCACGCGTCGAATCCCCACCGCAGCCAGCCGATCAGTGCGTTGGCCAACCACAACGCCCATGCAAGCATGGCGATCTTGTAGAACCACAGCGATATGCTGAAGACTCCGCCACGGGGCAGCGTCTTTTCGGCTTGGTCCGCAAACCAATTCAATGTCCACGCCGTCGAGTCATTGCCAGCGACATGCATGTCAGGCAACCCAAGCAATCCTTTTGGCACGGCGGAAATCAACACGATCAACGCCAGTATCGTCATAGCCGCGAGCGCAGCCTGCAGCAGATTGAAGGCTCGCGTCGAAAGCCGTGCGAGGGCGGTGTCGTGACGCGCGCGCAAACCAAGCACGATAAGCCAGACCACGACAAAGGCAAACGCAGTCCATGCAAAGGCCGAGAACCCCAGTCCGAGCAACAACCAGTGATGAAACTTGAGGGGTGTGGGTGCATAGCGCGCGAGCAACCACGCCGCCAGCAAAAGCACGACCAGCTGCGACCAGTAGAGCACCGCAGGTCCCGCTGAAGGACCCCATGTCCACAGTACCCAGCGGTCCTGCGGCAGTTGCAACCCCAACGCGATGTTTGCCGAAGGCGCTCCCAGCGTAACGGCGGGCGTCGTCGTACTCATGCCAATACCGTGCGGTTCCCGCAATTGCAGCGAATAGCGATGTTTACCTGGCAACAGCGGCAGGCTCAGTTTGCCATCGCGCATTGCGAGGCTCAGCGTTTCATCGTCACGCGTCGCGCTCAGCAACTCGGTACCGGAAGGCAGTGCAATCTCGTGTTCGCCGCCGCGTGTGCTGCGTGCGGTCAGATTGAGTGTCGTCTCGGTTGCGCGGTCGCCGACGCTGCTGTCCGCATTCACGTTGTCGAACGCCAAGCTATCGCCACCCACCGTGTTCGGCTGACTGATGGCAAGTGCGAGCGATTCGTTCGGCAGCGGCACGAAACGAAGCCCGTCGCTGTTGTCGTTGACCGGTATTCCCTTGGCTTGGACATGCCAAATCGGTGCTGCACTGAGCTGCCATATTTCGGAGCGTTCGCCCAACGCCGGAGCCTTCAGTTGCAAGGTGTCCGCATGATCCAGGCGACTGTTCCAGCTCACCTGGTTTATGCCGGCGTTGAAGGTGACGCTGATGCGTCCGTTATGCACGCGGTCGCCATCGCCCAAGGGATGTTCGCCGGCAAGCAAAGGAATGTCGGTGGTAAATCCGCCATCACTGGGAGCCACGCGTTCGACGATATTGGTGACGGTCCAGTCCACGCCCAGCACGATATGGCGCGTGATGCGAACATAGGGTGGAAACGTTTGTTGCGATAGCGGCGCTTGCGCACCGTCGGCTGACGTGCGCACACGATTGAGCGTCATGCTGTCACCCAGCAAACGACCACCATCGACACCATCCGGCGACCACCCCTGGCCATTGAACGAAAGCCATTGCGGACGCAACGTGAAATTCAACGTCACGCTATCGACCGGCTGGATGCGATAGCTCAGCACGACGTGATGCACACCCGACTCCAACCGCACGAGCGGCTGATCGTCGCGCTCGACCAGCGTGGTATCGGCGTGTCCGTCGACGTCGACGTCGACGAGCTGCAAGCTTGCCCCCGTTTGCGGCAGCGGAACGGCCACGGGCGCACCAACGTGCGTTTCCATGTCCAACGTCATCTGATCGTTTGTCACGCGCAGACTGGCGGCGGCGACCACCGCGCAATTGGGCGCGCATTTGGGTGCTTCCAGCAACCGGCTGCGCAACTCGCTAAGCACGTTCGGATTCGGTGTGGCCTGCGCGCGGACGACATGCGGCGCGCACACGAGCAAAAGACATGCGGCCGCTGCACGCCATGGACGCCATCCCGAAAGCGATGTGCCGGAGGGTTTAACTAGATCGCGCGCCATTCGACCAAGCAGCACGATCAACAACGCCAGCATCACGACCCGCAGCATGCGCACCAGCCAAGCCGGCGCGATGATCAGGCGCATCGTCTGATCGGACATCACCGGCCCCGACCAGGCCAAACGGTAATTGTTGTCGAGGTCCCAGCTCGGCTCGCCGGCGCCTGCCTGGATGATGTAGTGGCCACCCGCTTCGCTCGTGGAAGCCGCGCTGAACATTGAATTTGCTGTCACAGTGACAGTCGCAAGTTTGCGAAGTGCGGGCGCTGAAGCCGGTGCGTAGTGTTGCCCATAAGACTGCGCTGCGAGTTCGACGGGCGGCGCCGGCGCAGGCGCCGCTTCGGTGGCGGCCCGTTCTTCCTGCATCGCAGGAGCCATCATCTGCGGTTTCACTTCCTGCTTCA
>DATJMR010000363.1:0-9140 GCA_035508595.1 Dyella sp.
GTGCGTGGTCATCGCGAAGTTGTCGATCTGCAATGCACCCTTCAGCAGCAGTTGCGATGTGGGCTGCGCCTGTACGAAGTGTATGTCCAGATTGCCGGACAACTGGCCGCTGGGAATCGCTGCGGGCAGCGGTTCGGGCGAATAGCTCAAATACTTGGCCAGGTCCAGATGATCCAAGTTGAAGCTGATCACCGATTCATGCGTTGTGGCAAACGGCTTGGTCTGACCTTGAATGCGTAGCGGACTTCCATCCACCCGCATCGCGAGCAACGGTTGCACGAATACATCCGCGTCGTGCGGCAGATTGGCAAGGAACGGAATGCCAAGCTCGATCTGATCCACGCGGTGCTCGGCGTTTTGCACCTTGTCGTCGAAGGAAATGTCGCCGTTATGCACGCTGATGTTGGACATGGCGAAGCGCGTCGGCGATGCGTTAGGGTCCGCCGGCTTGGATGCAAAGCGCTCAACGATGTCGGTGAAATTGAATTCCTGCGGATTGATGCGCGTGATATGAATCTGCGGGTGTTGCAGCGTAAGCTCGTCGAGCACCGGTGCCAGGCGGAAGATCGAACTCCACGATCCGTTGACGACCAGGTTGTCGATATCGACAAAGGGCGATCTGCCGTCGCGGTCGGCAATGTGCAGTTTGTCTACCGTCAGCCGCACCGTGTACGGATTCAAATGAATCGCGCCAACCGTCACCTGACGATTGAGTTGTGCGCTGAGCTGTTTCTCCAGTTGGGTTTTGATCAGCCCGGGCGCGATGAAGAACCCGAACAGGCCAAACAGAGCCAGGAAGATCGCAATGATCAGCGCCGTGATGCGCATGCGGCGGGAGCGATACAAGCCTATCGCGTGATCACGGCTGGCCTTCATCAAGGCATTGGGTGACAGGTTCCGGTTTGTCATGCCGTCGATGCTCCTCCCGTGAGATCGCGGACCGACCGTGCCGGCAGCAGCAAGCCGTGCACATCCCCAACTTAGAAACGCATGTCGGCACGCCTGACAGGGAGTGTAGCGTGCGATGTAGGGGTTTCGTAGACACCCTGTCGACTATTTCCTCGACAGGGTGTCGTTCGATTCAGCTCAATGCCAGGAGCAAACGACTTTGCCGCATGTGCCGGCGTCCATCAGATCGAAACCTTTCTGGAAGTCGTCGATATGAATCTGGTGCGTGAGCACCTTCTGCAGCGGAAAGCCCGTGAGCACCATTTGTGTCATCTTGTACCAGGTCTCGTACATGCGACGGCCATAAATGCCTTGCAGCGTGAGGCCCTTGAAGATCACCCGGTCCCAATCGATGCCCGCACCTTTGGGCAGGATGCCGAGCAGTGCGACTTTGCCGCCGTGATACATGCAATCGAGCATGTCGTTAAATGCGCGTTGGTTGCCGCTCATTTCCAGGCCCACGTCGAAGCCTTCCATGTGCAGGTCTTTCATGACATCTTTCAGCGATTGATTGGCGACGTTCACCACGCGCGTGGCGCCCATGTCGGCGGCAAGCTTCAGGCGGTAATCGTTGACGTCGGTGACCACCACATTGCGTGCGCCCACGTGCTTGGCGATGCCCGCGGCGATGATGCCGATAGGGCCCGCGCCGGTAATCAGCACGTCTTCACCCACCATGTCAAATTCCAGCGCGCAGTGCGCGGCATTGCCGTAAGGGTCGAAAAACGCCGCCAGCTCCGAGGGAATCTGGTCCGGAATCGGCCATAGGTTGGAGGCCGGCATCGTCATGTACTCGGCAAACGCGCCGTTGCGGTTTACGCCGATGCCGATGGTGTTCGGGCACAGATGTTGACGGCCGGCGCGGCAGTTGCGGCAATGGCCGCACACAATGTGACCTTCCGCGGACACGCGGTCGCCGATTTTGTAACCTGTCACGCCAGGGCCGATCTCCACGACGCGGCCGACGAATTCGTGACCGATGGTTAGACCGGGCTTGATGGTGCGCTGGGACCATTCGTCCCATTTATAGATGTGTAGATCGGTACCGCAGATCGCGGTTTTCTCCAATTTGATCAGCACCTCGTTCGGGCCGACTTCCGGCACCGGCACTTCTTCCATCCAGATGCCTTTTTCAGGCAGGCGCTTGACCAGGGCTTTCATCGTTTGCGGCATGGGGACATCCAAAGCGGGCGGGGAGGGGTACGCAAGCCACAATTATATCGGCGCAGATAGTCCATGACTTACTGCGCTGCGGCATTCGCGCCGCTTGTAATCAGAGGTCCAGCCGGTCGTAGCTGCGTTTGAAGGTGATGGGCGACCTTATTTCACTCGTTGTCCAGCTTTCCGTCACAGTCAGGTGGTGGCCGTCAGAGGAGCGTTCCCATACTTCGTCAAGACGGGTGCCGTCGTCGAAAGTCATGGAGATTTGCGCGCCGCTTGGTGTGAGTTGGGCTTGCACCCTGGCGTTGCTGTTGAGCGATTGACGGGCGACGCCGTCGAAGCGTGTATCGAGCCGGTCAATGTTGTTGAAGTCCACGCGCAGCCCGGAGCTGTTTTGTTGCACGTTCAAGAACGAGTCGTCAGCGAAGAGCGGCGGCGTTGGATCTTTCGCCGGCGTCGTGCTGCCGTTGCCGGAGGAAGCTTGCGAATCTTGATTATGGTGCCTGCCTCCGCCCATGCCGCCGTGTCCGCCGCCCATTCCTCCCATGCCAGCGCCCATGCCGTGTCCGCCACCGCGTCCTCCCAATCCACCGTTGGATGGCGATGTCGTCGCGCCGCTCGAGCTGGCGGAAGCCGGTCGTGATGAAGGGGCTTGCTCACGTTTCTTTTCCGCGTGCAACCGTTGCGTGACAACGGCGGCACTATCGCTTTCCTTGTCATTGAGTTGCCAGATGCCGCTGAAATCCGGGCCAACGTTCCCCGCTTGTGCGGAAGCCTGAACCATGAAGAGCATTCCGGCGGCGAACACTGGGCACAATGAACGGGCAAAGCGGAGCGACATACATGGTGTCCTGTGATGGAAGGTCCTGAGCTTGAACGCGTCGAAGGCCATCGAGTGCACAGGCGGCAGAAAGAAGTCGGGCATAAGCGCGAAGCTGAACGGCTAAATCATGGGATGCCGATGCGTGCATGCGTTCGCGATATGCCCGATGAGCTTGCCCTTGCGCTGACCGGCGCACGTCATTCATTCGAGCGCTTTCGACCTGACTTTGGCGCGAACGTTCCTACGCCATGGGAACAGGCTGAAAACATCCAAGATTTGGGCGATAGTCGGGCATCGGTTGCCACGGCGGCAGCTTTGCCTTTCCTGGGGCATGTTTTACTGTCTTAAGTTTGCGCAGCACTTCATGTGGAGTAGGTAGATGCGTTCAAACATGGATCGCCCGGTCAGGCGGGTGACACGCGGGGCTCGGTGGGGTCTGCTGCTTTCCTCGCTGGCGTTGGCGGCGTGCTGGGCGGCGCCGTGCGCGGTGTGGTCAGCCGAAGCTCCAGAAGTCACGAAACCGCTGCAATTTCGCATCACCGAAGGGCTTATCGAGAACGCGTTTTTTCAGGACGGCGATATCGCCGCGCACTTGTTGCTCACTTCAGGCGACAAGCCGCGAGTGCTGGTGGCGTTCCCTGCTGGAAACAGCGGCACCGGCATATGGTTCGAACCGACCTCTCAACCGGTGCATTGGACACTGGGGCAGGTAACGGGTTTGCGACATACCGCCGATGGTCACATCTGGAACGGTATCGTGGCCGATGCCAGCGTCACCGCGAATGCGCTTGTGGTCAAAGACACGGTATTGGGCAGCATCCGCGTATTGCGCGACTACCAAGGCGGCCACGGTTATGCCGAGCAAGTTGCGGCTACGCCGCAGATCGTGGCGGTACCCCAGCTTACGGAGCGCTCCGTTCGGTGGCAGCGCCAACGGATCGATGGCGCGGCGGGTTACGCCATCGCGTTGAGTACCGACAACGGTCGCTTCCAGCGCGAAGACGGGCGCGTCGTGCTGCGCCCAACTCACGCCGGGGATACGCTGCATTTGCGCATTGAAGCCAGCACCGGCGAAACCCCATTGACGCCGCTCACCGACCTGCTTAACAGCAACGCTCAGCCCGACACACGCAGTCGCCATGCATTGAGGTTCCTCAGTTACCGGGAGAAATTTCTCGCCGGTTCCTGGCGCTTCGATACCTATTTTGGGCGCGATACGTTGATGTCCGTGCGGCTGCTGATGCCCGTACTGCAGCCGGTTGCCGTCGATGCCGGCCTAGCTTCGGTGCTGGCAAGGCTTTCCCCCGACGGCCAGGTTGCGCATGAGGAAGACGTGGGCGAATTTGCGGTGCTGGAGCACCTCAAGCAGCAAGGTAAGCCTTCTGCCGCTCCGATCTACAACTATGTGATGGTGGACAGCGACTACATGCTCGCGCCAGTCGCCGCGGCATGGTTGCTGGAAGACCCGCGCGGCCGTGAGGGCGCGCGCGCGTTTCTCGCTGGCAAGTCCGACGGGCGGCGACAGGGCGATGCGCTGGTACGCAATCTGCTGTTTGTCGCCGACAGCAGTGAAGCCTTCGCGCGCAAGCCGGTTTATACGAATCTGATCTCGCTCAAAGCCGGCAGCCAAGTGGGGCAGTGGCGCGATAGCAACGAAGGTATCGGTCGCGGCCGTTATCCCTATGATGTCAATGCGGTCTGGGTGCCCTCGGCGCTGCGCGCGATCGGTCAGTTCCTCGATGCGGGCTTGTTGGACGACTATACGACCCCAGCGCAGCGCGCGCGCTTGCGAGCGGCGGCGGCAAGTGCCGGCACCTGGGAAAAGCGTGCGAGCGCCTTGTTCACCGTGCGCTTGTCCAACGACAGTGCCACGCAACAGGTGCGCGACTACGCCAAACAGATTGGTGTAGCCGATACGTCCGCTCTCGCGGCATTGGATAGTACGTCGCTTGAATTTCCCGCCATCTCGCTGGACGCGCAAGGGAAGCCGGTTCCGGTACTCAATTCGGACGAAGGTTTCAACCTGTTGTTCGGCCAGCCGGATGCCGCCACGTTGGATCGCAACGTCGGGAGCCTGATGCGGCCATTCCCGGCGGGCCTGATGACCGACGTCGGCATGGTGGTGGCCAATCCTGCTTACGCCAGCCACGACGTATGGCCGCGCTTCAGTAAAAATGCGTATCACGGCACGGTGGTTTGGGCGTGGCAGCAGGCAGTCATGGTTGCCGGGTTGAAGCGCCAGCTTGCTCGCAGCGACCTGCCGGCAACCACGCGTGCTCATCTGACTGCGGCGCAAAGCGAACTGTGGCGGGCGATTTGCGCGGCGAGCGCCGTGCGTACATCGGAACTGTGGTCGTGGTCGTACCGTGACGGCCATTACCACATCGAGCCATTCGGCGCGGAGGGTGCGCATGAGGACGAGTCCAATGCCGCGCAGCTGTGGAGCACCGTGTTTCTGGCATTGCCGCCCGTCCTGACTAGTGGCCAATCGCGTTGCCGGTGAAGGGCCGTCCTGGCGAGAGGGGTGATGCAACGCCTCTCGCTCCAGCTTGGCATTCGAGTTCAAGCGCGGGCACAACCGGTCCGCAGCGACATCACGAATCGCGTTATGTACGGGTGGTGCCGGCGCGTTAGTAAAATGATCCGATGCACGACACTGATCGCCGCCCACTTGCCCTATTCCTGATGGGCCCGACCGCGTCGGGCAAGACCGCGCTCGCATGCGCGTTGAGCGAGCATTTTCCGCTCGACTTGATCAGCGTGGATTCGGCCCTGGTTTATCGCGGACTCCATATCGGCGCCGCCAAGCCCGATGCCGCGACGCTCGCGCGCTATCCGCACGCACTTATCGATATCCGCGATCCGGCGCAGCCGTATTCGGCAGCCGATTTCAGCGCGGATGCGCAGATCGTCATGCGCCGCAGCAGCGAGGCCGGCCGGATCCCGCTGCTGGTGGGCGGGACAGGTCTGTATTTCCGTGCGCTCCAGCGGGGATTGTCCAGCTTGCCGGAGGCGGATGCCGACGTGCGTGCCCAGCTGGCGCAAGAGGCGTCGGTGGTGGGTTGGGAGGCCATGCATCGCCGGCTTGCAGGGCTGGATCCCGTGGCCGCTGCCCGCATCAAGCCGGCCGATACGCAGCGTATTCAACGTGCCCTGGAAGTGATCACACTGACGGGTCAACCGCTAAGCGCTCAGCAGCAGGGCGGCCACGGGCGGACGTTCCCGTGGCGGGTCTTGAAGCTGGCGCTGCTGCCGGAAGACCGCGGCCCGTTGCATGCCCGCATCGCCCGACGTTTCGATGAGATGCTGCAGCACGGTTTGCTGGATGAGGTGCGCACCTTGCGCCAACGTGGCGACCTCACCGCCGACCTGCCGGCCATCCGCGCCGTGGGTTATCGCCAGGCCTGGGAGCATCTGGATGGTCTCTACAACACCGGCGAGTTGCGGAATCGGGGCATTTTCGCGACCCGACAGCTCGCCAAACGGCAGATCACGTGGTTGCGAAGCGAGTTGGACGCTCGCGCGCTGGACCCGGAGCGGGCCGACCTTTTGCAACGTTCGATCGGTGCCGTGGGCCTTTTCCTCCAGCCAAACTGAGCACTGTTCGTAAAGACGGTGACGCAGTTTCGTTATGTCTTTGTCATGACTTACAAAACTCTTTCATCCCCGATTTAAAAGCGGTTAACATTCATGGGCTCGGGTCGGGGCGTCGTTGGCGCCACTTTTTTTCGGCCTATCCGTGGATGAGGGGGAGAACAAAAATGTCAAAAGGGCAATCCTTGCAAGATCCGTTTCTAAACGCATTGCGCCGCGAGCGCATACCGGTCGCCATCTATCTGGTCAATGGCATTAAGCTGCAGGGCACGATCGAATCGTTCGATCAGTTCGTGGTGCTGTTGCGTAACCAGGTCAGTCAGATGGTTTACAAGCACGCCATCTCCACCGTAGTGCCAAGCCGCAATGTGCGCGTCGGCAACGGCCACGAAGGTCACGAAGGCCACGAAAGCCATCTTGAGCACGCGTCGGCCGAAAGCGAAGGTTGATTCACTCTGTTCGATAGACAAAAGAAAGGCGAACGTGCCGTATTGGTTCTCCCGCATTCCAGGGGAGAGGACGATGCAGCCGAGCGCGCGGAGGAGTTCGTCGAGCTGGTGAAGTCCGCGGGCGCCGACGTGCTTGCGAGCATCCCCGCGCGCGTGGAAGCGCCCAACCCGCGTTATTACATCGGCACCGGCAAAGCCGACGAAGTGGCCGAGGCCGTGCGGGCCTTGGAGGCGGACGTGGTGCTGGTCGACCACCTGCTTTCTCCCGTGCAGGAGCGCAACCTCGAAAAGTTGCTCAACGTGCGGGTGGTGGATCGCGCCGGCCTGATTCTGGACATCTTCGCGCAACGCGCCCGATCGCACGAAGGCAAGCTGGAAGTGGAGCTCGCCCAGCTCAAGCACCTGGCGACCCGTCTGGTGCGCGGTTGGACTCACTTGGAGCGCCAACGAGGCGGTGCCATCGGCCTGCGCGGCCCCGGCGAAACGCAGTTGGAAACCGATCGACGCTTGCTTGGCGAGCGCGTGAAAATGCTCACCAAGCGGCTGGAGAAGGTGCAAACCCAGCGCACCCAGCAGCGCCGGGCGCGTCTGCGCAACACCGTACCCCGCGTGGCGCTGGTGGGCTACACCAACGCCGGAAAGTCCACCTTGTTCAATGTGCTGACAGCCGGCGACGTGTATGCGGCGGACCAGTTGTTCGCCACCCTCGACCCTACCGTGCGCAAGCTTGACGACCTGAGCTGCGGACCGGCCGTAATGGCCGATACCGTGGGTTTCATCCGCGAGCTGCCGCACGATCTGGTCGCCGCCTTTCGCGGCACCCTGGCCGAAGCGCGCGATGCCGATCTGCTGCTGCATGTGAGCGACGCCGCCGACGAAGAGCGCGAACGGCTGCATCACGTCGTGGATCAGGTGCTGGAAGAAATCGGCGCCGGTGCCGTGCCGCAGCTCCATGTGATGAACAAAATCGACCTGGTCGACGGCTCGCCGCGCATCGTGCGCGATGCGGATGGCGTTCCCCAGCAGGTATGGGTATCGGCCGCGACCGGGCAGGGGTTGGATCTGCTTCGCCAGGCTCTTGGCGAATGCCTGGGCGGCGAGCGGGTGCAATCGGAGCTGCGGTTGCCGCTCTCCGCAGGGCGTCTGCATGCCAGGTTGCGCGCCGCCGGCGCCATCGCCGAGGAGGCCGTGGACGAAGAGGGCTGGCGCCTGCGTATCGATGCACCGCGAAGCGTGCTGGCGCCGCTGACCGGCGGTCGGGGCGCGGATGTGGAACTGCTGCGTGGCTTGCTCGGCAACCCTGACCTGGACGCTGCTGTCTAAGCGCCCGGTCGTTCCAGGCCAGGCGGGCTGTAACCGTACTGTCTCTGATAGAATGCGACCGTTTGTGCACTGCCCAATCGGAGTGCTTGCACGCCAACTAACCGACACCATGTCCCATCCAGCACCTAGCGTTTTCCGGCCACTGTTGCCGGCCTCCCAGCGGCCCCAAGGAGACTGACCATGGCCTGGAACGAACCCGGCAACAACGGGCAACGCGATCCATGGAACAAGAACAAGCGCAGTCCCGGCGGCAAGCCGCCCGGCGTCGAAGGCGCGGTCAAAGACTTGTTCAAGCGCATCGGCAAATTGGGCGGCCCCGGCGGCATCCTCACCATCGTCGTGGCCATGTTGCTGGCTTGGCTGCTGCTGACCAGTTATGCCGTGATCAATGCGGGACAAGTGGGCGTGGTGCAGCGTTTTGGCGCCTATGCGCGCACCGTCGGCCCCGGCTTTCATCTGAAGCTCCCGCTGCCTATCGAGAGCGTGCAGCCGGTGGCGACGGCGCGTGTGCGCGCCATGTCTGATCAGATCCGCATGCTGACGCGCGATCAGGACATCGTCTCGGTCGACTTCAACGTGCAGTACCAAGTGACCGATCCCCAGAAATATCTGTTCAACGCGCGCGATCCCGACGGCACGCTCAATGAAGCGGCGCAGGCGGCCGTGCGTGCGGTGATCGGCGCACAGACCATGGGCGACGTGCTTACCGGCCAGGGCGACGGCAACGCCGCCGCACCGCATTTGAGCGGGCTGCAACAGCAAGTGCGCGATCAGCTGCAGCACACGCTGGACGCCTACGACTGCGGCTTGCAAGTCACCGATGTGAGCTTCCAGGCCATCAC
>DATJMR010000364.1:0-5006 GCA_035508595.1 Dyella sp.
TCATCAGCCGTGTCTACGTAATAGGGAAAGCGCACGCTGTCGCTCGCCGGGTCGTACAAGAAGATGAAGAAATTCTCCGCGTACATCAGCATGCCGACGATGGCATGCAGCGACTGCATCATCTCCGTCATGTTGTGCGCCGTCGCGGCCAGTTCGGCGATGGCGTAGAGGGCGCGCTGCAAACGCTCGGCCATGGCCAGGCGCGAAATGGATTCGTAGAGGCGCCCGGTTTCGTGCAACTGGCGCAAGCGGATGCCGGCGATCCGGCCTAGCCAAATGAGCAAGGACTGTGTCTCTTCGCTCGACGAAGAGAGATCTCCTTCCAGCACCAGGGCCTGCAAACTCTGGGGATCGATGGCGAGATTGAGCAAACCCTGACCTAAAGGCGCACTCTCTGCCTCGGGCGGGATCCATCGGAGCGTCCCGTGAACGCCCAAGTGAGCCAGCGCCGTCTCACATATCTCTAAGACGCTGACGGCGTCTCCTGCCCGAAAAAGCCGTTCCATGATCTCGCGCAACGCCGCCGGGAAGGTCCCGCCGGGTTTTTTTGCGAAATTGCGGCTGTCAGGCACTGAACTCATGAACAGTGGACGGGTCCATGTACGGTATGTCGGATGACTATATATCGTGAAGATACCGTCATGTGGCCGCTGCCCATGGCTTTTGTCGCCTGACTTAAATGAATGTTATCCCTATGCATCCCTCGTGCCATCAAGTGATTGTTTGAGGGGTCATTTTGGCTCACTGCGGCACAGAAAACCCGGCAGGCTCGGGGTGTTAGTAAAAAGTAAAACAAGGTATACTTAACACCGGGAGTCCGTGCTCTATAACGAGCGCGGATAGGTCTGCTGAGCCTATTCGAATTTTCATGCGCCGACTGCTGCTGACATTGCCGCTGCTCTGCATGCCGCTTATCGCGGCAGGGCAGATGTTGCCCAATGATCAGGTTAGCAATGCCGCGTGGTTCCAGCAGCCGAGCTCGAAAAACGGTCAGCCGCCGACACAGGGTTCGCTGCTGGTGCAATCGCAAAGTGCGACGACGGCAGGCGCGCAAAACAGCGACACGTCGCTGTCGTTCAACCCGCTCTCCGGTGGCACGGTCAATGCCAGTTCGGTGCAATACGGCGTAACGCCGAATGTCACGGCCCAGGCGGGTGTCACACAGCGTTCCTGGGTTTCGCAGCCACGCATCATCAGCAGCGAAGTGGGCGCTACCTACAACAGCGGTCGTTACAGCTTGGGCGTCAGTGTCGCACAGGATCAATCGCCGAACGCCACGCCGTTGCCGCGCGTGTTGCCGGGTGCGGTGCCCGGCGTCAATGGGTTGACCGATTTCGACAACAGCACGCAAGTCAATGCACGCGGACGTTTCGCCCTGAGCGGCAATAGCGGCGTGCTGTTGGGTGCAAGCATGGGCCGCATCCATTTGCTGCCTGGCAATCTGTTGGGGCTTAGCACGCTGGATCAGCGAGCGCTGAGTTTTGGTGTCGAGCACGGTTCGGTGAGCGGCAACATCGTTGGCCGCACCATGCAGCCCGAACCGGGCATGGGTGTGCCAGGTACGCTCAACACCGATCGCCATTGGAACAGCATCGACCTGGGTGTTACGTGGCGTCTGCCGTGGCAGGGTTCGCTGAGCTTCGGCGCGCAGAATCTCTGGTCTTCGGGCAATGTCACAAACACACCGGCAGGGCCGCCGGAACCGGATCAGTCGCGTACACCGTACGTGCAGTATCACCAGGATCTGTAACGCTCGTTTTTGTACAGCATAGAAAAACGCCTCCGCATTGTCGGAGGCGTTTTGTTTTGCGCAAACCGCATCGTCGTCGTGTTCTACCGCGTTTCAATCCTGCTTGCGGATACGCACATCGCCGCTGAATGTTTCGATATGGATCTTGCCATCGCCGCTGCCCGCATCCGTATCGAGGGTGCTGCCGGGACCATGTTCCGGGCGTTTCGGTGTGCCGAAATCGGTACGCAGATCGCCACTGAAGGTGCTTGCATGCAGACTGCTGCTCAGCGAAGCGGGAAACTGAAGTTGGAGATCACCGCTCATGCTGTCGATGCTCATATTGCCGCCTGGGGCGAGTCCGCCGGTAAGCTGCACGTCGCCGGATACGGTGCTGAGGTTGAACTGCTGCCAGGGGCCGCCGCCGACTTGAACGTGACCGGATACCGTTTGCACATCGACCGTGTTGCCGAGCGAAGGCGCAAGGATATCCCCGCTCACCGTTTGCAATTTCGCTTGTTCGGCACGTCCCGAGAAGGCGACGTTGCCGCTGACGGTTACGACACTGAGCATCGGCGTTTTTGCATTGATACGCACGCGACCGCTGACGGAATTCACCTGCACATCGCCGCCGTTGATACCGTCCAGGCTTGCCGGTGCGCTCACCACGCTCACTTTCACCGACGCGCCGCGCGGCACGTTGACGTCCAGCGTCGTGGGGCCCATCGACTTGTCGCCGCCCCAGTCGAACCAGCCGTCGTGTCCCGGCGCTTGCACGTTGATGGTGAGATTGTTTTCGCTGCCTTGAATGGTAAGCGGTGCCGCGCCATCGCCAAGCTGACCGCTCACATGCACTTCATTGCGGTCCCAGGCGGTAACACTCACTTCACCTTTGACGTTGCTGATGCTGACGTGCGCGGTGGGCGCCGCGGGATGGCTGGTGTCGATCGGGGTGTCGGCAAAAGCCTGCCCCCCTGGCAGCAGGCAGATCAGTAGCGGCAGATAGCGGGCGTTTTTCATTGTTGTTATGTCCTCTGGTTTCAGCCGGCTTGTTTCTCAAGTTCGCGCAATTGGTTTTGCTGCGCGTCGGTTCGTTGCAGCAAGCGCTGCAAGGCGGGTGAATCGGGAGCTTGCTCCATGGCCTGTTGCAATTCCATGCGCGCCGCATCCAGCTGGAGCGCGGCGCCGGCCAGGCGTGGATCGCTCGGTTTCCACGGTACGCCGTTCGGAGCGGTAGCGTTGACGGCGACGGGCGACGCCTCCTGCGGGATCGCATGCATGTGCCACACGACCCCGCAAGCGAGTACCACCACGGCAGCCATGCTCGCGACCATCGCCCATACCTGGCGATGTTTTGCGCGCGGAGCCGGAGCCGGCGCGACGGCCTCGCGCGAGGATGCGTCGTCGAGCGCAGCATCGATGCGCGTCCATAGGTCGTTCCGTGGAGCGACCGGTTGGTTCAAGTCACGCATTTGGCGCAGCCATTCGAATTCGTTCATCGCACTTCTCCAGTATCCAAGTTGAAAAAGCGCTTTCCTGCACTTTTCCAACGCGCCGAGTTCGGCTCATGTCCAAACTCGTCTACGACGAAATAGGCACGCCGGTGCATATTTCGCGACAGGCCATCCGTGACCTGCCTTGGCAGTCGGTTTTCAACCGCCTGCAAGAACTTTGCGCAACAACCCTCGTGCACGATGCAGCTGCGCTTTGGACGACCCTACTGCCATCTCCAGCTCGCTGGCGATTTCCTCGTGGCGCCAGCCTTCCACGTCGTGCAGTACCAATACGGCGCGAGCCCGTGGCGGCAGCTTGCCGATAGCGCGTTCCAGTTCCTCGCGTTCGGCGGCGCAGAACGGTGTCTCGCCTTGCTCGGGAACGCTTTGTTCGTCGACATAGCCGACCGGATCGGCGCCCCTTGCACGTATATCCATCAGTGCCACATTGACAGCCAGGCGGTAAAGCCACGTGCCGAACGAACTCTGTTCGCGGAAGCTATCGAGCTTCTGCCAGGCCCGTACGAACGCATCCTGCGTAAGGTCTTCGGCGCGCGCATGATCGTAACCGGACAGCCGCAACATGGCGCCATGAATGCGGTTTACATGCTGACGGTACAGGCGTTGGAACGCATGCCGGTCGCCTCCGGCGGCCGCGCGCACGTCATCCATATCGTTGTGTCCCGCAGCGAGCGCAGGTGGCATGGCGCTTCCGTTGGCGATGCAAGCAGCAATCATCTTGCCAGCTTGGATGCGGTTGGGGCCGCAAGGGTTTATGTCGCGGCAGTATTTATTCCCGCTTTTTCGCCATGCTGGGTCAGATCGTCGCAGGGGCGGAGGGGGCGGCCATCCCTGGCGGCTCCCGGTGGTTCCAATTGAAAATCAGGCGTTTACGGCCTTGAGCGGCATATCCAAAGCCTGGGCGATGCGTTGCTGCTCACGCCGCAGCGGCGAGGGCAGGCGGGTGCCGAAGCTGTCGAGGTATTCGCCGATGGCGTGCAGCTCCGCCTGCCAGCCGGCGATGTCGACCGCAAGCAATTCGGCCAGCGTCTCGCGTGACAGATTCAGGCCATCCAGCTTGAGCTCGCTGCCAGCCGGCAAGGTGCCGATCGGGGTGTCGATACCGCGCGCTTTGCCGTCGACGCGCGCCATCATCCACTCCAGTACACGCAGGTTTTCGCCAAAGCCCGGCCACATGAACTTGCCGTCCTTGCCTTTGCGGAACCAGTTGACGTGGAAGATCTTCGGCAGCTTCGCGCCGGGTTTGTCGAATGACAGCCAGTGCGTGAAATAGTCGCCGTAGTGGTAGCCGCAGAACGGCTTCATCGCCATCGAGTCACGACGCAGCACACCCACTGCGCCGGTGGCGGCGGCGGTGGTTTCCGAGCCCATCGCCGCACCCATCAGCACGCCGTGCGACCAATCGCGCGCCTCCATGACCAGCGGCAACAGCGACGGACGACGGCCGCCGAAAATAATGGCGCTGATCGGCACGCCTTGCGCATCTTCGGCTTTGGGCGACCAGGTAGGACACTGTTTCGCGCTGACCGTAAAGCGCGAATTCGGATGCGCGGCAGGACCATTGGCCGGATCGTAAGGACGACCTTGCCAATCGGTAACCGGCGTGCCCGGCAAACCTTCCCACCACGGCTGGTTGTCGGCGGTAACGGCGACGTTGGTGAAGATGGTATTGCGTGAGATGGAAGCTAGCGCGTTCGGATTGCTGCTCTGGCTGGTGCCCGGTGCAACGCCGAAGAAGCCCGCTCCGGGATTGATGGCGTATA
>DATJMR010000365.1:0-3722 GCA_035508595.1 Dyella sp.
TTCGCTCTGGCATGCGGTACCAAGTTGGCAAATGCGCTGATGGCCACAGCCAGCGCGCTGGTGCCGATGGCCCTGTGCGGGTCGTGCAAACCTACGACGTAAAGCAGCAACGGCATGGCGAGAATGGAGCCGCCGCCGCCAATCAATGCAAGCGAAAAACCGACCAAGGATCCGCACAACACCGCCAGCAAGTCATGCAAAGGAAACACCGGCGTGCCTCGTTGTGGCTCAGTCTATGAGTGACTATTAAACCTTAATTCGCGATCGTGCATCCCATTCGGGCCCGCCACTGGGTTCCGTTCGGAGTTCGCATGAAGTCGCCTGCCGTGTTTCTTACCGCGATAAGTCTTGTCTTGGCGTGCCCAGGCGTTCGTGCCGCCTCAGCCTCCGGTTCGCTCGATATGCACTGGAACAACGGCGCGGCGGACTGCAGCAAGACATCACAACCACCACTGCAAGTACACCGCTATGACGCGCAAACCTACATCTTGCGCGAAAGTCCGTGCGCCACGTTCGAAGCGCCCTTCATGTATTTGTTGATCGGCGCAGATCGAGCCGTGCTTATCGATTCGGGCGACGTCGCCGATGCCAAGCAAATGCCGCTGGCGCAAACCGTCATGGGTTTACTGCCTGCTCGCGGCGCAGAGAAAATGCCGCTGCTGGTGGTACATACTCACGGTCACCTGGATCACCGTCGCGGCGACCCGCAATTCCAATCGCTGCCTCATGTAACCGTGGTTCCGACCGATCTCCCACATGTGAAGAGCTATTTCGGTTTCAGCGATTGGCCGCGCGGCGTCGCGCAGATCGAATTGGGCAGAAGGACCATCGATGTACTTCCCACGCCAGGGCATTATGCGTCGCATATCTCCTATTATGATCGCAACACCGGATTGTTCTTCTCCGGCGACTTCTTTCTGCCTGGCCGTCTCATTATCGACGACGCGACGGATGACCTGGCGAGTGCGCAGCGAGCGGCCGATTTCATCAGGGATCGCCCAGTGACGGCGGTACTTGGCGGTCACATCGAGATGGATGCGCAAGGCCATCTCTATGACTTCGGCTCGACTTATCATCCTAACGAACACGCCTTGCCGCTAAGCAAGCAGGATCTGCTCGAGCTTCCCGCGCGCATCGCCAAATTCAATGGTTTTTACAAGCAAGACGGCGTGTTTGTGATGCTCGACCAATTTCGCGTGCTGGCCGCCGAACTCGCCGCGGTACTGCTGGTGCTCGCCGCGATCGTGGCGACGTTATGGCGCTTTCTGCGGCGGCGCAAACGACTGCGCCTTGCGCGGGCGCGAGACGTTGCTCCTTCCACCTAGGCGCCATATCAGCGGGATTTCATATCGCCTTGCATAGAGCCTTTGTCGTTCCCCATATCCATGTCTTGATCCGGTGGCGCCTTGGCGACGATTGCTTTGTATTGCGCCGGCGTCATGCCATTGAGTTTTTGCACGAAAGCGACGATGCTCCAGATCGTGTCGTCGTCATGCGTGGCACCCCAGGCCGGCATCGCCGTCAGCTTGATGCCGTGCTTGATGATCCAGAACGCTTCGCGCGGATCAATAGGCTCCCGATAGAGAACTGGCGGTTTCGGATAAAGACCTTTACGCAGTTCCGAATCGCTCATGCCCGGCGCAAGATGGCACTCCGTGCACATCGCAGCATATTGGCCAGCGCCTTTTGAAATGAGCGACGGATCGCTCAAGTTCGGAACGGCGATCGTTTTGGCGTGATGATCAATGGAGCGCTCTCTGGCCATCGCCAAAAAACGATACGTGACCGACCAATGCGGGACATCCGCGCCCACGTTGTAAAAGCCCGACCAGGCGATGGCGTACGCCGATACGACGACGACAACGATGCCAGCCAGAATGCTGGTGCGATAATCAATACGCTTTGCCATGACGCCTCCCTAAAACCAAAACCGAATGCCGGCTACGAATTGGCGATCGAAAACGGGCAGATGTTCTTCTCCGGCAAAGCTTGCCGCGTTGCCGAAGCGGCGCGTCCATACCAATCCCACATAGGGTGCACATTGCCGTGTTATTTCATAGCGAAGACGAAGCCCCAGTTGCGCATCCGACGATTCATCTTCTGTCCGCTGCGGCGCGTCCGTTCTGTTGTAGAGATTAAATTCGAGTTCCGGTTGCAAGATGAGACGTTGCGTAAAGCGTACGGTGTACTCGGCACGAACACGCGCTGCCAAACGTCCCGACTCGCCTAAGTAGCCCGTTGCCCCCAGCTCCACCCAATAAGGTGCCAGCCCTTCTAAGCCAAACGCTGTCCAGTTGCGATGCGTGCCTGTACCGAAGTCGTGCCGAATGCCCCATTGGGCACCCCAAAATGCGGAAATGGAGTGATTCCAGAACACCTCGACGTCGCTCTCATCGGTGCGACCTTGATTGCGATCCCCTTCCGTTCGCAGCCATAGCTTGTCGCTGTCGTTGCCATACCAGGCTTCGGCCTCCCACATGGAGCCATGACCGGTATAACCATTGAAAAATTCCAATTGATCCACGAGCAACATCCCGTGAGAGGCGTTGTCGCTCATCTCCATGCCAGGCATGGAAGATGAAGACACCTGCGACGGCGGCATGGAAGCCATATCGTGCGCACTCATGGAAGGCGCATTCTGGGCGGCGCTCACTCGGCATATCGCGGTCGCCAGACATGCCAACCCAAAGTATCGCGGCTGCCTTCTCATGCGACCAGCACCTCTCGGAACATGCCCGCTTCCATGTGGAACAACATGTGACAGTGGTACGCCCAGTGCCCAGGATTATCGGCGCTCACCGCATAAGTGATCTGTTGCGCCGGCTGTACGTTGACGGTGTGCTTACGCACCTGGAATCGGCCGTCTTCGCCCTCAAGTTCGCTCCACATTCCGTGCAGATGAATGGGATGGTTCATCATGGTGTCGTTGATCAGCGTTATGCGCAGACGCTCCCCGCTGCGAAAACGTATCGGCGACGCATCCGAGAATTTCACGCCGTCGAACGACCAGCCATAACGCTCCATATTGCCGGTCAGGCGTAAAACGATGTCTCGCTCCGGTTCGCGCGGGTCGATCGAGCCGCCGATGGTATGCAAATCAGCGTAGGTGAGCGTGCGTCGCCCGTTGTCGCGCAATCCCGCACCCGGATCGTTTAAATTTGTCCTTGGCTTAAGGACACGCATGTCGACACCAGGCCCCGTTCCCAACTTGCTGGCCGTAGCGCTTGGATGATTCATCGTCATAGCTGGCATGTCTTGCATGCCGGGCATCGAGGGCATGTCCGCATGAGCGTCGTGTGGGTGGTACGACATATCGCCCATCACGTCTTGCATGCTCAACCAAATGCGCGGATCCATGCTCGGCACATCGGCTTCCATGCCATAACGTGGCGCCAGCGTGCCGCGCACATAGCCGCTGCGATCGATCGATTGGGCAAACAGGGTGTAGGCGCGATCATCCTGAGGCTCAACGATGACATCGTATGTCTCGGCCGGCGTGATTCGGAATTCGTCCACGGCTACCGGATGAACGTCTTGTCCATCGGCGCTGACAACCGTCATCGTCAACCCGGGAATACGGACGTCGAAGACCGTCATGGCCGAGCTGTTGATGACGCGCAAACGGATTCTCTCTCCTGGACGAAATAACCCCGTCCAATTGCCCGTCGGCGTTCGACCGTTCATCAAGTACGTGTAGGTATACGCGGAAACGTCGCTGAGGT
>DATJMR010000366.1:0-7060 GCA_035508595.1 Dyella sp.
GCAGGGCTTCGTACCGCTGGCGGAAATGTTCGGCTACATCAACTTCCTGCGCTCGGCCACCAGCGGCCGCGGCACCTTCACGATGATCTTCGATCATTACGAAGAAGTGCCGGCGAGCATGGTTGCGAAGTTGATGGAGAAGGAAGCGAAGTAAACCTTCGTTTCATGTTTCAGAAAAAGCCCGGGCCAGTCCCGGGCTTTTATTTGTCCGCAGAGAGCACCGTCATCCGGCGCCAACGCATGGCAATCAACGGAGCGGCACGTCTTCCGTTTGAGCTATACGCGTATCAGCCGATACTCACGGCGGCACCTCCTTGGCGCGGCATGTCTGGGCAGACTCTGTTTCGTTACCATGACCTTCACTACAACCTGTAAAGCGAAACGTCCCTGCCTGATGGAAACGAAAGCATGAAAAAGACGATCATCGTTCTAAGCGCCATGTTGATGCCTTACCTGGCACACGCTTACGGTTGCGAGAAGCCGCGCAACGCGTATGACTTGCTTTATTGCAAGGCCCTTGTCCTAGTCCAGGCCGATCGCGACCTGAATCAGGAATATTCGCATCTGCTCACACAGTTGAATGCCGCGCAAAAGGAAACCCTCAAAAAAGGGCAACTTGCGTGGATCGCGGAGCGAGACGAGCAGTGCAGCGTAGACACGGGGGACAACCGATCAATGCGCCCTCAATGCGCTTTAGATATGATGCACACGCGAATAACATTCCTTCAGGAACGCGAGCGCGAATGTGGTAGCACGGGCTGCGTTGAAGCCAAGCTCGGAGGATGACATTCACCTCATGCAAGCTTTCACGCCTTATCGGCGTAGCGCGAAAAGTCCGGGTGCAAATCCGGACTTTTTCATTTCCGGGGCCCGATCGCTCCAGACGCCAGATCCGGGTGTGCCATCGTCGCCACATCACCATCATCCCCTCGCAGGCCAAAAAGAGGAGCAATAGCAAAGCCCGCGGCAAGTCCAATCCAAGCTAAAATAAGAGGTTCGCGCCTTCATAGCCGCTTTCCTCATGTCCGCCCACCTCCAAGAAACCCACCGCCGCCGCACCTTCGCCATCATCAGCCACCCTGACGCGGGCAAGACCACGCTGACGGAAAAGCTGCTGCTGTTCGGCGGTGCGATCCAAATGGCCGGCTCCGTAAAGGGCCGAAAGGCCGCGCGTCACGCCACCTCGGACTGGATGGCGCTGGAAAAGGAGCGCGGTATTTCGGTCACCTCCTCGGTGATGCAGTTCCCGTACGAAGGCAAGATCGTCAACCTGCTCGACACCCCCGGCCACGCGGACTTCTCCGAAGACACCTACCGCGTGCTCACCGCCGTGGACTCGGCGCTGATGGTGATCGACTGTGCGAAAGGCGTCGAGGAACGCACCATCAAACTGATGGAAGTGTGCCGCCTGCGCAACACGCCGATCATGACCTTCATCAACAAGCTCGACCGCGAAGGCCGTTCGCCGATCGAGTTGCTGGACGAAGTGGAGTCCGTGCTCGGCATCGCGTGCGCGCCGCTCACGTGGCCTATCGGCATGGGCAAGCGCCTGAAAGGCGTGTATCACATGCTGCTCGATGAAGTGCATGTGTTCGAGCAAGGCAAGAATTTCACGCGTCAGGATTCAACCATCTTCAAAGGGCTCGATGCACCGGGCCTGGAGGCCGCCGTCGGCACCGAAGCCTTGAACGAGTTGCGCGAAGAACTCGAACTGGTGCAAGGTGCTTCGCATTCTTTCGAGATCGAAAAGTATCTCGCCGGCAAGCTCACACCCGTGTTCTTCGGCTCGGCGGTGAACAACTTCGGCGTGCAACTGCTATTGGATTTCTTCGTCGAACACGCGCCTTCTCCGCGTTCGCGCAACACGCTCGGCCGCGAGGTTAAACCCGAAGAAGAGAAACTCACCGGCTTCGTGTTCAAGATCCAGGCGAACATGGATCCGGCGCATCGCGACCGCGTCGCGTTCATGCGCGTGTGCTCGGGTACCTACACCGCCGGCATGAAGATGATGCAGACGCGCACCAACAAGGAAGTGCGCATCGCCAACGCGCTCACCTTCATGGCCAGCGATCGCGAGATCGTGGAAAGCGCTTATCCGGGCGACGTGATCGGCTTGCACAACCACGGCACCATCAGCATCGGCGATACGTTTACCGAAGGCGAGGCGATCAGCTTCACCGGCATCCCCAACTTTGCGCCGGAACTGTTTCGACGTGCCCGTCTGCGTGATCCGCTGAAAATGAAAGCGTTGCAGAAAGGTCTGGCACAGCTTTCCGAGGAAGGCGCCACCCAGTTCTTCCGCCCGCTGATGAGCAACGATCTGATTCTGGGTGCGGTGGGCGTGCTGCAGTTCGACGTGGTCGCTTACCGGTTGAAAGACGAGTACGGCGTGGATGCCAGCTTCGAACCTGTCGGCGTGGTGACAGCCCGTTGGATACATGGCGAGGATGCAAAGAAGCTCGAAGAATTCCGCGAAAAGAACATCATGAACCTGGCCATCGATGCGGCTGGCGAACTGGTTTATCTCGCCCCTTCCCGCGTGAACCTGCAACTGACCCAGGAGCGCTCGCCCGCGGTGCGTTTCTCCGCCACCCGCGAGCACGCCGCCTCGGTCGACGTCTGACCCAAGCACGGACCGGTTCGGCCGGTCCGTTTTCACACAGCCATCATCCTTTTGCCGGGCAGTATCGCCCGGCAAAACATCTCGTTAATCTGGCGCCACGATCTCCGCCTGGCTGTTTCCAACGGCGGCGTGCCCACCTGTCACCTCAACGGGATTTCGCATGGCCAGTGCTAGCGCAACGCCTTCTCCTAGGAAGTATGGCTGGCTGGCCAACTTGCCCATTCGCTACAAGATCGTCTTGGCGATAGGACTGCTGCTCGGACTGTTTCTGATCACCAGCCTGATGAATGTCGCCTCGCAGAATCGGCAGTCGGAAACACGCCGCTGGGCCGACCATACCTATCAAGTGCTATTGCACATCGAGTCCTTGCAACGCACGTCCTTGAACGGCCAGATCGGCTTACGCGGTTTCATGCTGTCGCACAATTCGGTGGAGCTTGCACGAGCCAAGACCAGCAACGCGGAGCTTTTGGTGAAGCTGGCGGAGTTGCGTCAGCTCACTAGCGACAACACCCTGCAGCAAACACGCCTCGATCGCGTCCAGACGTTGGTGACGCAATGGATGCGCGAAATGCAGGACTTGGTCCTCGCTCCGGAAGCGGCTATCAAATCCGACGATCCACAATTGGCCGCTCAGCTGGCGGCCATCCAGAAAAACTACCTCGCTCGCCGCACCGTGCATGTGGAAGATTACACGGCGGTACTGGACGAGATGAGCGAAACGGAACGCCAGCTGCTTCTGACGCGGACTCGTAGTGTCGATCGGCTGTTGAACGAAACGCTGTACATCAATGTGGCGAGCGGATTGATCGGCCTTGTACTGGGCCTGCTGGTGATTTCACTCACCTCGCGCATGGTGATCCGCCCGATTCGCCGCCTGACGGACCTGATGACCCGGCTCGCCAATCACGATCACACCATCGAGATTCGCGGCGTGGAACGACGCGACGAAATCGGCGAGATCTCGCGTGCGCTGCAGGTGTTCAAGCAAATGGTGATCGAGTCGCGGGAGCAGGCGAAACTGAAGAGCGATGCCACCGCCATTTCCACCAGCCTTCAGGCCGCCACCAATCATCGCGACTTCGCGCATCGCTTCGTGAGCCAGCTTGCACCGCTTATCCAAGCCGGCGTCGCGCTCTTTTATGGTTACGACGAATCGCGCGGGCGTCTTGATTTGTTAGGCAGCTACGGATTGCGCCTGCAAAACAGCCCCGACGCCTATATGCCCGGCGAAGGGCTTGTGGGCGAATGCGCGGCGTCGCGGCAGCCCATCCTGCTGGACCAGGTACCGGTCAACTATCTGCGCATCGACTCCGGCACTGGCTCGGCGATACCGAGCCACCTCATCATTCTGCCTCTGCTGGTGCGCAACCAGCTTGTGGGCATCATGGAATTCGCAGGATTTACCGCCGTCACGCCGCTTCAGCAGCAACTGTTGGACGAACTGCTGCCGATGGCCGCGCTGACGCTCGAGAATCTCAACCGCGCGGTCAATACGGAACAGCTGCTCGAACAAACGCGCGAGCAAGCGGACGAATTGCGCATTTCCGCCGTCACCATGCGTCAGCAACAAGAAGCGCTACGAGCTGCCAACGATACGTTGCAAACCAAAACGTACGAGCTGGAAGAACAATCCCAGCGTTTGCTGGCTTCCGAAGAAGAGCTGCGTGTCCAGGCGGACGAGTTGCAATCGTCCAATGAAGAACTTCGCTTGATGACCGACACGCTTCGGCAGCAAAAAGAACAAGTGGAAACGCTGCAAGAAGAGACCGAACAGAAGGCGGAGGAACTGGCTCGCGCCAGTCGCTACAAGAGCGAATTCCTCGCCAATATGTCGCACGAGCTGCGCACCCCCCTGAACAGCTTACTTATTCTTTCGCGCAGTCTTGCCGACAATCGCGACAAGAATCTGAGCAACGACCAGGTGGAATCGGCACGCATCATTCACGATGCAGGCTCGAGTCTGCTGCGCTTGATCAACGACATCCTCGATCTGTCCAAGATCGAAGCCGGCAAGATGGAGCTGTCCCTGGTGGACTACCCGCTGCAAAACCTGGTGCGCAGCTTCCGGCGCAATTTCGATCACGTTGCGCGCGACAAGAAACTCGATTACGAAGTCGCCGTTGACGAAGGCTTGCCGGAGATCATTCATACCGATCCGAACCGGCTTGAGCAGATCGTGAACAATCTTCTCGGCAATGCCTTCAAGTTCACGGCGAAAGGCGGCATTCGCGTCCGCCTCAGCCGACCCGCCGACGGCATCCCCGTTCCCGATGCATTGAAGGGGGAGCCGCTCTTGGCGATCAGCGTGAAAGACAGCGGCATCGGTATACCGGCCGACAAGTTGGAGCGTATCTTCAACGCGTTCGAACAGGCCGACAGCAGCACAAGCCGGCATTTCGGCGGCACCGGTCTCGGCCTGAGCATCTCGCGGCGCATGGCTGCGCTTCTGGGCGGCGACATCGTACTGCGCAGCGAGGTGGGTCAAGGCAGCGAATTCGTGTTGCTGCTGCCCGAGCGCAGCACGGGCGCGGCCACGGATGTCAGCACCCCGGCCCTGTCCACATCGGTGCCGCCAACGCGCCCCGTCACGCGCGCCATCCTTCCCACCGAAGGCATGAACGACGATCGTGAGCGCATCGCACCCGGCGACAGTGTGATTCTGATCGTCGAAGACGATCCCGCGTTCGCCCATATTCTTGCCGATATCGTGCGGCAAAAAGGGCATCGCATGTTGCATGCGCCGAACGGCGAAAGCGGCCTGGAGTTGGCACGGCGTTACCACCCGATAGGCATTCTGCTCGATGTCATGCTGCCGGGCATGGATGGCTGGAGCGTGATCGAACGCCTCAAGAGCGACCCCGCTACCCGCCATATTCCCGTGCATTTTCTGACCGCCACCGATGACGCAGGACGCGGGCGCGAGCTCGGCGCCGTCGGTTTCCTCACCAAACCGGTCACGCGCGAGGCGATCAACGAAGCATTCGAACGCCTGCTTCATTTCGCCAAAGGCCGCACGCGGCACTTGCTCGTCGTGGACGACGACGCCAACGCACGCAGCGCCGTGCGCACCTTGCTAAGCCACGATGACGTGGCGATCGATGAGGCCGGGTCCGCGGAGGATGCGCTGCAGAAAATTTCCGACGTGGGTTACGACTGCGTCGTGCTGGATCTGGGCCTTCCGGGCATGTCCGGCATGGACATGTTGGAGAAACTTTCCGCCAGCGGCAGCATTCCACCGGTGGTGGTGTATTCGGGCCGCGAGTTGAGCCGCGAGGAAAATCTGCGCATTCGCCAGTACACCGACAGTATCGTCATTAAGGGTGCGCGTTCCCCGGAACGCTTGCTGGACGAAGTGAGCCTGTTCCTGCACAGCATTCGCGACACCAAGCATGGGGTTGCGCAAACGGCGCCCGATCATGACGGGCTGCGCGGCCGCCACGTGTTGCTGGTGGACGACGATATGCGCAACCTCTTTGCGCTATCGAAAGTCCTTCGCGACTGGGGCATGCAAGTGAGCGTGGCGCAGGACGGAAACAAAGCCTTGAGCGCTCTGGCCGAGACGCAGAACATCGAACTGGTGCTGATGGACATCATGATGCCGGGCATGGACGGCTACGAAGCCACGCGCGCCATCCGTGGGCAATCCGGATTAGAGCGATTGCCCATCATCGCGCTCACGGCAAAAGCCATGCGTGGTGATCGCGAGCGTTGCCTGGAGGCGGGCGCCAACGATTATTTGTCCAAGCCGATCGACCTGGACAAGCTGGCCTCGATGATGCGCATGTGGCTGCGCGACTGATTCATGGAGCAACCGGTCGTGGACGCATCGGAGCTAGACAACATCGAGTTGGAGCTGTTCGTAAGGGCCTTGGACAAACGCCACGGCTACGACTTCGGCCAATACGCACCTGCCTCGTTGAAACGCCGTGTACGCCAACTTGCCAACAAGCTCGAATGCAAAACCATTAGCGGATTGATCGAACGCGTGATGCACGAACCGCAATTGCTGCCCGACGTGCTTGAAAGTCTTACGGTGCCGGCGTCGGACATGTTCCGCGACCCGACCGTGTTTCGCGCGTTGCGCGAAAAAATACTTCCGCTATTGGCCTCCTATCCCCACATCAATATTTGGCAGGCAGGGTGCGCGCACGGCGAGGAGGTGTACTCCCTGGCGATCTTGCTGGAGGAGATGGGGCTCTACGATCGTACGCAAATCTTCGCCACGGATCTGAGCGAACGCGCCTTGCAAAAGGCCAGCGACGGCATTTATTCGGTGCATGAAGCGCAGCAATGGTCGCGCAACTATCAGGCCGCCGGCGGTACGCGCTCCCTGGCCGATTACTGCAGCGTCGGCTACAAATTGCTCAAGCTCAATCACCGTTTGTGTAGGAATGTGACCTTCGCCGTGCACAACCTGGCGACCGATAGCGTATT
>DATJMR010000367.1:0-28459 GCA_035508595.1 Dyella sp.
TCCGGGAACCTTATCCTGTGGTACCAGAACGACCGGTTCCAGGCGCGCGTTGCGTACAACTACCGTTCGCGGCGTGCGGTGTCCGAAGACGTGGGCGGCATCACCGGCATGGAGATGTACGAGGCGCCGCAGAAGTACCTCGACGCGTCGGTGTCCTACAAGATCAACAAGTACGCCGAGATCTTCGTGGACGGCACCAATCTCACCAACGAATATCAGCATTACTACCTTGTGTGGCCCGATCAACCGGCGCACTCCAATTTCTCCGAACGCATGTTCATGATCGGCGTACGTGGACAATGGTGATGGCAATCGCGGCTGGCAGCCTGGCGTGTGCGGCACGCGCCAGGCCATCGGGTCAACGTTTCCAATTCAATGTGGGCGTACCGTCATTCCGACCTTCGCCGGAATGACGTAAGGCAAGAGACAAACCGTGGAAGTCATTTCACTATCCATCCCGACCGCGTTCGACAACGACAAGGCTGACATGTTGGATCCACAAGCCACACGTTCCACCCGCAGCGGCGATTTCCACCGCTCCATCGGCCTGTTCTCGGGAACGGCGATCAACATGACCCAGATGTGCGGCATCGGACCGTTCATCACCATTCCGATCATGGTTGCCACGATGGGGGGGCCACAAGCCGTGCTTGGCTGGATTGCCGGCGCCATCCTCGCCGCGGCCGATGGCTTGGTTTGGGCGGAACTGGGCGCCGCCATGCCCGGTTCCGGCGGAACATACGTCTACCTGCGTGAAGCCTTCCAATATCGCACCGGCAAATTGATGCCGTTTCTGTTTATCTGGACGGTGTTGTTGACGATTCCATTGCTCATGTCGACCGGCATCATCGGCATGGTCGAGTATGTGGAGTTCTTCTACCCGCACCTGGGGTGGTGGCCGGTGCACCTCATCAGCTTGGCGGCGACTGGCGTCGTTACCTTGTTGCTGTACCGCAGAATCGAATCGATCCGGGCGATCACGGTTGCGTTGTGGATCATCATGTTGCTTTCTGTCATTGGCGTGTCGGCGGCGGGCTTTTCCGATTTTCATCCGAGCTTCGCCTTCACCTATCCGGCCGGCGTGTTCGGCGGTCACTTCTTCGTAGGTCTTGGTGCGGGACTCATCATCGGCATCTACGACTACCTCGGCTATTTCACCACCGCTTACATGGGCGACGAGTTGCGCAATCCGGGCCGGACCATGCCCGGTTCCATCATTGTCTCGGTGGTCGCGATGATGTTCGTGTATCTGACGCTCAACGTGAGTGTGCTGGGGGTCGTGCCGTGGCAGCAGATCGCACAATCTCAATCCGTAGCGTCGCTGGTGGTGGAACATAGCTGGGGGCATCTGGCCGCTTCGGTCATGACGATCCTCATTATCGTGACGGCGTTCGCCTCGGTGTTTGCCGGGCTTCTGGGCGGTTCGCGCGTACCGTATCAGGCGGCGCACGAAAAAGTGTTTCTGTCCGTGTTCGGCAAGCTGCACGCCAAGTATGGTTTTCCGCATGTGGCGCTGCTCACAATGGGCGTGGTAACGGCGATCGGCACCTTCTTCGATTTGACCGAAGTCATCAACATGCTGCTGGCCGCAACCATCATCGTGCAATCCATCGCGCAGATCGCGGCGCTCGTAGTATTGCGCAAGCGTCAGCCGACGCTTTGCCGGCCATACAAACAATGGCTGTATCCGGTGCCGTGTGCGATTGCATTGCTGGGATGGGTCTACGTTTACGTATCGGCATCGGCGCTGTCGCTGATCCTTTCCGGTGCGTGGATCGCCGTTGGCCTGGTGGTGTTTGCGATCTGGGCCAGAGTCAATCGATCCTGGCCGTTCGCTCCGGTGGAAATCCGTGAAGCCTATCTTGAGAACGACTGACGTTATGCGAATCCTGGTCAAACCGATGTTCGTGACGATGGCGGCTTTGGCGAGCGTGGCGCTCGCGAACGCCGAACCCGACTTCGCGCCCACGCAGGTGCAGAAAGGCGCCGGTTCCATCACCGCCGTAACGCATTGGCAAATGCAATCCAGCGACAAGGCACAGCAAAGCGGTGCCGACATTTCCAGTGCCGGCTTTTCCACGAAAGGGTGGTATCCGGTAAGCGGCCGCGCCACGGTGATGGCCGGGTTGCTGGAAAACGACGCGTACAAGGATGTGTTCTACAGCGATAACCTGCAGGCGGTACAGGTGCCCGATGCCAGCGGCAATCTGTTTGTGAACCCCTGGTGGTATCGCACCGAATTCACGCTTGGCGAACAAGCGCGAGGACGGCACACGTTGTTGCGCACCAACGGTATGATCGCCAGCGCCGATGTGTGGGTGAACGGACATCTTGTCGCCGATCACGCAAGCGTGGCGGGCGCCTATCCCGTGCACGAATTCGACGTGACGCCGTGGGTACACGCCGGCGCCAATGTCCTGGCGCTCAGTGTGCATCCGGGCGACCCGAGGAGAAGCCTTTCCATGGGCTGGGTCGACTGGAATCCAACGCCACCGGACAACAATATGGGTCCGTGGCGCGGCGTCGACATGGCGCAAACGGGCCCGATCGAGCTGCTTTTCCCGTATGTGACATCGACGCTCTCGCTGCCCGATCTCGCGCGCGCCGCACTGACGGTCAAAGTGGATGTGCGCAATCTCGATGCCGCGGCACACGACGCAATCATTACGGGCGTGGTAGCAGGCGTTGCGCTGCGCAAGACCATTCATCTGGCCGCTCATCAGACGCAGACCGTTTCGTTTGCGCCCAGCACCGACCCGGGCCTGGACGTCAACCATCCCAACGTCTGGTGGCCGATCGGCATGGGAGATCATCCGCTGTATTCCTTGCGGATGACTGCCACCGTCGATGGCGCGATGTCCGACCAGGTCGGCACGAACTTCAGCATACGCAGCGTCAGTTCCAAACTGACGGAGCAGGGCTATCGCCAGTTCTTCGTGAACGGCAAGCCCATTTTGATTCGCGGCGGCGGCTGGGCGCCGGACATGTTCCTGCGCGACGATCCCAAGCGCTTGGAGGCCGAGTTCAGCTATGTCCAAAACCTCGGGCTCAACACGATCCGCAGCGAAGGCAAGCTGGAAAACGCGCGGTTTTACGATCTTGCCGATCGCTACGGCATCATGATCCTGGCTGGCTGGGAGTGTTGCGACAAATGGGAATCGGCGGCCAAGACAGGCGGCGCGCCGTGGAGCGCCGCGGACGAAAAAGTGGCCGAAGACTCCATGGCCAGCGAGGCGCGCCTGTTGCGCAATCATCCGTCCGTCATCGGGTTTCTGATCGGCAGCGACAACGCGCCGCCGCCGTCCATCGCGAAGATGTATGTCGACACGTTGCGCGCGCAAGACTGGCCCACACCGATCGTCGCCGCCGCATCGGACCAGGGCACCGCCGAAACCGGCCCCTCCGGCATGAAGATGGCTGGACCTTACGCGTGGATTCCACCGGCGTATTGGTATGCCGACAAGCTCGGAGGTGCGTTCGGTTTCGATTCCGAAGTCAGCGCCGGCGCCGACATTCCGCGGCTGGAAGACCTAACCCGCATGCTTTCGCCGCAAGAACAGGAGGCGCTGTGGAAGTACCCGCAGGTGCGGCAGTATCACGCGTCCGCCGCGTGGTCGCCGTTCGCGCGGATCGACGATTTCGACACGGCGCTGGCCGCGCGCTATGGCGCACCCAAAAATCTTGCGGACTTCGTCGCCAAGGCCCAGCTCGACAACTACGACAACGTGCGCGCGCAGTTCGAGGCCTTCAACGCGCACATGGACGCAGCCAAGCCCTCGACCGGCGTGATTTACTGGATGCTCAACAACGCATGGCCATCGCTGCATTGGCATCTGTACGACTACTTTATGAATCCGGCTGGCGCGTATTTCGGCGCCAAGAAAGCCAACGAGCCGTTGCACATCCAGTATTCGTACGACACCCGCGCCATCGTGGTCGTCAACCAAACGCTTACGAGCGAACACGGTTTGCAGGCGAGCATTCGCGTGCGCAATATGGATGGAAGCGTGCCGTATCAGCGGCGCTTGCAGGGTATCGATCTGGCCGGCAATCACACGCAGCAACTGGCGACACTGCCGGCCCTGACGGGTTTGTCGCGCACCTACTTCATCGAGCTCGAACTTGCGTCCGCCGACGGCAAACCGGTCAGCCGCAACGTGTATTGGCTTTCCACTCAACCGGACACGCTCGATTGGGCTCACTCCAACTGGTACCTCACGCCGGTGACGCATTACGCGGACATGACGGGCTTACAGTCTTTGCCGGTCGCGACCGGTGAGGTTCGAGCCACGATGCGGCAGGTGGACGGCGAGGACGTGGCGACTGTCACACTGTCGTTACCCGCATCGTCCAAGGTCATGGCGCTGTTTCAACATGTCTCGATCAAGCGTGCAGACGGCAAGCTCGCGTTACCCGTCCTATGGAGCGACAATGACGTCACACTGTGGCCCGGCGAATCGCTTACCCTTACCGCGCGTTGCGCAGCAGAGGGAAATGCGGCGCCGGTCATCGAAGTGAGCGGATGGAACGTTCCAACCCGAAGCGTACCGGTGTCGGTCGAGGGCCGGACGGACGCTTCGCCGGAAACGACTCATTGAACCAGGCCAGACTTGCATGACGCGTGTGACCATCAGCGACGTCGCCCGCATCGTGGGGACATCGAAAAAGACCATTTCGCGGGTGCTCAACAACGATCCGAACGTGAGCGACTCCATGCGCCAGCGCGTGCAGTCCGCGGTTGCGTCGCTCAACTATCGGCCGCTTACCTCGGCGCGCAGCCTGGCGACCAAGCGTTCCTTCATGATCGGCTTGCTGTACGACAACCGTTCGCCCAGTTACATCATGGAGGTACAAGCGGGTGTGCTCGAGGCGTGCGAGGCTCAGCACTACAGCATGATGGTGCAGCCACTGGTATCGACGGCGGCGGATTTTGTCGAGCGGGTCGAAGATATTCTGTCGCGACACCAGCCCGACGGGTTGATCCTCACGCCGCCGATCACGGACCATCCACAATTGCTGGATTGCTTGCGTCAGAACGGTCTGCCGTTCGCCTCGATCGCGCCGCGCCAATCCGATGACTGCATTGGCGTGATCCTGCGCGAGCGCGAAGCGGCGGCCGCGATGGTGGATCACCTGGTGTCGCTGGGTCACCGTCGCATCGCACACATTCTCGGCGATCCGGAACACGGTGCCGGCATCTGGCGTCTAGCGGGCTATCGCGATGGTCTTGAGCGCGCAGGGTTGAAAGAAGACCCCGCTTATATGGTGCAAGGCCGGTTTTCGTTCGAGTCGGGCGTCGAAGCGATGCGGCAGTTGTTGGCATTGCCGAATCGGCCCACCGCGATCTTCGCAGCCGACGACGACATGGCGGTCGGTGCGATCTGGGCGGCCGCGGAAGCCGGTGTGTCGATCCCTCGCGAGATTTCCATCTGCGGATTTGACGATACGACGATCGCGACGCAAGTGTGGCCGCCGCTCACCACCGTTCACCAGCCGGTGCGCGAAATGGGCCGGCGCGCCACCCAGGAACTATTGCTTCGCGTGCTCAATAAAGGGGAGGCGAGGATGGTCGAGGTCGACTACAACATGTGCATCCGCGCATCGACGGCGCCGACGCCGCAACCTTGATCGCGTACCATCCGGCAGATACCCCGAGCGGGGCGCTTTGCTGCCATTCACGCCATCGATCCAAAGGAGAGTGCTTACGTGTCAGCCCCGAAATTTCATTTCATTTCAGGCATGCCGCGCTCGGGCAGTACGCTCCTGGCCGCCATCCTCAACCAGAACCCGCGTTTCCGCGCAGGCATGACCAGTCCGCTCGCCGATATCATGGGCGTGGTCATCGCCGAGGCGAGCAGCAAGAACGATTTTTCGTTCGAGGTTTCCGACGACCAGCGCATTGCGATGCTGCGCAGTCTGGTCGAGAGCTTCTACGCGGGGTATGGCGAGGCGAGTCTCGTGTTCGATACCAGTCGCCTGTGGTGCAGCCGGATGCAGTTGCTCGACACGCTGTTTCCGCAGGCGAAAGTCATTGCGTGCGTACGCCAGTTGTCGTGGGTGCTGGACAGCATGGAACGATTGGTGCGCAAGCAGCCGGTCGGCGTGAGCAAAGTGTTTCGATTCGACACCAATACCACGGTCTACTCGCGCGTCGAGGCGTTGACCGATCCGCGCGGCATGGTGGGCTTCGCCTTCCAGGCCACCAAGGATGCGTTTTATGGCCAATATGCCCCCGGTCACTTGATGCTGCTCACCTACGAGAGTCTGGTGCGCAACCCGGCAGCGGCCATGCGCGCGGTGTACCAGTTCATCGGCGAACCCTGGTTCGAGCACGATTTCGACCATATCGCCTATAGCGCGGACGAATTTGACGCGCGCGTCGGCATGCCTGGCCTGCATACCGTACGCCCAAAGATCGAGCCGATCGAGCGCGCTTCCATTCTGCCGCGTGAAATCTTCGGGCGTTTTGTCAACGAATCGTTCTGGATGGACCCGAAGAACAACGTCAGCCAAGTGCCGATCGTGTAGGAGCCCGAGCCCAAAGGCGCGATAATTTCCGCAGCCGGCGTCGGCCCTGCGCGTTCGACCGCCGTAGATCGCGATTGCACATTCTTCGGGCACGGAGAACGTCGGATGATGGCGGATTCTTCGAAGCATGACCGCTTGTCGCGCGGGCCGTTCGCCGCGCGCATGGTTGTGTGCATGAGCTGGATGGTTTGGGTGGCATGCTTGTCCGGTTGCGCGTCGACGGGAAAGAGCCGCTCTGCTGGCGTTTCGGCCCAGGCGCTGATTGAGAAAGCTCAAGATTGGCAAGCAGAGGCCATCCGCGGACAGTCGACGCGGACTCAGGCCGAAGCCTGGCTGCACTGCGCAACGCTTGCGCACGACGCGATGGTTGCCAAAGAAGCGGCTGCCGAAACGGCCGCCGGTTTGCTCGCGACGCAATGCAGTCGCGCTTTCTTCGATCTCGTGGCGCAAGGCGGTCTCATCGAGGTCACGGCGGGGCACGCATCGCTTGGAAATATTGCTATTCGAGTTGAATTTCGAGGCATGCCCGATAGCCTCGGCAAAAGCGTTTATCTGGAACCCGCCGACCAAGTGCAGATGGATGCGCTGGATGGCGTCCGCCATCGGCACCCAGGCTTTGGCGTGCCGCTCGTCGCGTTCGCGTTGCCATGTTCCGATCGGCCTATTTGTCGTCTTTATCCGCCGGAGGGCATTTTTCGGCCGGCGACCCTGTGGCTGGAAGCGCCGTCCGCCGATTCTCACGACGACGTGCCCGTTTTGGTGGTGCAAAACCCGGAGCGCCAACCCGAACACGTTGCGGGCGCTAACGCCTATCAACTTGCCGAGGACGTTTCGGCGCCCTACGCACAATTGCTGGAACGAACGCGCCTGAAGCGACTGGCTTGGTGGGGCATGATCGGCGGTGCGGAAGTAGGCAAGCGGTCGGGTCTGTTTCTTCTGGACGATTACGATCCGAACAAAACCCCCATCATCATGATTCACGGCCTTGCCGGAAGCCCGCTGATCTGGGCGAGATTGAGCAATGCCATCATGGGCGATGCCGAGCTGCATCGGCGCTATCAGATCTGGCACATCGTGTATCAAAGCAATGCGCCATTGTTGGTGGAGCGCTATCGCGTGCAGCATTACATCGACCAAGCCTGGAACACGCTCGACCCGGATGGTCACGCGCCGGCGCGACAGGGCGTTGTATTGATCGGGCACAGCATGGGCGGCGTCATCGCGCGATTGCTATGCGCGCAAAGTACGCCTGAAGTGTGGAACGCGGCTTTTTTGGCGCCTTTTGATAGCCTGCGTGCCGATGTCGCCGACCTGGCCACGCTCAAAAACGTTTTTCAGTTCAAGCCGTATCCGGGCGTCGACGAAATTATCTTCATGGCCGCACCGCAGCGTGGAAGTCCTTCGGCAGACGGCCTGCTTGGGCGCGTCGTGGGGCTCTTGGCATGGCGACATATCGAAGAGATGACCGGGCTCATGCGCATCGCCGCCGAGAACCCCAAGGCCATACAGCCCGCGCTCGAATCGATTCTCCGGACGGGCCGCGTCACCAGCATCACCAGTCTGCGGCCCGATGAGCCGGTAACGCTCGCGGATGAAAAACTGATGCCCGCGGCCGGTGTTCGCTACGACACGATCGCCGGCGTTCTCCCGGGCGTAAAGCCGCCTGGAGACGGCTACGTGCCATTGAGCAGCGCGCTGTTTCCTGGTTCTACGACAACTTTAGTCGTTCGTTCCGATCACAAGGTGCCGAACAGGCCGGAAGCGATTGCGGCCGTATTGAACATTCTGCGCGAACACGGCCGTTCGCGCGATGTCGCTGGCGGTGCGACGCCTTAGCACCGGATGTCTGCACAGGGCTAAGATACGCGCGAAGGCTCAACGACATGCGACCCTTCAGGCTGTCGGCATGAGTGACCCGTGCCTGCGCTCAAAGCGCAGGAAAACTTTCTGGGAAAAGGGGCATGCGCATTTATCACCCGGTCGTTCCGGATCTGCCATGGTCGTGAACGCGCGAGCGAATGCGGCCGATCCCGGTCGCTGGTTTCGGCGTTTTGGCACGAGTTCGGGTGCCCGGCGCCGCCTGATCTGTTTTCACCATGCCGGTGGCGGCCCTTCGTTGTTCTCCGATTGGCACCGACATATCACGCTGACGACGGAAGTGTGGGCCGCCGTATTGCCGGGCCGCGAAACGCGCTTTGCCGAAGCACCGCTCGATCGGATGGACGAGTTGGCGGGGATGCTGCTGCAAGTCATGCCGCTGGACCTGCCGTTCGCTTTTTTCGGGCATAGCCTTGGCGCCGTGGTCGGCTTCGAGCTGGCTGCACAGTTGCGCAAGCGCGGTCTGCCAGAGCCGGCACACTTGTTCGTTTCGGCGTGTCTCGCACCGCAGCTGTGTTGGCAGGAACGCTCGCGCGCCACCCTGAGCGATGCCGAACTCCTGCACGCGCTGGAAAGTTTCGGTGGCACCCCGAAGGAGCTTCTCGCCTATCCCGAATACCTTGAAATCGTGTTGGCGGTACTGCGCGCAGACTTCAACCTCATCGACAGTTATGTGGCGCCCGACAACGAACTTCGTTTCCCGATGACCGCCTACGCGGGCTTGGACGATCCGCATGTTCCGCCAGGACAGATGATGGCGTGGGAGCGTTGGGCGACACCCGGCTTCACATGCCGCAGCTTCGTCGGCGATCACTTTTATCTCCATGCTCAACGCGGTGCATTGATCGGCGACCTGCTCGCGCGCTGGGACGAAGGCGGCGCACAAGGGACCGCTTAGGTGTTACCCATGAACGATTCAGCCGATACGCACGGTGGAGTCCAGGCGGTGTCTGCACGAGGTGCCACCCGGGAATCTGGCGTTGCGTGCGTGCTCAACACGATTAAGGCGACGCCCGCTGCGCTATGGCGCGAGGCCCGGGATGCCTGCGACGATGCACTGCGGCGAGGCCATGTTTTCGTGGCAATCTTGCACGGCATGGACGCCTTCGCCGACGAGCGTTTATTGGCCGATGCCGACGGCCAGCGTGCCGCGCGTTATCGCCGACCCGGCGATCGTCACAACTTCGTGCTTGGGCGCAATCTGGTTCATCATCTGGTTCGCCCGCGAGGTATACCGACTCCATGCGCGTTCTCGATCGCGCCTCGCGGCAAGCCTTTCTTGCCCAACGCGCCCGCGTATAACCTCTCGCACTCGGGATCGTGGGTCGCGTGCGCCGTAAGCCGCGACGAATCGGTTGGCATTGATGTCGAAACGTTTGCGCGCCTCAAGGATTACCGCGACCTTCTTGCAGTCATCGCCCATCCGGCTGAGCGTCGCTACATCGAGCAAGCACCATCGGACGATCGCCTGACGCTGTTCAAGCGCTGTTGGACGCGTAAGGAGGCCGTCTTGAAAGCCACGGGCGAGGGGCTTCACGACGCCCTGCAAACCATGGATGTATGTCTGGAGCGCAACGAGCCCGTGCTCGATCACCCCGCACCGTTACGTCTGATGCATCTGATGGCAGATCAGGCGGAAGCGACGATTGCGCTCGCTTTGCATCCATCGGTGCCCGGTGTCGTGGTCATGTATGTCGGCGAGCCGCATTGAAATAGGTCGCTGCGGGAGCGCGCCTGCTTGCTCACGTCCAGCCGCGCAGTCGGTACCACCAGATGCCGGCATATTCGCGCAAGCAGTGGCCGCTCAAGTGCAGCGCGGACCGTTTTGGCCACCAGGGATGGGCTTGCCAGGATGGATAAACGGGGTCGTACGCCGGTGCTGGAATCACGTCGAGCCCTTGGTTGGCGAATGCTGCCGCGGCACGCGACATATGAAAACCCGATGTCACCAGCAAGATGCGCGGTCGTTTTGCGCGCTTGAGCATGACAGCCGAGAACATGGCGTTCTCGTGTGTGTTCGTGCTCGCGCATTCGGTCTGCAACGCGTCCGCAGGCACACCTTCCTGTTGCAGTCTTTTTGCCATTCGCAGGGCCTGGTCGCTGCCGGAAAGCAGCACCATGTCGGCACGCGCATCGCGGAACAACTGCAGGCCGAAACCGATCCGCGTGGCATCGTCCGCATTCGCTTCCATGTCGTAGCGCGGCAACGCGCCGCCACCCAAAATCACGATCGCATCGGCCCTGGCGTAGGTCGATGCATCTCGCTGCGGATATTGGCGTTCCAACGAATCACGCAAGCGTGTGGCCATGGCGGGGGTGGCGCACAGCCATAACCAGCATGCGCCGAGCGCCAACAGCACAAGGGCAGGGCGATAGCGTCGAAAGCACAGAAAACACAAACCGACAGCGCCAAGGATGGCCGCTTGGTGGATCGGATAGATCAGGTATTCGAGAAAATCCATCGAACTCCCCGGGCTTAAAAAGCGTGTGCGTCCGTGCGTCGTTTTCGTATGCCTGTGGGCATCGTAAAAGCCATGCGTCGGCGGCATGTTCCGCCACCGGCCATGCCCGGCCTTATGGCCCGTACGCCGTGAGTTGCCGGTCAAAAAGCGTGCCAAATCGCCGATTTTGAAAAAATAAACGCACTTTTTTGTGAAGGCGATGTATTGCTTTGCTGGCTTGTCAATAGCATATTATGAGACAGGGGTCACATTTTTGATCATCGGCCGAGAGTGCTATGAAGAGCCTCAGTCGTTGTTTTGCGCTGTGTCTACTGTTGCTGCTCGCCGCTTGCGCGACGACCGGCGGTTCCAGCGAGCCGCCGAAACTCAATGCCGATGCGCAGGCGGTAACCACTTACCACATCGGTGTGGACGACCAGTTACAGATCACCGTCTGGCACAACCCGGACCTCAGCGTCAGCGTCCCGGTGCGGCCGGACGGTCGGATTACCGTGCCGCTGATTGGCGATGTGGTGGCCGGCGGGAAAACGCCGGACCAGGTGTCGGCCGAAATCAAAGACCGGTTGCAGTCCTACGTTCGCGACCCCCAGGTCGCGGTCATTCTTATTGCGCTGCGCAGCAATGAGTACCTGTCGCGGGTACGGGTTACCGGTGCGGTGCGCACGCCGATTTCCATTCCGTATCGGCAGGGTATGACGGTGCTCGACGCGGTACTGGCCGCCGGGGGCATTACCGAATTTGCCGCACCCGACCGCACCGAGCTGTATCGCAAGGGCGAAGCCGGCAGTCCGGTTTCGTACTCGGTTCATCTGGAAAAAATTCTGCAACAGGGCGATCTGGCCAACAACTATCCCGTACAGCCGGGAGACGTGATTACGGTGCCGCAACGCGCGTTTTGATCGCGCTCAGTGTTTTGGAACATGAGAAGTTAGGGACGAGGAAGGGGGTAGGGATGTCATGGTCGGAGAACTTTCACCTTTAGGCAGCATGCTGCCTGCGCTGGTGAGCGAGGCGCGTCGGCGACGCATGGCCTTGGGCATCGCTTTTGCCGTGATTGCGGTCGCGGCCTTGATCGTCGGCATGTTCTGGCCGAAGAAGTACGAGGCCTCGATCACCATTCTTGCGCAGGAAAGCAGCATCATCACGCCGCTGATGGAAGGGGCAGCCTCCGCGACCGCCAATGCCAATCGCGCGGGCATCGCCAATAACGTGATTTTCAGCCGCAAAGTGCTCAATCAGGTCCTGGTGACGGGAGGCTGGATGGCGACCCATCCGACGCCGATCCAGCAGGACCAGATCATCGAGGGCATTCGCTCCCGCACCAAAGTGCAGACGTCGCACGGCAATCTGATCACGATCAGCTATGCCGATTCCGAGCCGCGGCGAGCGTTCGTGGTAACACAGGAGTTTGGGCGTCTTTTCATCAGCGAAAGCCTGGCCTCGAAACAGCGCGAAAGCCGCGACGCCTACGAGTTCATCAACAGCCAGGTTGAAACCTATCGGCGAAAGTTGACGGACGCCGAAGACAAACTTAAAAGCTATCGCGATTCCAATGCCGACGCGCGGCCCGGCAGCGATGCCGACACCAATTCGCGCATCAGCCAATTGCGCACGCAAATCGAAAATACGCAATTGGAGCTGACCGAAAAGCGCTCGCAAGCCGCCGCGTTGCAAGCGCAGCTGTCCGGCGAATCGGAAGTCAATGCCGTGCATACCACGCAAGGTATCTACGACACGCAGCTTGCCGACCTGCAGGGGCAACTCGACAAGCTGTTGCTCACCTATACCGATCAATATCCCGACGTGATCCGTATCCGGCACCAGATGCAGGATCTGCGGCAGCAGATTGCCCAGTCCGATCAGCGCAAGCAGGCGGCGCAAGCCGCTGGCACGCCGATCCCGCTGGACAGCTCGGTGCAAATGAATCCGCTTTATCAGCAGCTGAAGATTCAGCTCGCCGCCACCGAGGGCGACGCTGCCGCGGCAGAGGCCCGAATCGGCGCCAGCGAAGCGATGCTTGCCACCGAATTGGATCGCAGTAAACGGATATCCAATTCGGAAAATGTCACCGCCGAACTCACGCGGGACTACGACGTCAATCGAGATGTTTACCAGGATCTTCTGAAGCGCCGCGAAAACGCGCGTGTGTCGATGAATCTGGACGCTGAACAACGCGGCTTGGCGTTCTTCGTCCAAAACCCGGCGGTGATGCCGCTGGTGCCCTCGGGCTTGCGATTCATCCATTTCGGAGCGGCCGGCCTGTTGCTGTCCCTTGCCATCCCGTTCGGATTGCTGTTCGCACTGGTGCGCTTTGATCCACGGGTGCGTTCGGTCGCTCAGCTGGAGCGTGCGATCGGTCCGGGCGTACTGGCCACGATTCCTTTTTATCCGACCCCTCGCGACCGCCGACGCGAACAGCTGCATAACGTGACGTTGGTACTGATCGTCATCGGCGTTGCGGCGTTTTACCTGATTCTGTTCTGGATCCGGCACAAGGGGTGAGCATGAGCACCAAAGACGAAAGCATCTTCACCAGTCGCCGCGACAAGTTGCTCGAAGCGGCCGCGCGCCATGCCGAAGATCCTTCCTCGGCCGGTCATTCGATTGCGTTGATGACCGAAGGCGGCCGCGCGCTTGCGCCGGCGCAGTTGGAACAGCGGCGTTTGATACATCGCGAAGATTCGGTGCGTCGCCAGTCCGATGCGTTTCGCGAAATTCGCACGCGCCTGCTCGAACTGGCGGGAACCCAGAATTTCATCACCCTGGTGGTATCGGTCAGCCCGCACTCGGGCGGCAGTTTCGTGGCGCGCAATCTGGCGGCCGCGTTTGCTTTCGACGAGGCGAAAACCAGCTTGTTGATCGACTGCAACTTGCGTTATCCCAACCAGCACAAGGCGCTGGGGGTGGATCCCGCGAAAGGCGGTTTGATCGATTACCTCGAGCATCCCATTCGTGGGCTGCAATCGATCATCTATCAGACGGGCATTGCGCGTCTTCGCCTGGTACCGGCGGGTACGTCGCGGGAAAACGGCGGCGAATATTTCTCTTCGTTCCGCATGCGAGCCATGCTCGATTCGCTGCGCTGCCGATACAACGATCGCTATCTGTTTCTGGACGGTCCGGCCATCAAGGGGTCGCCGGACGCACGTATTTTGTCTGACGTGGCCGACTTTGTGGTGGTCGTGGTGGGCTATGGCCGCGATACGCCGGCCGCAGTCAATCAGGCTGTCGCCAATTTCGACGCAAGCAAGTTGGCAGGGGTGGTTTTCAATCAGTCGTCGTAGGACCAGACGCGACTGGCTTCCAGCGAATTCAACGTAACGCATAACCGGAGGGAACATGCCGGCATCCACTACGCTCGCTCGCGCTATGACGCTTGCGCTGGTCGCTGTGCCGGGTGCGCTGTGGGCGTCGCAGTTCAATTACTCGATCTACGGAAGTATCGAACATAGCGACAACATCACGTTGAGCGACAGCAACCCGATCAGTCAAAACGTATTCATGCCGGGCTTCAACTTCAGCTATGCGCAGCTGGGGTCGATCTTGCAGGCCAATGTCACCGGTACGTTTCAGTACGACGACTATCTGGGCAATCAATTCGCCAACCAGACGCAAACTCAGTTGGCCGCGCAGGCCAATTGGACCGTACTTCCGAAACGGCTGGATTTTACCGTCGAGGATTACGCCGGCGTCGAGCCGGTGGACTCCCTGGCGAGCAACGCACCGAACAACCGGCAGCAGACCAACGTACTGTCGCTCGGCCCGACCTTGCACTTGCAGTTCGGCAACGTCATGCGCGCGCAAGTGGAGCTCCACTATCTCAATAGCTATGCATCGAAGGTCCAGGATTTCAATTCAAACCGCGGCATGGCGGCATTCCGCCTGTATCGCGACCTCAATCCGACGGACACGCTTTCGCTGAACCTCGAATCGCAGCGGGTCCGATTCAACGACAACCTGACCACCGAAACGGTCGATGGCGTTGATACGATTATTCCCACGCCCAACTACACGCGTGACGAGGCATACGCTCGATACACCAGCACGCTCGCCCATTTCAACGCCGACGTGTTGGCAGGCTGGTCGAAGATCGACTTCGATCACATGCATGGCGATTCCAAGCCTTTGGGGAAGGTCGACCTGGATTGGCAGTTCAGTCCGCGACAGTCGTTGTCGGTCGCGGCGTCCTACCAGTTTTCGGATGCCGCACAAGACATGTTTTTGCCGCCGGGACAGAGCGTCGTCAATCTCCTGGAAGAAAATCCAACCGACTTCCTCTATAACCCGGGCGGCGGCATCAGCACCGGCAATCTGGTGATCGATTCGGAGGTTTACCTGGAGAGAACCCTTCAGGCGACCTACACCTACCACAACGAACGCATTCAGCTGTCGGTTGCGCCAACGTACGACAAGCTCTCGTATTTGAACAATTCCACCTTCGATCAATCCACGCGCGGCGGCACGATCAGCCTGGATTATCGTCTTAGCCCCAACACCGCGCTGACCGGATTCGTCAATGCCGAAAGACTGACATATACCTCGTTTGTGCGTACCGACAAAACGTACCGCTACGGCGCCGATCTTGGGCATCAAATGACGCCGCATTGGAGTTGGCACGTTTCCTACATCCGGCAGGTGCGCGATAGCACCGCCGCTGGGCAGAGTTATCACGAGAACGAAGTGTATTTCAGCGTGGTGTTCCGGCGATGAGCACGCGTACCGAGGCGGAGATGCCGTTCTACTTCGGACCCGAACGCGCGTTGTTCGGTCTGTTTCACGCGCCTAGTGCCGCCACGCGAAAAGCGGTCTTGCTGTGTCCGCCGCTTGGGCAAGACCACATACGTTGTCATCGCTTGTATCGGCAGCTGGCTCAGGCGCTGGCGGCCGAAGGCATCGCCGTTTTGCGTTTCGACTATTACGGCACCGGCGATTCGGCGGGCGACAGTATCGATATGGATTGGCAGCGCTGCTTGGCCGATACCGCCATCGCGGCGGGCGAATTGCGCATACGTACTGGCGTCGACCGCCTGTTCGCGTTTGGTGCGCGCTTAGGCGGAAGCATTGCGTTGGCGTCGGCGGCGCAGGCTGGCTTTGCCGGCGTCGCGGCATGGGATCCTGTGCTGGACGGCCGAACGTACGTCGAACGGCTCGACGCCATGCAGTCCGCGCTATGCCTTGACGGAAGGCGCTTCATGGTGCCACGCAAACCCGTCGATGCCGCTGCGCAATGGCTGGGGTTTGCGATCAGCGACAGCCTTCGCCAGCAGGTCGCCGACTTGCATGTCGAGCGTCCGACCGTGCCGGCGCTTCTGCTCGATTCGCTTTCGCCCGATACGCCACGTTCCTTGAACGGCTTTGCCGTCGACACGGCCATGACCAGGACGCTGGAGATTTCCACGCCGTGGGACGATCCACGGCGCCTTGAGGTTGCGATTCTCTCGCATCCGCTGATCCAGGCCGTCACCCAATACATGCGGGAGGCGGCGTGATGCAGGAGCAGGCCTTTCGCTTTGGGCGAGCACGCCATCTGGTGGGCATTGCGGGATTGCCTGCGCCCGCCGCGCCGAAGGCGGTTGGCGTGATCGTGCTCAACGCCGGGCTGGTGCACCGGATCGGGCCGTTTCGAATGCATGTCGAGATGACGCGCCGGTTGAATGCCTGCGGTTATCCAACGTTGCGCTTCGATCTTTCCACCATCGGCGACAGTGCATCCAGTGGAGAATCGCAAACTCGCAAGCAACAGATCTGTGCGGACGTCAGCGATGCGATGACCCTGCTTGGCGAGCAGGCGGCATGCAAGCACTTTGTCTTGATCGGCCTGTGTTCCGGTTCGCAAAGCGCGCACATGGTGGCCTGCAGCGATCCCAAGGTGGCCGGAGCGGTTTTTCTCGATGGCTACGCGTATCGCACGCTGGGGTATCGGCTCCGCTATTACATCCCGCGCATGCTGGACATGAAGCGTTGGCTGCGTATTCTTTCGCGCCGCAAGGCACCGTCCGACGGTAGCGGCGATCCGCCCTTTACGGTGGCGCCCTTACCGCAAGCGGTCGTGCGAGCCGATTTCGCCGGCATGCTCGATCGCGGCCTCAAGTTGTGTCTGATCTATAGCGGCGGCATCAGTCAGTATTTCAACCACGCGCGCCAGTTTCGCGAATGTTTTGGTCGGGTCGTCAGCCACCCCGACGTGTTCACACGCTTTCTGAAGGAAGCCGATCACACCTACATCTTCACCGGCGATCGCAACCGTCTGCTGGACAACGTCGAACGCTGGCTCTCGCAAAATTTCCCCGTCACAGCGGATGGGTCGTCATGAATACAGTCCTGGTTACCGGCGGAGCCGGCTACATCGGCAGTCATGTTGTCCAGCAGTTGGTGGCGCGGGGCGAGCATGTGGTCGTGATCGACAACTTGAGCACCGGTTTCCGCGAAGCCGTGCGGGGCGCCGAACTCGTGATCGGCAACGTCGGCGATCCGGGTTTGGTCAGTCACGTCATGGCGGTGCATCGGGTGGATGCGGTGATGCATTTTGCGGCGCACACCGTCGTACCCGAATCCGTATGCGATCCGCTCAAGTATTACGGCAACAACACCTGCAATACGCGCAACTTGCTCGCCTGTTGCGCGGATGCCGGCATCGAGCGATTCATTTTTTCGTCCACAGCAGCGGTTTACGGCGTGACGGCCAACGGCGTCGCAGACGAAGATACACCAACCGTTCCGATCAACCCTTACGGGACATCCAAGCTGATGTCCGAAACCATGTTGCGCGATCACAGCGCCACCGGAGCCATGCGGCATGTGGTGCTTCGCTATTTCAATGTGGCCGGTTGCGATCCGGAGGGCCGCATCGGTCATTCCACGCCCAATGCCACACTGCTGATCAAGGTGTGCTGCGAGCACGCCGTTGGCATTCGCGACAGCCTCTCGATTTTCGGTACCGACTACGATACGCCGGACGGAACCGGCATTCGCGACTACATTCACGTCGACGATCTGGCCGCGGCGCATCTGTGCGCACTCGACTATCTGCGCGGTGGCGGTCATTCGCTGACGTTGAATTGCGGTTACGGGCACGGCTACAGCGTGCGCGAGGTCGTCAATGCCGTTGCAAGGGTGGGCGGAAAGCCGCTCAACGTGATCGAATTGCCACGCCGTCCCGGCGACATACCCAGGCTGATCGCCTGCAGCGACCGGCTTAAACACGTCATGCACTGGCAACCGCATTACGACGATCTCGATTTTATCGTCGCTACCGCGTTGCGCTGGGAACAGCAGCTTCTGTACAGGCGTGCGCCGCTTTCATCGGTGGCTTGAATGAATGCGATGGAGCCAGTGCTGACGACGTCACGGTTCACCGCATCTGGCGCCGTTTCAATGCCGCCGAGGATACGTCGCTGTGTTGCGATGGTCGTGATGGGCGTGGCGATCATTCTGATAAGCAGTACATCGACCCATGCGCGCACGCGCCACGCCGTCGCGGCCCCGCATAGTGCATCGAGTGGCGAAGCGGTACCCGCCGACACGACATTGGACCAGCGCATCGTCGTGCATCAGAACGCCGGCAAAGACGCGGACGTGCTTGTATCCGTCGGCATCCCGTTTCCCCCGGGCGTATTGCGCGATACGCACCTGTTGCGCATTCTCGACGAAAGTGGCGCGGAAGTGCCTGCCGCCGTCCAGACGACGCTGCTGTGGTACGCCAAAGACAACAGCATCCGCGCTGTCCGCACCCAGTTTCATGCGCATCTCGTCGGCGCGACCCAAACGTTTTATTTCTCGATCGGCAAGCCACGCCAACGCGATCTGGCCGGATGGCCCTATGCCAGCGGCCTGGTAGCCGGCGAGCAAGGTTTGAAGGTGGCCGCTGCCTTGGCGACGCTTAGTCCGGTATGGCTGTGCCATTCGCTGATTGCGGGCCCACAAGTTCCGGCGTCGCCCGATGAAGCGTATGCCAATTATGTCGCGACGCAATTTGAATGGGCCAAGCCGTTGCCGGTGAACGATTCGACCGCGTGGTTGTTCGACCGGCCTTCGACCTTGTTCAAGGCGTACATACGCACCGGACGTTTCGATTATCTGCAAGCGGCCGATCTCAGTTATCACTTTTATATGAAGTACATCCGCCGCGATGGTCTGCCGATGAGCCCCTTTTGCGCCGGCGGATGGACGTACAACAAAAAACCGTGCGACGTGAAGTATGTCTATGTCGAGCCGATCTTGCTCGCCCTTGCACTGACGGGCGATGACAGCGAACACGATCTCGAAACGGTCGACAAGATGATGACGCTGTGGGAAAACGGTGGCTGGGGCAACCGGCCAGGTCCCTATACGAGTCCGTCGCAGCATTTCACTGAGCGCATGACCGGCCTGGGCTTGCTGGAGACCGTCAGCGCGTATGAATTGACCGGCGATCACCGCTATCTGGAGCGTGTCAACGATCGCATCGGATGGTTATACGATCATCAGCGCAACAATCCCGATGGCCTCGGCAACGACGGCTCCTGGCGCAACAGCTGGAATCTCCACGAAGACGATTCGTGGAATCCCTCGACGGACGTCCGCGGCACGTCGCCATGGATGACGGAAAACATCATCGATGGCCTGTGGCATGCGTGGCTGGTCACCGAAGATCCCCGTATTCCGACCATGATCACCGGGTTTGGCCGTTACCTGGAGCAATACGGTTGGATCAAGCCGGAATTGCTGCATTTCGAACACGACTGGCGCAATCCCTGTTCCGGTCCGAATGGCCAGATTGCGTGGTACTGGTCCTCGTCGCACGCGCAGACGAAAGCGCTTTCGCATATCGAGGATTCGGACGGCTGGTATAGCGACGCGCACACGGTCGAAATCGCATTGCCGGTCGCCGCGGCCTACTACTTCGAGCAGGATCCCAAACAAAGCGCGGCATTGAAGCATCGGCTCGACGCGCTGGCGTCGTCTTATAACGTCGAGTGCGCAAAACCGGCCGATCCGCTGCGGCGGTTCAATTGGAACAATCGCGGCAGCGGCGTCGTCGCGTGGCTGATCCGCCAACCGGCTGGCAGCGGCGCAACGGCCGCACCTAACAAAAGCGTGACGCCATGAAACAACGTTTAGCGGTATTGCGAAGCGTCACCTTGGTCTCCGTCGCCACGTATTTCGAATACGCGTTGGGCCTGGTCGTCAGCATCTGGATAGCACGCACGCTGGGGCCGGCGGACTTCGGCCGTTATGCGTTTACCGTCTGGTTGTGCGGTTGGCTGATGACCTGCAGCAACCATGCGTTGACGACGTCGTCGACGAAGTTCATCGCCGAAGCGGATGGGGCAGGCCGGCCCGATCTGGCGTCGCATATCGCGTATCGATTGAGTCGGTACCAGAACTTGAGTTCGTTTATCGTCGTCGTGTTGTTTGTCGCCGGCGTCGCGGTGATTCGTCCGTCCGAATGGCATCAGCCGTTATGGCCGATCATCGTATTGGTGATCGTTGCGGTGGTCTCCAAAGCGAACTACGCCATGCTCGTGGCAATCGAAAAGGGACAGGAGAGTTTCGAGCCGGTATCGATCGCGACCGTGCTTGCCGGCGTCATTAACGTCGGGTTGATTAGCGCGGCCACGGTCGCGCACACCAACATGGTGTCGTTTTTCGCCCTGTTCGCGGTGGCGTGCCTGATGCTGAACCTGATCAACCGATTCGCCTTTCGTCGCTACTGCAGGCCGTTTTCCGCCGGACCGATTCCGGGCGACATCAGCAAGCGGCTTTCGCGGCACCTGCGCCTGACCGCGGCGCTGGTGTTGTTGATTTCGCTTCGCTCAAGCACGATAGAAGTGTTTTTTCTCAACACCTTCGCCACATCGACCGCCGTCGGTTTCTTCGCTATCGCTTCCACCTTGACGCGTGGCGCGGTCGATCTGCTCTCCGTCGGCCTGACTACGACCTTGTTGCCCTACATGGCCAAGTCGTTCGGCAAGAGCGGCACGGAGCAGGCTGCGCGCCTGCTTACCGAAGCGGCGCGGTTCTACTGGGCCATCGGCCTGGTGATCGCCGGGATCGGCCTGGTCACCACGCCGGAAATCGTCACTTTGATGTACGGCAGCCGTTACGTGGGGGCGATCCCGACGATCGAAGCCATGCTCGTGCTTGCCGGATTGCTCCTGGTCAGCAATAGCATCGGAGCGTTCCAGATCGTGGTAGATCGTCAGGACGACCGCGTGCGCATCTCGGTGCTCGCTTTGGCCGTCAACGCCGCGTTCGGCATCGCGCTAGTGCCGGCCTTGGGCCTGACCGGAGCGATGATCACCTATGCGGGCACTCGCTTCGCGGAGCTGGGGCTGGCCATTTTCTATTTGCGCAAAGCTACCCGCGGCAGCCTGCCGGTCGCGTCCATGGCGCGGCTGTTTGCCGTCGCGGTCGTGACGACAGGCCTGGCATGGCTGAGTATCGCGGTGATCCACAGTCGCTTCGGCTTTATTGTCGGCAGCCTGGTTTTCGTCGCGATTTTCGTGCCCGCCAGTTTTATGGTGCGGTATTGGAGCGACGAAGACTATGCATTGATGACGATGATTACCAATCGTCTCGGTCCGGCTGGGCGCACGCTGATGCGAGGCTTGAACAGCCTGCACGGGGCGGCGGCCAAGGCATCTTCCTGATCGGCGCTGAGCACGGGGGTTTTGTTATGCATTGGAAGGCCAAGGCAACGCTGCAGAACGCGGTCTCACGCTTGCCGTCGGAGTCCTCTTACGCGACTTATTATTGGCTCCAACGTCATTTTGGCGGACTGCGCCGCATCAATCCGGTCGCGCGGCTGAGGGCAGGGATCGAAACCTGGCGGCAAATCGAAAAACTCGGCCGCGATCCGTTGGACAAAACCTTTTTCGAGGTTGGGACTGGTCGTGTCCCGATGACGCCTGTGGCCTATTGGCTGATGGGTGCCAAGCGCGTTGTCACCATCGATCTGAATCCGTATCTGAAAGAAGAGCTGACCCGGGAGTGCCTGCAATACATCGCCAGTCACGTTGAAGAAATGCAGGTGCTATTCGGTCCACGACTCAACCGGAATCGATTCGAAGCCTTGCTTGATCTGCAGCGTCAGGACGAATTCGATCTGCAGAAGGCGCTCGATCTGTTTCATATCACCTATATCGCACCCGGCGATGCTACGCGAACCGGCCTCGATGCCGGCGTGATCGATTTCCATACGTCGTTCAACGTCTTCGAGCATATTCCGCGCCATGTGTTGCTTGCGATTCTTGCCGAGGGCAACCGCATCATCAGCGATACGGGGTTGTTCGTTCATCGCGTGGATTACTCCGATCATTTTTCGCATTCGGATATGCGGATATCGCCCATCAATTTTCTGCAATATTCCGATACCGAGTGGGATCGCTACGCCGGAAACCGCTACATGTATATGAACCGGCTGCGCCACGATGATTTCCTGGCGTTGTTCGAATCGTCCAGTCATACCATTCTTGCGGTCAAACCGACGGTCGACGAGCTATCGCTGAAATTGCTGCGCGACGGCCGGCTGACGGTGGATGCGCGGTTCGGCGATAAAACGGACGAAGTACTGGCGACGACGGAGTCCTGGATCGTTTGCGCCAAGACAGAGCGGGAAATGGCCTGACGCTGTGTCAGATGCGCACGCCCCTGCGCTTGATCATCGCATGCTGCACATACCGGGCCATGTAGAACGCCGACTGCATCATGCCGAGCTTGGCGACATTGCGGTAAATATCCCACTGCCAGGTTGCCGCACGCAGCTTATTGGCCGATAAGGATCGTTCGCGCACCAGATACCACGCCAACGGTTCCGGCGATGCCACGCACACGGCTTTGCCCGCGCGCCGTACCTGTTCCAGCCAGAACACATAGTCCTCGTGACCGATGCGCTGAAACGCTATGTCGCCCAGTCGCCGCGCATACATACCGGTGAGATTGCCGATGAAATTGCTGGCGAGCATATCCTGCCAGTCGACCTCGGGCGGAGGCACGACCTGGCTCAGCACGCGGCCATCTTCGGCAACGCGCCAATACGAGGCATAGCTGATCAAGGCGCCGGTGTCGCGCATGCTGACCAATTGACGTTCGAGCTTGGCCGAATGCCACCAGTCGTCGGCGTCGAGAAACGAAATATAGTCGCCGCGTGCCGCGGCGATGCCGGCATTGCGTGCGGCGGCGACGCCACCGTTGAATGGTTGTCGCACCACACGTACTCGCGCATCGGCGGACGCATAAGCTTGAAGCAGGTCCGGCGAGCGATCGCTTGAACCGTCGTCGACAGCGATCAGCTCAAGATGGGCGTGGCTCTGCGCGAGCACGGAGTCGATCGCCCGCTGCAGCCATGCCTCGGCGTTATAGACCGGCATGATGACGCTGACGAGATCGTTGCTCATGCCGTCACGTCACGCGGTTTGCGCTTCGGCGGCGATCATGGTGCCCGGTGGCGGCAGCTCGTAATCGCGGTAATCGTGCGGATTGCCGGTAAGTCCGGCCTCGGCGGCTTTGATGATGTTGTAGACCTCGCGTGCCGTGACATAGTGAAGCACGTAGCGACGCCCGTCGTTGTAAGTGTCTTCCAGGTACCGGTGCATGCGGTCGGCGGCATCGCCGAGCAGCGTATCCATATCGCGCTCCTGCGTGCCGTGCGTGTGGATTTTGACGAACACCCACTCGGGGCGTCCTTGGACATGTACGCCGATATCGACCCATGCGTCGACGCGATCCGGCGTCGGCGGGCAGGCGTGGCGTACGTCGGCGTTCTCGATGCGCGGCACGATGCCGAACCGCCGGCTGCGCCAATTGAGCCCAAGCGGCCCTTGTACGATCATGAGGTCGCCGCTTGGCCTGCCGCCGACACGAACAGGTTCGCCCGTGTCGTGCGATTTGGGCTGGGCTGGGTCGTCGGTCGCATAATAAATCGCGTTGATCATGCGCGTTTGTGTTTCGCTCGGCGCCGAGGGCAGGGTGAAGTCGGCGTAGCAACCCAGCTCGCGCAGCAGGATCAACTCGTTGTTGATGCCGCACCAACGTCCATCTGCGCGCGAGTTGTCCAGGCACCAGTTGCCGTGGATAAAGCCGAATCGCAGCTCGCCGGTCTTGGGGTCGCGAGGCAGCGCGTGGTGGCGTTCGTGTAGCACCCGGTTGAAGCGCTCGATCGTGGCGCGGAAGTTGTCGGGCGTGTCGTTGTCGTGGTGGAGGTGAACTTCGATCTCGCCATAACCGTCCTTGCACAGTGACGCCAGCTTTTGCAAATGCTCCTCGAGGTATTCCTCCTCGGGGTAAAAAAACGTGTGTTGCGGCGGCCGTCCGTCGGCGTCGCGATGAGCATCGGCCAGTCGGCGATAATCGCGACACCAGCGATCGACGCGCGCACGCTGGGTTGCCAGGTCGGCTTTGCCCCAGGCCGGTTCAAAATGATCGACGAAACAGAACATGACGTGGACCGGCTTATCGGAGACGCGCGGCCGGCGGCGGCGTAAATAACTGCCGATCCAGATTTGCATGTTGCGCGCGCGCATGGCGAACGTTACGGCAACCGCCAACATCAGCAGCATGACAACGGCAAGCAGCGCGATCGCCCACATCATCGCGCACCCTCGGCAGGCAGAAGGGTAAGCAACTGCTCCGCGTTGTTGCGCCATTGGCGCTCGCGCTGAATATAGCGGCGTGCGGCATCGCCCACGCGTCGGTGTTCGTCCTGCTGCGTCGCCAAGTCCAGTACACGCTGCACGCATGCGGCGATTTCGCCACGGGGAAACAGCCAGCCGGTATCGCCATCGCCGATCACCTCGGTAACCGGGGCGTAGTCGGGCGCGACCACGGCGACACCCATCCCCATCAGTTCGAACAACTTCATCGGCGACCCGTAGTGATTGGAGTTGGGCAGTACGGCGTAGTCCATGCAGGCAATCCAGCTGGCGATGTCCTCGTGCGCAACCCGGCCGGGCAGCAGTACGCGGTCGGACAACCCGCGCTCCGCAACAAGCGCCCGCACGGCCGGCAGCGTTCGCCCATCACCGACGAATACCAAGGCCAGCTGCGGCACTTCGGCCAAGCGAGCGGCGATGGCTTCGACAAACGCGTCCACCCCGTGCCAATGCGCGAAGACACCAATATGTCCGCAAACAATGCGGCCATCCAGCCCACGTTCGGCTCGCAAGCTGGCGGCATCGAAACGCGAAGGGTCGAACTTGGACAGATCGACCGCATTGGGCGTAACCACCGATGGCGCGATCTGGCCGTAGGCGGCTTGCGCCTGGTCGCGGAAATAACTCGATATGAATACGAGGCCGGTGCAGTGGCGCAGACACCAGCCCTCGATGCGCCGTGCCAGACCTTTCAAGCGCAAGGGGCGCACGCGTTCGACCAGGGCCGAATCGTTGATTTCCAGCACCAGGGGAATGCCGCGCCGCCGGGCCAGCCAAACCGTCGCAAAGAGAAACAGTGAATAGCGTTCGTAGATTAGCTGCGGTCGTTGCCGGCGAATCGCCGCGCCAACGCGGAAGAAAGTCACAACGTTGTAGCCAAGCTCAAGGCATTCGAACAAGACGCCGGGCAGTCGAGTGACGGCTGCGGCGATCCGCCCGCGCTTCGCATTGCCTTGTGGCGTCGATTCGTGTTCCGGATCGGCGCCGGGAAAGGACATGATCGACACCTCGTGCCCCAAGATGCGCAGGGCATGCACAATGCCGCGAATATGGACGCCTTCGACGTGGCGACCTCGCGTGCGATGATGATAGATGATTCTCACGGCACACCCTGCGTCAGCGCGCGAAAGGCATATCCGTCGGACAACCATTCCGGCAGCATCACCGCGAGCCCGTCGTGGGCCCGGTCGCTGTCGTCGTGCATCAACACGATTTCGCCGGGCAGCGGCGGGTCTGCGCGCAACCGGGTGATCAGTTCGCGCGCCGGTTCAATTTGGTAATCAAGACTGTCGTAAGACCAGTAGACAAAACTGCGCCGGCACATGGCGAAGTAACACAACAGGTCCGCGCCCACATAGCCGTGCGGTGGCCGCATGCGATGATGAAGGCGCCCGTCGAAGGCACTCAGCAATGCATCGGTGCGGTGAATTTCGTCGAGTTTTTTTCGGGTCGTCATGCGTTTGAACGACCAATGGCTGTAGGAGTGATTGCCCAGCATGTGGCCTTCGGCCAGGATGCGTTCCACCAATTTGGGGTGACGCTCGATTTTTTCGCCCACCAGAAAGAAACTCGCTTTCACCTCGTGTTTGGCCAGCAGATCCAAAAGCGGCGGTGTATAGGTCGGATCGGGGCCGTCGTCAAAGGTGAGGTAGCGGACATTGCCCTCACGCGCGCCCTTGGTTTGCACCAATGCATCGGGAAACAGGTTCAACCAATGCTGTTTTTTCGGCCTCATATTCATGCGGATACCCTCGCGCCGGCGCACGAGTCGACGGCGGCATGCAGAATGGCATCCAATTGACTGATGTTGTCTTCCCAGCGAAATCCGCGTGCGTGCATCGCGATGTGTTTGTGGTTCCATCGTCGCGTGCCGGCTTCGATAAGTGCGGCCGACAGCGCCTCTCGTTGATGGGGCGGCACCAGAATGCCGGCGTAGAGCGGCACAACCTCGGGTATCCCGCCCACGCGGGTGGCGATGACGGGTGTGCCGCAGGCCATCGCTTCGAGCACGACGTTCGGTACGCCTTCGTTGTGACTGGGCAAACACAGAAAATCCGCGGCGCGGAACCAGTCGCCCAGCTCGGCATGGGCGACGGCGCCGGCCATTTCGACGTGATCCAGGCAGCCAAGTGCTTTGGCGCGTTCCAGCAAGGCGGCGCGGGCAGCGCCGGTGCCGACATAAATCAAGCGTGCCGTCGGTTGTGCGGCGAGCAGGGCTGGAAATGCTTCGAGCAAATCCAGGCAGCCCTTGGAGGCTTTCAAGTTGCCCACGAACAACAGCAGCGGCGCATACGTCGAAAGGCCTAGCCTTGCGCGCGATTTGGCGCGCGATTCGGGCGAAAAGATGGATGCGTCCACGCCGTTGTAAATGACGTGCACGTTGGAAGGCTCCGTGCCCAATTCGATGGCTTTGGTCGCCAGTGCGCGGCTGACCGCGACCACACCTGCCGCACCGGTCAGCGCCGAGCGAATCTGCGTGCGACGCAATAGATGAGTGGCCTGCACGTTGAGATCGCTGCCATGCACCTTGACCACATAGGGAATGCCCAGCCAGCGTGCCAGCCAACCCACCGCGGCGCCGTCGGGATAGGCCCAGCTGACGAGCATGCAGTCGTAACGGGCTTTGCGTATCTGGCGACCGCGCTGCCACAACAGCGACAACAGCCAGCAGATCGCATGGAGCGAGCGGCCGACAAAGGGCGGAAACACGAAAACGAAATGATCGGTGTGCAGACGGCCAACCTTGACGTCGCCACGGCGCTCGCCGAGACGTTCCCGGAAGTCGACGGCGGTGAGGACATCCACGTCGTGCAGTTGTCCCAGGCGTTCGAACTGCTGGCGATTGAACGCGCCGCGCATCGGGTCCCACGGTGTCGGAAACAAGTTGGTCAGGATCAGTACTTTCATTGCGTTAGTCATTCCTTTGAGCCGTCGTAAAGTTGGGCGTAGCGCATTGCCATCGTTTCCAGCGATCCGTAACGCTCTACCCATGCGCGAGCCGCCTGACCCAGCGCCAGGGCATGCCGGGGGTTTCGTAAAAGCGCAAGCATCGCCTCGGCGAGCGCGGCGGGATCTTGCGCGGGTACCAGGCGCCCGGTGACACCGTTGCGCACGATCTCGCCGTTGCCGCCTACGTTGGTGGCGACGATAGGTAGCGCGACGGCGCTCGCTTCCAGCAGTGCCATCGAATACCCTTCGCTTAGCGACGAAAGCACGAACATATCCAGGCCTTGCAGCAATTGGCGCACGTCGCCGCGGTCGCCCAGAAAATACACGCAATCGCCCACACCTTCGTCCATGGCGCTTTGTTGTAAGGAAGCGCGAAGCTCGCCGTCGCCGATCAATACGAGGGCCGTATTGGCATCGTATTGATGCACGAGCTTGAAGGCGCGGATCAGGCCAAGCTGGTCTTTGGTCCAATTCAAACGGCCGACCGTGCCGATGATCCGCGTTTGCTCAGGCAGGCCGAGCAGGCGCGCAACCCCGCCGCGCGTCGACGAGGAGGCGGTCTGGAATGCCTCCACACTGATACCGTTCGGTACGACGCGCGCCTTCGAAAGCGGAATGATGCCGCGCATGATCGCGTCGTTGCGCGCCGCTTCGCACACGGCGACCACGGTGTCGGTGCGCACCAACGCGCCTCGATAGAACCATTCTCTGCGACGCGCGCGGCGATTGACGCCCATGCCATGGCGCGTATTGATCACCCTGCGCACGGGAAGGCCGCACGTCGCCAGCACGGCCTGATAGTGCGCGACTGCGTTGTGGGTATGTAGCACTTCCGTGGCATGGTCGCTCACCATGCGGCGAGCTTGGGCCAATGCCGACAGATCGAAGCCCTGGCGTTTTCCGCATACTTTCACCGCGATGCCGAATTCGTCCAACTCATGCGCTAACGAGCCGGACGAATACAGGCATACGACCTGGCAGGAGTGACCTTGCCGATGCTGATACTTCACC
>DATJMR010000368.1:0-4929 GCA_035508595.1 Dyella sp.
CAGCCCGGTACGACGGGCATCGCGAATGAAATCGGTGACGGTGGGCTGCGCGGTGTTGTAGTAGTCGCTCTGCTTCTTTAGCCGCGAAAAGATGCTCGCCGGATTGTCGTCGGTCCAATCGCTAAGCATGACGACGTATTCGCGGTCGGCAGCCACCCGCTCCTTGCCGGCTGGGTCGATGATCAGCGCGCCGGACAAACCGGTTTGCTCCTGGTAACCCGAATGCGCGTGATACCAGTACGTACCCGATTGGCGCACCTGAAACCGATACTCGAATGTTTCCCCTGGAGCGATACCGCGGAAGCTGATACCGGGCACGCCATCCATCTGGAAAGGAACCACGACGCCATGCCAATGGATGGAAGTGGGCACTCTCAGGCGATTGATAACGCGCAGCCGAACGTAGCTGCCTTCCTTCCATCGCAATGTGGGACCTGGCACGCCACCATTGACCGTGGTGGCAACGCTGGGCCTTCCTGTGTAATTGACAGAGGCCTGAGAAATCTCCAAAGCGAAATCGGTGCCGCTGAGCACAGGCACGCTTTCAAATGATTCAGAAACGTTGGCGCGCACGAACGGTAGAAAACCCAAAGCACTCGCAGCACCACCCACGGCTAAGCCCTGGACAAATCGCCGCCGCGACAAATCGACCGCGGACGGCGGGTTAAGCGTATTCATACGATGACTCCATGCAAAACCGGACGGCCCGGCAGCCCATGCTCAAAAGCGCGCATGGAACCGGACGAACACAGCGCTAGGCGCAGTCAGGCCGCGGGTGGTCGCAATGGAGGAATGAGATCGGGGGCGGGAGCGTCGAGGTGACGCGTGGGCACACGAGCAGTAGCTAGCAGCGTCAACCCATATAAAGAGGACACCGAGGGAAGCAACAAGCTGCCGCACATCGCTTCACAGTGGCACGCCAGATGAGTCGTGCTTCCGCAACAGCGATCCGAGTGATGGGAACTGATCGCGGCAGCGTGGCCGTGCGTGACGTGATCCATCACAAGTGCATGCCCGTCCTTTGCCGTGCCGGCCGTAGCGTCGACGGACATGGCAGGCAGAGAAACAGTCATCAGCAGCCACGCCAACAGCATCGCCGCTCGCACACTAGGCGAGCGGTAAAGGCGGCGCAGAAAAAATGGCTGAGACATGAGGCGCAAGCTTATCCGCGCCCGGTTGATAGCTCAACCGTCACGGTTTGCATTTACTTCACGACGTTAGCCTGGCTGTAACCCATATACAGGCCGATCTTGTCGCCGGCTTTCAAATTGACCATGGATGCTGGCGGAAAATGCACCTTCAAAGCCATGCCCTCCGTCATAACGTCAACAATTCCCGTTTTGGGGTCAGCATCGGTTACCGTCGCGGGCATGGTATGCATGCCGTGCATATTGACCGCCGAAGGGGTGCTGGGCGTATGGGTCATATGCACCCCGCCAGTCTGCCCCTCGCTGGGCATGGAACCGGGCGGGGTTTGATTTTGGGCGAAGGCGGCAACACTTGCCCCGCAGGCGAGAAGCAAGGCGCCTGACAGGAAGAATGAACGCCTGATCAAGCTCACGCACATGGCTGTTTCCTCGCTGCGAATAAGCATCCGGTATTGTCGATTATGGGATTGCCAATGTTCAGGCGACCTGAAATTCAAGTTGCGCTGGCCCCACGCAAGCTGAGGTCTTACCTGGAAATTTTCGGTTGCACCGCCCCTAGAGGCTCTCCGTATACCGCCCAAGCAGTTCACGCATGGCCGATTCAAGCTCATCGAGATACTGCCCGGAGTCGGCGATGCCCTCGGCCTCAATCTGCTTCTCCAATGCCGCGCATTGCTCGGCAACCTCCCTTTCGCCCATCATCAACAATGCGCCCTTCATGGAATGGAGGCGAGAAAGCAAACTCTCCGTGTCGCGTGCCTGCCTGGCGCCGGCAACCAATTCGAGATCGCGCGTTCCCGATTCGACAAACACACGACGCACCTTTTCCGGATATTTGCTGACCCCCGAGGCTTTTACAGCGCGCGCGGGGACGGTGCGCGGTACGTGGTGCGACAAGGCCCTATCCAATTTCTCCAACGAAATCGGCTTGAGCAGCAGATCCGTAATGCCAGCTTCTCGACAGCGAATCTTTTCACTGGCAAGCGCCGTGGCGGTAACGGCAAGAATGGGTTGCTTAAAACCTTGCGCACGTAAATGCTGGGCCAATTCATACCCATTCATGTTGGGCATATTGATATCCGTCAGTACCACAGCGTACTTGTCCTGCTGCCACAATTGCGCAGCAACCTCGCCATCTTCGGCGACATCGACGGTGTAGCCCAATGTCTCCAATTGCTGTTGGATCAGCTCACGATTGACGGCGTTGTCGTCGGCGAGCAATACCCTGCCGCCATGGACCGACGATGCAATCTCTCGCGTTATGGATACGCGTGGCTCGTGCGGTTTTTCGATAGCGGCGACATGTTGGAGAATCGCCGACCGAAGTGCCCCGCCCGAATAATATGAAATAAAGACGACGCCATCGCGCACCTCGGGGATCAGCGGTCCGTCGATCGTTGCTTGAATAACCCGTTCGGCATGCGCAAAGAGATCCGCTTCTTCGTCGTGGGTCCATGCGCGCTCCGTGCCGAATATCACAAGAGCGTCGGCACGTTTTGCAACATCGGTATCCAGCTCGGAAGGTTGCGACGCAACCGTCGCGTGCGCTCCCCATGACACAAGCAACGCCGAAATTTCTGCACGCCATTCCGGGACAGCCGAAAGCAACGCGATTTTCCGCCCATCGAGCGGGTGAGGATCGGTTACCGACGTGTTTTTATCCTCCGCGACGGGCAAGTCGAAAGTAAAGACACTGCCGACGCCGGGCGTACTGCGCGCCTCGATCTTGCCACCCATCAATTCGGCCAATTGATGGCACAAGGTGAGACCAAGTCCGCTGCCGCCGAAGCGTCGGGAAATGCTGGCGTCGGCCTGCGAAAACGGCTGGAACACCTGCCGCAATTGCTCTTTGTTCATGCCGATACCGGAATCGATCACCTCCAACCGCAGCCACGGCTTGTCGTCGGGCGCATCGGACACCTGCCCTGCGCGAAGGACGATTCGGCCCGACTGGGTGAATTTCACCGCGTTGCTGACAAGATTGTTCAATACCTGGCGAATGCGGTGCGAATCGGCGACATATCCGGTCGCCAAACCCGAGTCGATGTTGAAATAGAGTTTCAAACCCTTTCGTTGCGCCGTGGGTGCATAGAGCAAGACGGTTTGTTCGATCAAGGGCCTGAGTTCGAACGCAATGGGATCGATGTCCAGCTGACCCGCTTCAATGCGCGAAAAATCGAGTACGTCGCTGATGATTGCCAGCAATGTGTCCGCTGAAAAGCGAATGCGATCAAGGCGCTCCCGTTGCGATGGCTCCAGTTTTGAATGCCCTAGCAATTCCAGATGTCCGAGAATACCGTTTAGCGGCGTGCGTATCTCGTGGCTCATCGTCGCCACAAACGATGTCTTGGCTTGACTGGCCGATTCGGCGGCTAAACGCGCCTGCTCGGAATCCTGCCGTGCTCGGCGCAGGTTTTCCTCGATTTCCACGCGGGTCGTAACGTCGCGCAACACACAAAACAAAGCGTCGCGATCGCGGTAGACGATCGGCTTGGCCGCCACCAGCAGATGCCTGCCGTTCTCTTTGTCGGCATCGGCGATGACGAAACCGAATTCGCGCACGTCCGGCTCTTTGGCCGACGTAGCTTCGGCGTTGCCGTAGTCTTGCAGTAACTGCTGGTAGAACTCGACCTGCGAATCGGTCACTCTGTTGGCGTAACCGCGCACGAGATCGTTCTGCAGCAACGGTGCCGCATCGCTTCGCTGAATGACACACAGTCCCACTGGCGACGTCTCGATCATCGTGCGATTGAGAGCATCGCTTTGATAAACGCGTCTGGCGCGGGCCAGCATCGGTGCGAAGACGCTCCGATCCAGCCTGGTGAGCAAGGCCCAGAGAATCACCAGCAGCACAATGGCCATCACGATCTCGATCGACATCGCCGCGCTTTCGCCACGAAGGATGTCCGACCAGCGATAAACACGCACCAGTATCCAGTTGCTGCCGACAACGCGCTCGGCAATAAAGAAGCGCCCGCCCTGGTAATACCGCACCATGCCGCCGCCGGAAAGCTTGGCGGCGGGCAAGTTATGAAACGCCGCGGCGACAGTGCCGCTGCCTGCGGAAGGGCCCGTATCGAAGGCAACCTCTCCGCTGTCTGTCATGATGGTCATGTCATTGCGTGTGACTTTGCGCAATTCATCGACGAACCGGGAAATAGGCTCATAGACGACAAAGGCGCCGATGGGCGTCTCACCGTCCATCGCAACGAAGCTGCCCATGACCGAGGGTTCGCCGGTTGCAGGGTTTTTCCCTACTGAAGAGAGAATCTTCGGCAGCTTCTTCCCGAAAAAGCCGAGCACTTCGTTGCCCTCTCGTAGCCTGCGCAGCGCCTGTATGTCATTGAAGTCGATGTTCGGTGCGGCAAGCTTCGAAAACAGAGCCGCGCGATCGGAACTGTCCATGGCCAAACGCAAATCTTCGCTGCCGAGCTTGTCGCCGAACATAAACAAGGCTTCGCTGGGCTCGTAGAAATAACCCATCGCTCCGCGGTCTTGGCCGCGCGCTGTCAACGACGTACCGGCGATGACGGACAGTTCATTGGCGAGGCCGAGGTAACGGTCGATCTTGTTTTGCGGCCACGCATCAACGCCGCTACCCAGTACCAATATAGGTACGGACTGGGAAGTGGGTCTAACGACAGCCTGGTCGTCGTGCTCCACGAACGCCGGAAACGCATCGGCGCCTTTGGCCGCCAGCTCGTCGGACCTGTTGCGCCACGCGTACTCGACCATGTTCAGCGTGCGAATGTAGCTGGTGTCGCGCTGGATGAAGGTGGAA
>DATJMR010000369.1:0-6263 GCA_035508595.1 Dyella sp.
CGACGGGACGCTCGAGTGGCGCATGCGCGACACGGCCGCCGCGGATAACGTCCATGCCAAGACCGGCAGCATGACGAACGTGCGCTGCCTGGTCGGTTACGTGACCACCGCCGCGGGCGAACGATTGGCGTTCGCCATCATGCTCAACAACTACGTCCGCAATGCGGACGACCCCAGCCCAAGCCGCAATCTCGATGCCATCGTGGAATTGTTGGCAGCATTCCAAGGGCATAGCTGACGCCAAGATGATGGTCGTTCGGGCGCAAACCGCCACGACGATAAAGATGCAAGCCGCTTACCGCTTGCCCAAATCCTTCTCGATTTTCTCGGGCGTGTCGTTCGGCGCATAGCGCTTCACCACGTTGCCCTGCGTATCGATCAGAAACTTGGTGAAGTTCCACTTGATCGACTCGCTCCCCAGCAACCCTTTGGCTTGTTTCTTCAGCCATTGGTACAGCGGATGCGTCTTGTCCCCGTTCACCTCGATTTTGGCAAACATCGGAAACGTCACGTCATACGTGGTTGAACAGAACTGCTTGATCTGCGCCTCGTCGCCCGGCTCCTGGTGGCCGAACTGATCGCAGGGAAAGCCGAGCACGATCAGCCCTTGGTCGCGATGCTTGCGCCACAGCTCTTCCAAACCCTTGTATTGCGGCGTGAAGCCGCACTTGGAAGCCACATTGACAATCAACAACGATTTGCCTCGCCACTCCCCGAGCGAACGCTCGGTGCCGTCAATATCGTGCGCGCTGAAGTCATAGGCCGTGGTCATGTCGTCGCTCCGTTATATCGATAGGGCAGTCTACTTCAGACGACCGTCGCGCTTGTGACTTAGAATGGCATTTTCGACCATCAGCCAGGGCTCTTCGTGATCCGCTTTATCGATGTCCACAAGTCCTACCGCGTCGACGGCAAGGACATCCCGGCCCTGGAGCCTTTTGGCCTGGAGATTGCGGACGGCGAGGTGTTCGGCATCATCGGCCACTCCGGTGCCGGCAAATCCACGCTGATACGCCTGATCAACCTGTTGGAGCGCCCGACCGGTGGGCGGATCCTGATCGGCGACACGGATATGACCGCCCTGCCCGACGCCCCATTGCGCGCGGCCCGGCAGCGCATCGGCATGATCTTCCAGCATTTCAACCTGCTCGCTTCGCAAACGGTCTATGAAAACATCGCCTTTCCGATGAGGCTGGCCGGCGACAAAGACAGCAAGACGATTCAAGCGCGCGTCGACGAGCTGCTGCAACGCGTCGGCTTGACGACACATGCGCACAAATATCCCTCGCAGCTTTCCGGCGGCCAGAAACAACGCGTAGGTATCGCGCGCGCCTTGGCCAACCGCCCTTCCATTTTGCTGTGCGACGAAGCCACCAGTGCACTCGATCCGCAAACCACGGCATCGGTGCTGGATCTGCTTGCCGAAATCAACCGCGAACTGAAACTCACCATCGTGCTGATTACGCACGAAATGGATGTCGTGCGACGCGTATGCGATCGCGTGGCCGTACTCGATTCGGGCCGCATCGTGGAACACGGCACAGTGGCCGATGTGTTCTTGCATCCGCAACACGCCACCACGCGCCGCTTTGTCGAGGAGGCGCTCCCCGAGGAAGGCGCCGGCGAACGTGTGCCTTACCGAAACGTTCCAGGTCGCATCTTGCGCCTGTCGTTCCGCGGCGAAGCCACTTGGTCGCCGACGCTCGGGCGGGTGACGCGCGAAACGGGTGTCGATTTCAACATCCTTGCGGGCCGCATCGACCGCATCAAGGACCTTCCCTACGGTCAGCTTACGCTTGCCATGCAGGGCGCCAACGTGGATGCCGCGCTGCACGCATTGCGCGATGCAGGCATCGAAGTCGAGGAGCTTGTACGATGATCGCCGCTCACCAGCCGTTGCTGCAGACCTTGTTTCCCAACATCGACGATTGGGGCGAGATGGGCCACGCCTGCATCGATACCTTGCTTATGCTCGGCGGGTCGCTCCTGCTTACCGTGGTTATCGGCTTGCCACTTGGCGTGCTGCTCTTTCTCACCGGAAAAGGGCAGCTGCATGCCATGCCCAAGCTTTACGGCGTGCTCTCGCTTGTCGTGAATGTGTTGCGCTCGATTCCTTTTATCATCCTGATGATCGTATTGATGCCTCTTACCTACGTGCTGGTAGGAACCAAGCTTGGCATTCGCGGCGCGATCCCACCGCTCGTCATTGGCGCAGCGCCCTTCTTCGCGCGCCTGGTGGAAACGGCGCTGCGCGAGGTGGAGCACGGCGTGATCGAAGCCTCGCAGGCCATGGGCGCCAGCACCTGGCAGATCGTGCGCCACGTTCTATTGCCCGAAGCGCGCGCCAGCCTGTGGGCCGGCATTACCGTGACTGCCATTGCCTTGGTGGGTTACACGGCCATGGGCGGTGCGATCGGCGCGGGTGGCCTGGGCGATCTGGCGTACCGCTATGGGTATCTCAGCTATAAATCCGACTACATGGTGGTTACGGTGTTGCTGCTGATCGTGCTGGTGCAATGGCTGCAGATGCTGGGCGACCGCATTGTGGCGCACTACACCCGGCGTTGACCCGCACGATCAGGTTCTGAAAAAAATCCGGTTTCTTTGCATCCGGCCGTATGGACGGCTATTCTTGTGCATCGCATCAGGATTGGACCCCATGAAAAAGCTGATGATTTTGTTGGCAGCCGTCTCGCTTCTGGCCGGCTGCTCGTCTTCGGGCCCCGGCAATGCCGACAGCCAGACGCTCACCGTCGCCGCTACGGCTGTTCCCCATGCGGAAATTCTCAAGGAAGTAAAACCCATCCTGGCGAAGGAAGGCGTGGATCTTCAGATCAAAGTTTTCGCCGACTACGTGCAACCCAATACGCAGGTTGTGGAAAAGACTATCGACTTGAACTATTTCCAGACCAAACCTTACCTGGATACGTTCAATCGGGAGCACAACACGCATCTTGTGACGATTACCGGCGTGCACATCGAGCCGTTCGGCGCGTATTCCCACAAGTACAAATCGATGGACCAGCTCCCGAATGGAGCAACCGTCACCCTGCCGAACGATCCGGCCAACGGTGGGCGTGCCCTACTGTTGCTTGCGCGAAACGGCGTGATCACGCTGAAAGATCCGAACAACGAGCTGGCAACCCCAAAAGACATTACCGTCAATCCCAAGAACCTGGTCTTTAAGCCGCTGGAAGCGGCCATGCTCCCACGCACACTCGACGAGGTGGATCTGGCGCTGATCAACACCAACTATGCGTTGGCCGCCGGTCTCAATCCCACCAAGGATGCATTGCTGCTCGAAAGCAAAGATTCGCCTTATGTGAATTACCTGGTGGGTCGCGAAGACAACCAAAACGATCCGCGCGTACAGAAACTCGCCAAAGCGCTCACCAGTCCCCAGATCAAAGCGTTTATCGAGCAGAAGTATCACGGCGCCGTGTTACCGGCGTTCTGAAAATCTTGCGGTCAACAAAAAGCCCGCATGAACGATGCGGGCTTTTTTATGCATGGAATAAACGCTTTGTTTCCATCCATGTCGTTAAGCCGCGGACTCGGCTTCAACCAGCACGGGGATATCGAACACCTGCCGTAGATACGCGATGTAGGCTTTGTCCTCGCACATGTTTTTGCCGGGTGAATCGCTGAGTTTGGCGACCGGCTGCCCATTGCAACGAATCATTTTGATGACAATGTTGAGCGGCGTGGGGCCAACATCGTTGGTGAGATTGGTACCGACACCGAAGGCTAGCTGACAGCGATCATGAAAATGCTGGAACAATTTCATCACCCTGGGAATGTCCAAGCTGTCACTGAAAACCAGAATCTTGCTGCGCGGATCGACACGATTGGCCTGGTAGTGCGCCAGTACGCGCTCGCCCCACGCGAAAGGATCGCCCGAATCGTGTCGCGTGCCGTCAAACAACTTGCAGAAGTACATATCGAAATCGCGCAGGAAGGCCGTCAGGCCGTACACATCCGAAAGCGCGATGCCAAGGTCGCCCCGGTACTCCTTCGCCCACGCCTCCAGTGCTGCCACCTGCGAATCGCGCAAACGCGGCCCCAGGGCCTGGTGTGCTTGCAGATATTCGTGCGCCAACGTACCGAGCGGACGCAGGCCAAGTTGCCACGCCAGCCAGACATTGCTGGTGCCGGCCAGCTGGGTGCCCAGTCCTTCACGCAATGTGGCTGCCACTTCCCGATGCCACTCGCGCGAAAAGCGCCGGCGGGTACCGTAATCGGCGATGCGGCACTCCCCGTAGCCCGGCGTGTCGCGCAGTAGCGCGATCTTGTCCTTCAACCGTCGGCGCCCTTCGGCCAAATCCAGATCGGGATGCGTATGGCGGAAATACACCTCGTTGACGATGGCCAGCAGCGGCACTTCGAACAAAATGGTGTGCAACCACGGACCGCAAATTCGAATCTCGATCTCGCCGTTATTCAACTTTGAAGGAGCGATCTCCACGTATTTGGCGTTGAGCTGGAACAAGCCGAGAAAATCGATGAAATCGCTTTTGATAAAGCGCCAGCTCCGCAGGTAGCTCAACTCCTGCTCGGTGAATCGCAAGCTGCATAGTGCGTGCAATTCTTCGCGGATTTCATCGATACAGGGAACCAGATCGACGCCAGGGTTTCGGCACTTGAAGCGGTACTCCGCGTGCGCAGCGGGATACTGATGCAGCACGACCTGCATCATGGAAAATTTGTAGAGATCGGTATCGAGCAGGGAGCTGACGATCATGGAGCATCCATGTCGGAGGAGATAAGGTACATCGCGCACGCAGCGCAGCGTACGGCATTATCCCGCCGAAGTCCTCGCTCTGAACAGGGAGTGCGGTGCGCGGAAAAGATAAAACCCCGGCAGCCAGGGGAATAACTGCCGGGGCTTGTTAGGTCGCGTTCCGGGGGGAGGGTAAACTAGGAACCGACCCCTGGATGACACGATGTACTGTGGCATCCGGTCGTCGCCTCACGGCGATACGAAGAGTTAGTGTGGTCCGCGTGGATGAAGTTCAAGGCGGCCATCAAATCGGTTCAGCTTTCCGATAGCTAACGACCTCAACGCCGTATGGTTTCATCTGCATGGTTTGCTAAGTACTTGTCAGCACAAGAACAGGAGTGGGTTGAATGTGTTTTTTGCGCCGCTGTCTCGCCTTCTTCGCTTTGTGCTGGATCCTGCCGTTGCATGCCGCCGATTTACGTATCGATACTGGTCGCGGTGGCGTGCGCGTGTGGAGCACGGCGCAACTGCTGGCGCGCTCCGACACAAAAACCGTCACCATCCCCGACGACGTCGCATTCGGCCGGACGATGAGCTATCGCACCGTGCCACTGCGCGCGCTGCTGCCGGGGTTGGCAAAGGGAGACCGTTTAAAGTTCGTTGCGAACGATGGTTTCTCGGTCGATATCGACGCCGATACCGTTCTCAATCAGGCGGGCGCACAAGCCTGGCTCGCCGTGGAAAACCCGCAGCAACCATGGCCATCGCTTCCGCACCATAAAGGCGATGCAGGCCCCTTCTATCTGGTATGGCTGCGGCCTGCCGCCGCTCACGTCAGCAGCGAACAATGGCCTTATCAACTCGCGCTCATCCAGCGCACGCAAGACGCGGCCACACGCTTTCCCGCCACGTCGCCCGATGCCTCTGTGCCGGCTGACAGCCCCGTTCGCCGTGGCTACGTCGTATTTCAGCGCACCTGCTTTGCCTGCCACACGCTCAACGGTCAAGGCGATGCGCGAATGGGACCGGACCTCAATATTCCGCACAACCCCACCGAGTACCTGAGCACGGCCATGTTTCGCGCGTTCATCCGCAATCCGCAGACGTTGCGGCGCTGGCCCGAAGGAAAAATGACGGGCTTTCCCACGCAGGCATCGTTATCGGATGCGGATCTCGACGCGGTGGTGGCTTATCTCCAGTACATGGCCAAACACAAAACTCAGTTTAGCGATGCGAACACTGGCGATTAGTTCGCGCCGACCTTCATTACATCGCGCAGCTGGTTCTCCCGCTGGATCTGGGGTTCTTTCACCAGCACACGCACGCGTTCGAAGAAATCCGGCCATCGTCCGTCGACCTGTTTGAAGATCGCCGCAAAGGCCTGCACCCATTGATCGTAGAGACCGAACGGCAGCAAGGTTGCATTATTGATCGGCTGCGCAACCCAGTTGTCGTAACGGTGATCGTTGGGCCAATTTTTATCGCGCCACGCGGCATAACGCACACGGAAATCTTCGATCTCGCGCTGCTTGCCTGCCGCCAT
>DATJMR010000370.1:0-23205 GCA_035508595.1 Dyella sp.
GTTTGCAGAAGAAATAGCGCATGGCATGCATCCTGGCCGCAACGGTGGAAACCAACCTTCAATCGGCCACGTCGGCGATCAGCCTGTCCAACTCCGCCTTCAGCATGGCGCCGTTTTGACGCAGCCAATCGCGCTGTTCGCGCCAATCGGGAAAGATCGATTCGACGTGCGCCCAAAAACGCGGCGAGTGGTTGCGCACTTTCAAATGGCACAACTCGTGCGCCAGCACGTAACGCAAGGCGGCGGTCGGTGCGAGCGCGAGGGAAAGATCGAGATTGATGCGGTCGCGCGTATCCAAGCTGCCCCAAAGGCTCTTCATGGGACGAATCCGCAACGCCGTCGGCGCAAGCCCCAGTTGCGGCACGTAACCGGCGAGCCAGCGCGACACGTCGCGACGGATCTGCGTTTCGAAGTACGACGCTAGTAAGCCGCGCGCAACGGGCAATGCGCGGCTGTGCGGGCGCGGAATTTCCAGCGTGAGACCACCGTCGTGCGCCACGACGCGCGGATACGCGCCTTCGGCCCAATCCAGCGTGACGATCTCGCCGCGCAGCGGAAATTCGATGGGCGCACCCAAGCGCAATGGCGGCAACGGTTCGACGACGAGATTGAGTTCGTCGAGCTTTCGCTCCAGCCAGTCGGCGTTGTGGCGCAAAAACGCGTTCACCTGCGACGGATGCGTGCCTTGCGGATAAGTGATGCGTGCCCCTTTTGTGGACACGGTGAGGCGCAGCCGCCGTGCTCGCGGATGTGACGCTTTGAGCACGCGGATGGTATTGCCGCTGGGTGTTGCCAACTCCAGCCAGTCGCCGTCGAGATACGCCATGGGGTCTGCCTTTCGGAACTGCTCCCAGGGCCAAAAAGGGGTGCCCTGGCCCAGGCAGAATGTGGGGCGCGGAGCCCGGGCGCAAGGGCTTTTTTGCCTCATTTGCAGGAAGCGCGATCTGGCGCGCGTCTCACTCGGGGTGGGACGCCTGAGGGGGTCCCAAACCCGGGCCCGGGGAGGGGCTTACTCGGGCCTGGGGAGCCCGAACCACTCCTCCAGCTTGGCCAGCAGACGCTCCAGCTCCAGGGTCAGGAGGGCGAATCGGGCGTCCATTTCGGCGGCGGCGTCCTGCTGGCTGTCGCCCATTTCGTCCAGCACGGCGTCGAGGAATTTGAGCTTGCGCACAACCAGATCCTCGCCCAGCACGAAGCTGATGCGATCGTCGAACACCAAGCCCAGCTGGAACACTTGCTTGCCGTTGCGCAGATGCTCTTTCACCTCTTCCGCATCGAGATCCTGACGACGGCAACGCGCGATGGCGCCGGTAGCCGTGGCCGGATCGCGCAGTTCGCATTCGTCGCCAAGTACGAGGCCGCCAGGCAAATTGCCGTTGGCGAGCCAATCGGTCATCAGTACGCGCGGACCTTCTTCCGGGGCCAGTGGTACAGCGGGAAAGCTGCCTAGCGCCTCGCGCACTTGCGTGAGCGCGTTCTCCGCGTTTTTTCGGCTAGCGGTGTCGAGCACGAGCCATCCGTGCTTGCGATCGACATACGCCGACATGCGCGAGCTGCGCACAAACGCGCGCGGCAGAAGTTCGGTCAGCAAATCCTCCTTCATACGCTTGCGTTCGCGACCGCCGACCTTGCGGCCTTCTTCTTCGGCGACCTTTTGCACTTTGCGCTGCAGTTCGTCGTTCACGACCGCGGCGGGCAATAGTTTTTCTTCGCTGCCGACGGTGATCAACGTGCATGCGTTGACCATGTGCGTCATCGGCGCATCGTCACCGCGGCCGACCGGCGGCACGAAACCGCGCGTGCCCATTTCCAGCGGCCCGCAAGGACGCAGACGATGTTCGTCCAACGCCTCGTCGAGGCGCTTCAGATCGTCGGCAACCGAGGGAGAAAAGCGGAACAGCGTGAGATTGCGAAAAAACATGCAGGATCCGATGGCGAATATCCGTCGTCCGGCGCAAGCCGGGACTCAGCGACCTATGCATGACACAAGACGCTGAGCCCCGGCTCACACCGGGGCGACGATCATGGAAGTTTTAGCGAATGACGGCAGCGACGGCTGCAACCACGTTATCGAGATTGTTGCGATTCAACGCTGCCACGCAGATACGCCCCGTGCCGATGGCGTAGATCGCATGCTCTTCGCGCAGACGGTCCACCTGCGCCTTGCTGAGGCCCGAATACGAGAACATGCCCGCCTGCTTTTGGATGAAGCCGAATTGCGGCGCACCTTGTGCGGCGAGCTTTTCCACCATGCCGGCACGCATGGCATGAATGCGCTCGCGCATCTGAGAGAGTTCTTGCTCCCACACGATGCGCAACTCGGCGCTATTGAGCACACCCGCCACCAGCGCGCCGCCGTGCGTAGACGGGCTCGAGTAGATGGAACGGATAATACGCTTGACCAGCGACTGCACACGCAAGGCTTCCTCGCGCGAAGCGCCGACAATCGACAGCGCACCGACACGCTCGCCATACAGCGAGAACGACTTCGAGTACGAATTGGCGACCACGAACGATTCGATGCCCGACTCGGCAAACAAACGCACGGCCGCGGCATCTTCCTCGATGCCTTTGTCGAAACCCTGGTAAGCCATATCGATGAAGGGCAGCAGACCGCGATCCTTCACCGCCGCGACCACCTGCTTCCACTGCTCCAGGGTGAGATCCACACCCGTCGGGTTGTGGCAGCACGCATGCAACAGCACGACCGTGCCCGGCTCCATCTTGTTGAGATCGGCCAGCATGCCGGGGAAATCCACGCCGTGCGTGGAAGGGTCGTAATAGGCGTAATCCACCACCTCGAAGCCGGCGGCATTGAAGACGACGCGATGGTTTTCCCAGCTTGGGCTGCTGATCGCCACTTTGGCCTTGGGCAGTGCTTTCTTCAGAAGCTCGGCGCCAACGCGCAGCGCACCGCTGCCGCCAATGGTCTGCGACGTCGCCACGCGACCTGCCGCCAGCAGCGGCGACTCGGCACCGAACACCAGTTTCTGCGTCGCCTGCGTGTAAGCCGGCAAACCGTCGATGGGCAGATAGCCGCGCGGCAGCGATTGTTTCGCCAACGCCTCTTCCACCTCGCGTACGGCGCGCAACACGGGAATGCGACCGCTCTCGTCGTAATAAATGCCCACGCCGAGATTGACCTTACCCGGGCGCGCATCGGATACGAAAGCTTCGGTGAGGCCCAGGATCGGATCGCCTGGAGTCATTTCAACGGATGCAAAATGGGACACGGTTCTACTCGATTAAAGATGGGGACTATGGACGTCTAAACGTCCGCCTGAAAATCATTGATGGCTTTCGCCATCGGTTCCCGCCAACCAGCCGTGGACGTCCGCGCGCTTGGCGCCGTCGCGCGAACCCAGCGAAGCGAAGTCGAACAATTGCCGATCCGCCAGCTGGGACGGCGCCACGTTGCCCAGCGCGCGAAACATGGTTTCGCTGCGACCGGGAAATTGACGCTCCCACTCTTGCAACATGCGGCTGACGGCCTTGCGCTGCAAGTTCTCCTGGGAACCACAGAGGTTACAGGGAATGATCGGAAACTGCCTATGCTCGGCGTACTCGGCGATATCGCTTTCCTTGCAGTACGCAAGGGGACGGATGACCACGTGACGTCCGTCGTCCGAGCGCAGCTTGGGCGGCATCGCCTTCAGGCTGCCTTGGTAGAACATATTGAGGAAGAACGTACCCACAATATCGTCGCGATGATGCCCCAGCGCGATCTTCGTCACGCCGTTATCGGCCGCCCATGCATACAGCGCGCCGCGCCGCAGCCGCGAACACAGGCTGCACATGGTTTTACCTTCCGGAATCACCCGCGTCACCGTGCTGTAGGTGTCTTGTTCGATGATGTGGAACGGCACGCCCCGTTCGGTGAGGTAGTTCGGCAGCACGTGCTCGGGGAATCCCGGCTGCTTCTGATCGAGATTGACGGCGACGAGCTCAAAACGCACGGGCGCCTTGGCCTGCAACGACAGCAGGACATCCAGCATGGTGTACGAGTCCTTGCCGCCGGACAGGCACACCATGACCTTGTCGCCGTCCTCGACCATGTTGAAGTCGGCGATCGCCTGGCCCACCTGATGGCGCAAGCGCTTGGCCAGCTTGGCGGCCTCATAGGCGCGCTTGCGGGCGATATCGGGCGGGGTGACCTCGGGCTGGGCGGACATGGGCGGGCAAGGCATGCGACAGGCAAGTGCATAGTGTACCCGCCCCGCCGCCCGCGGTCCGGCGCGCTACAATTGCGTCTTCTACCGCCGCCCCCTTCGCACCCTTGCCATGCAGGCTCAGGATCCCGCCAAGATCGCCCATCTTCTGGCCGAATTGCGCCAGGAACATCGAGACCTGGATACCGCCATCCAGCAGCTATCGGTCTCGATCGGTCAGGACGAGCTGCAGATTACCCGCATGAAAAAGCGCAAGCTGCTGTTGAAGGACGCCATTGCAAGGCTGGAAAGCAAACTCATCCCGGATCTGGATGCCTGATGCCAACGCTCGTCCCGATTACGCTTCAAGACGAACATATCCTGCTCGAACCCCTCGGCCCGCATCATGCCTCCGACCTTGAGGCCGCCGCCGCCGACGGCGAACTGTGGAATCTGTGGTTCACCAGCGCGCCGGCGCCTGGCGAAGCCGTGGGCTATATCGAGAAGGCGCTCAAAGGCCTTGCCGACAACGCCATGCTGCCATTCGCGGTGCGCGAGAAAACCAGCGGCGACATCGTGGGTACCACGCGCTTCTACGAATTCGTGCCGGAACTGCCGCGCATCGCGATCGGCTACACCTGGTACGCGAAGCGGTGGCAGAAGAGCCACCTCAACACCGCTTGCAAACGGCTTCTGCTGAAACACGCGTTCGAAACGCTCAACTGCGTGGCGGTGGAATTTCATACAGACCATCGAAACCAGGACTCGCAGCGGGCCATCGAGCGCCTCGGCGCGCATAAGGATGGTGTGTTACGCGCCCATAAGCGCCGTCCGGATGGCACGCTGCGCGACACGGTGTGTTACTCGATCATTGCCAGCGAATGGCCGGACGTGCACCGCTGGCTGGATATGCGGTTAACACGGTTGAGCGCGCAGGCGCACGCATAACGCTCTGCCAAGCAAATGCGCAGGCTGCAAGACCAGGACAGCGCACAAACTTGTCATCCAATGCATCGGCGAGTGCCAAATGCCTCGGTTCTGACGAAGCATCCATGACGCGCACTATCGAACTAGTCCGATTGCTGCGCCCGTGTCTTCAAGCGCTCCATTCATGCACGCCACCGCGCCCATCAACGCCGCAGCGGCACCGTACGCATGCGAATTACGCACTCGTTTTTAGTTTCGAACGAAACCATGCCGCTGTAAATTCGCGCCGCCCATTGGTTTCTAGTGAAACGTCTTTTGCGCGAAATGCTTGATGCATCTAGACGTTTAGCCATCCAAATACGAGCAAATCGTCAATTCGGAAAATTTTTCATAAAAAAATAGTTGACACGCTCGCCGGGTGTGCCGTACGGTCGATGACATGCCGCAGCGCAACAGCCACCGCTATACCACTCGCGCGATCCGCCCCCCGACGGTGACGGACATGCTGCCGCTGGCGGGCCTCCTTCTTATTTCCCTTGTACTCGTACTCCTTATTACCAACGGAGGTGCGGGCTGAGGGCGCGTGTCAAGGTAAAGCAAAACTAACCTAGATACCCCAAAGAACCCCGCACCCGACAAGGATGCGGGGTTTTTTATCGCCCTAAAGCCCGGCCCAAACGGAGCCAGGCCATGAACCCCCAAAAAGCACAACCGCAAAGCACCGGCGAAAGCGCCGAAGATCGCGTACGCATTTTCGACACCACACTTCGCGACGGCGAGCAGGCACCCGGCTTCTCCATGGACCGGCGTGCGAAATTGTGCATGGCACAAGCCCTGGAAACATTGGGCGTAGACATCCTGGAAGCCGGCTTTCCGCAGGCATCGCCGGACGATTTCGCAGCGGTCGAAGAAATCGCGCGAACCTTGCGCAACACCACGGTGTGCGCGCTGGCGCGATGTCAAACCGGCGATATCGACACCGCTGCACGCGCCTTGGAACGGGCGCACCGCTCACGCATTCACCTGTTTCTTTCCACCAGTCCACTGCATCGCGAGCACAAGCTCGGCATGAGCAAGCAGCAGGTTCTGGATACCGCCGTCGCTTCCATCGAACATGCGCGCAAATACTGCGCCGACGTCGAATTCTCCGCCGAAGACGCGCTGCGCACCGAGCCGGAATTTCTCGCCGAAGTCTTCAGCGCCGCCATCGTCGCCGGCGCGACCACCCTCAACGCTCCCGACACCGTGGGTTACACCACACCGGCCGAAATGGTCGAGCTGTTCACCTATCTGCGGAAACATGTGCGCGACGCGCACAAAGCCGTGTTCTCGGCCCATTGCCACGACGACCTGGGGATGGCCGTCGCCAACAGCCTTGCCGCGGTAAGCGCCGGTGCGCGCCAGGTGGAGTGCACCATCAACGGCATCGGCGAGCGCGCGGGCAACGCCGCGCTGGAAGAACTCGTGATGGCGCTGAAGGTTCGCGCGCCGCATTTTGGCCTGCGTACCGGCATCGACACACGCAAGCTGTATCCCACCTCGCGCCTGCTGACGCAGGTCACCGGCCAGGCGGTGCCGCGCAACAAAGCCGTGGTGGGCGAGAACGCGTTCGCGCACGAGTCGGGCATTCATCAGCACGGCATGCTCAAGCATCGCGGCACGTACGAAATCATGCGCCCGCAGGATGTCGGCATTGCCGAAACCACGCTGGTGCTGGGCAAACACTCCGGCCGCCACGCGCTGCGCCAGCGCCTGGAAGCGCTCGGGCACAAGGTGGACGACGAAGCGATGGACGGTGTCTTCAAGCGCTTCAAAGCGCTGGCCGATCGCAAACGCGACATTCGCGACGAGGATTTGGAAGCGCTGGCGCTGGGTCAAGATCCCGATGCCACGGGCCCGTGGCACCTCACGCAGCTTCACACCACCTCGCATCTGGGCAGCAGTGCATCGGCGACGGTGAAGCTGTGCCATGAAGACGGCCGCGAAGTGGGCGAAGCGGCGATCGGCGACGGCCCTGTCGATGCCGTATTGCGCGCGATCGAACGCGCCACCGGCACCGACATGGTATTGCGGCGCTTTCAGGTACGCGCCATCAGCGAAGGCGGCGATGCGCAAGGCCAGGCGCAACTCACCGCGCGTCATGGCCATCGCGACTGGCAGGGCAGCAGCGTCAGCACCGACATCATCGAAGCGACGGCGCATGCCGCACTCGCCATCGTCAATCGCATCGAACGACAAGCCGGCGACCGCACCGCCGGTGCACCTACTTTGCAAGGAGTTTCCGCATGAGCACGCCTTTCCTTTGGCACAACGGCCGCATCAAGCCATGGGCCGAGGCCACCGTCCACGTCACCGCGCATGCGTTGCATTACGGCTCGTCGGTGTTCGAAGGCGAGCGTGTGTACGCCACGCCGGAAGGGCCCGCTTATTTTCGCCTTGCCGATCACACGCGCCGTTTGTTCGAATCGGCGCGCGTCTACGAGATCGATATCGGCTACACCGAAGACCAGATCAACGAAGCGTGCTTGGAAGTGATCCGCGCCAATCGCATGGCGTCGGCTTACGTACGACCGATTGTTTTTCGCGGCGCCGGCGGGCTCGGCGTACTCCCCAGGGACGGCGCGCCCGTCGACGTCGCGATCATGGCACTGGAATGGGGCGCCTATCTGGGTGAGGCCGCCGAAGTGGGCGCGGATGTGTGCGTGTCGTCGTGGCATCGTCCGGCGCCCAACACGATTCCGAGTTGGGCCAAAGCGGGCGGCAATTATCTGAGCAGCCAGTTGATCGGCCTGGAGGCGCGGCGCGGCGGTTTCGACGAAGGTATTGCGCTGGGATACAACGGTCTTTTGAGCGAAGGCGCGGGCGAAAACCTGTTTCTGGTGAAGCGCGGCAAATTGCTCACGCCACCCTCGAGCGCCGGCATTTTGGCCGGTATCACACGCGATTCCGTCATCACACTGGCCAACGATCTGGGTTTCGTGGTCCAAGAGCGCGATCTGCCGCGCGAAGCGTTGTACACCGCCGACGAAGTGTTCATGACCGGCACGGCGGCGGAAATCACGCCGGTGCGTTCGGTGGATCGCAAGAAGGTCGGCAGCGGCACGCCCGGGCCCATCACACGCGCCCTGCGCGATGCGTTCTTTGGTCTGTTCGACGGACGCACGCAAGACCGCTACAACTGGCTAGGGTTGGTTAGTGCGGTCGCCCCTGACCGCGAAAGTCAAAAAGCGGCCATCCATGGCCGCACTTCTCACCAACAGCACGCTACGTCGGAAGCCTCCGCATGACCCCGCGCACACTATTTGAAAAAATCTGGGACGCGCATGTCGTGGCGCCCGAAAGCGCCGATACACCCGCCGTGCTTTACATCGACCTGCACTTGGTGCACGAAGTCACCTCGCCGCAAGCCTTTAGCGAACTGCGCTCGCGCGGATTGAAGCTGCGCCGTCCTGATCGCACGCTGGCAACGCTGGATCACTCCACGCCCACGCTGCCGCCGCAGGCGAACGGCGAACGCCCCTACGCGAACGCCGAAGCCAAAGCGCAGGTCGCGCAGCTGGAAGCGAACTGCCGCGAGTTCGGCGTGCAGCTGTACGGCTGGGACAGCAGCGATCGCGGCATCGTGCATGTGATCGGTCCGGAACTCGGCGCCACGCAGCCGGGCATGACGATCGTGTGCGGCGACAGCCACACCTCCACACACGGCGCGTTCGGCGCGCTGGCCTTCGGCATCGGCACCACGGAAGTGGGCCATGTGATGGCCACGCAGTGCCTGCTGCAACGCAAGCCGAAAACCTTCGCCATCCACGTCGACGGCACGTTGCCGCGCGGTGTCGGCGCGAAAGATTTGATCCTGCACATCATCGGCGAGATCGGCGTGGACGGCGGCACCGGCTACGTCATCGAGTATCGCGGCGAAGCCATCGAAGCCTTGTCGATGGAAGAACGCATGACGGTGTGCAACATGTCCATCGAAGCCGGTGCACGCGCAGGTTTGATCGCACCGGACGAGACCACCTTCGCCTGGTTGAAAGGTCGCTCGCGCGTGCCGCAAGGTGCCGCATGGGAGGCCGCGGTACAGCGCTGGCACAACTTGCGCACGGACGTAGGTGCCACCTACGACCGCGAAGTGCGCATCGACGCCAGCCAGATCCGCCCGACCGTCACCTACGGCACGCATCCGGGCATGGCGATCGCGATGGACAAGCCGGTGCCTGCCGCGCGCAATGCGGTGGAACAGCGTGCATTGGATTACATGCACGCCAAAGCGAATCAGCCGATGCAAGGCACCGCGGTGGACGTGGTGTTCATCGGCAGCTGCACCAATTCGCGCTTGTCGGATCTGCGCGAAGCCGCCAATGTGCTGCGCGGGCGGCGTGTCGCCACCGGTGTTCGCGTACTCGTGGTGCCTGGCTCCGAGGCGGTGCGCCGCGACGCGGAGAAAGAAGGACTGCATGAAGTGTTTCTGGCCGCGGGCGCCGAATGGCGCATCCCAGGCTGCTCGATGTGCATCGCCATGAACGGCGACCTCGCCCAACCCGGACAGCTCGTGGTGAGCACCTCCAACCGCAATTTCGAAGGTCGCCAGGGCAAAGGCGCGCGCACGGTACTCGCCAGTCCCGCTACCGCCGCCGCATCGGCCATCGCCGGCGCGATCGCCGATCCACGCCAATACCTGACGGAGGTCGCCGCATGAAACCCGTGACACGCATTCACTCGCGCACCGCCGTGCTGCCCGACGAGAACATCGACACGGACCGCATCATTCCCGCGCGTTTTCTCACGACCACCGAACGCGCCGGTCTGGGCAAGTTCTGCTTCAACGACTGGCGTTACACGCAAGACGGCGGCAACAACCCGGATTTCCTGCTCAACAAGCCGGAGGCACGCGGCTGCTCCATTCTCGTCGCCGGCCGCAACTTCGGCTGCGGCTCGTCGCGCGAACACGCGCCCTGGGCACTGCTCGATTACGGCATCCAGGCGGTGCTGTGCAGCGAGATCGCGGACATCTTCCGCGGCAACGCGCTCAAGAACGGCTTGCTCGCGATCGTGCTGGAGGACGCCGAGCACCGTTGGCTGCTCAAAAACCCAGGCATCGAACTTTCCATCGACGTGCGCGAGCAAGCGATCGAACTGCCCGATGGCGGTCGCATTCGCTTCACGCTCGAGCCGTTTGCGCGGCACTGCCTGCTCAACGGTGTCGACCAACTCGGTTTCCTGCTTCAACACAGCGACGCAATCACTCACTACGAAACCACCCATAACAAATGGCAACAGGAGAAGGCGGCATGAAGGCGCGCATCGTTACCCTGCCCGGCGACGGCGTAGGTCCGGAAGTTCTCGACGCGGCTGTTGCCGTACTTGAAGCCGTTGCCGAACGCAGCGGTCACACGTTCGAATTCGAATCGCACCTCATCGGCGGCTGCGCCATCGACGCCACCGGCGAGCCACTGCCCGCCGCAACGCTGGATGCGTGCAAGAAAGCCGATGCGGTACTGCTTGGCGCGGTGGGCGGACCGAAATGGTCCGATCCGCAAGCCAAAGTGCGCCCGGAGCAAGGCTTGCTCGCCATTCGCGCGGCCCTTGGCGTGTACGCCAACCTGCGCCCGCTGCAAGTGCACCCGGCGTTGGCGTCGCTGTCGCCGTTGAAGAACGAAAAACTGAAGAACGTCGACGTGTTGTTCGTGCGCGAACTGACCGGCGGCGCGTACTTCGGCGCAAAGACGCGCACGACCGATACAGCCACCGACGAATGCAAATACACCGTCGCCGAAGTCGAACGTGTTACGCGTCGCGCCTTCGAGCTGGCACGCGAACGCCGCCAGCATGTCACCTCGGTCGACAAAGCCAACGTACTGGAAACCTCGCGCCTGTGGCGCAGTACGGTGACGCGCATCGCCGCGGAATATCCGGATGTGAAGCTCGAGCATCAGCTGGTCGATTCGATGGCGATGCTGTTGCTGACGCAACCGTCGCGCTACGACGTGATCGTCACCGAGAATCTATTCGGCGACATTCTCACCGATGAAGCCGCGGCACTGGCCGGCTCGCTGGGACTGTTGCCGTCCGCGTCGCTGGGTGAAGGCAAAGTCGGTTTGTACGAACCCATTCACGGCTCGGCGCCGGACATCGCCGGCCAGGGCGTGGCCAATCCCGTGGGCGCCATTCTTTCGGCCGCGATGCTGCTGCGTCATTCGCTGGAGCTGGAGGTCGAAGCCACCACGGTCGAGGCCGCGGTCAACCACGTGCTGACGAATGGTCCGCACAGCCGCGATATCGGCGGCAAAGCCACCACCGGTCAGATTCGCGACGCGGTTATCGCCGCACTGGACGACGTTGCCACGCCCGCGTTTCTTTGCGGCTTGCGTGCTTGCGGTTGAGCGAGGGCATGATGCGCAGCGATCTCATCAAAACCGGACCCGACCGTGCACCTGCGCGCGCGATGTTGCGCGCCACCGGCCTGCAGGATGGCGACATCGCCAAGCCGTTGGTGGCGGTGGTGCATACGTGGTCGAACGTGAGCCCGTGCAATCTCAATCTGCGCGAACTGGCCGACCATGTGTCGGCGGGTATCCGCGCGGCCGGCGGCACGCCGATCGAATTCAACACCATCGCCGTAACCGACGGCATCGCGATGGGTACGCCGGGCATGCGCGCGTCGTTGATCAGCCGCGAGGTGATCACCGATTCGATCGAACTGGCCGTCGACGGTCACTGCCTCGATGCGATGGTGGTGCTGTGCGGTTGCGACAAAACCATTCCCGCCGCCGCGATGGCGATGGCGCGTTTGAACATTCCGTCTGTTGCGCTGTACGGCGGCAGCATCGCGCACGGCACGCACGACAATCATCCGATCACCATCCAGCAAGTGTTCGAAGCGGTGGGCGCGCATGGTGCCGGCAAAATTTCCGATGCGGAGCTGACGGCGGTCGAAAAAGATGCATGCCCTGGCGCCGGCGCATGCGGCGGCCAGTTCACCGCCAATACCATGGCGATGGTGCTGCAGACGCTCGGCTTGTCGCCGATGGGTTTCAACGACATTCCGGCTACGCATCCCGCGAAAGCGCATGCTGCGTTTCGTTGCGGCGAATTGGTAATGGATTGCTTGCGCGAGCAACGCAAGCCACTGGACATCCTGAGCGAGACCACGTTCCGCAATGCGGCCCGCATGGTCGCGGCGACAGCAGGCTCCACCAATGCGGTGCTGCATTTGCTGGCGATTTCGCGTGAAGCGGGCGTGCCGTGGACGATCGAAGATTTCGAACCCGCCTCCGCGCACACGCCGGTCATCGCCGATCTGTTGCCGGGCGGGCGCTATACCGCCGTGGAATTGTTCGGCGCAGGCGGCAGCGCACGCGTTGCGCAGGAGCTGATTGCGGCGAACATGCTTGAGGACGCGCCTACCGTCACGGGCCGTAGTCTTTTTGAAGAATGCACCGCAGCGCCGCATGCCGAAAAACAGGATGTCGTGCATCCCGTCGGCCAGCCGCTGAAACCGCGCGGTGGTTACTCGATCCTCTACGGCAATCTCGCGCCGGAAGGCTGCATCCTGAAACTCGCCGGCAAAGGTGCCACGCATTTCGAAGGCCGTGCACGCGTGTTCGAAAGCGAGGAACAAGCGTTTGCCGCGGTGCAGGCCGGCCAGCTCGCCAAAGGCGATGTCGTCGTCATCCGCAACGAAGGCCCCGCCGGTGGCCCCGGCATGCGCGAAATGCTCGGCGTCACCGCCGCATTGATCGGCCGCGGTCTTGGCGACGATGTCGCGCTGATCACCGACGGCCGTTTCTCCGGCGCCACGCACGGTTTCATGGTGGGGCACATCGCGCCGGAAGCCGCACGCGGCGGCCCCATTGCGCTATTGCATGAAGGTGACCGCATTGTGATCGATGCTCAGTCGCGCACGATTTCCACCGACGCCGATCTGGCAACACGTCGCAAGACGTGGCAGCCGCCCGCGCCGAAAGTAACGCGCGGCGCACTCGCCAAATACGCACAACTGGTGGGCTCGGCCTCCGAAGGCGCCACCACGCACCCGTCTACACAGCCCAAACAACAACCCATCTCGTCACGCACCGAAGCAGGAGTCATCGCATGAGCACCACCGCCACCACCGAAACGCTCGCCAAGGCGCGCATCGCCGTTCTTGGTTACGGCAGCCAGGGCCGCGCCCACGCGCTCAATCTGAAAGACTCGGGTCTGGACGTCGTTGTCGGGCTGCGCCCGAATGGCCCCACTTGGCACAAGGCTGTGGCCGATGGTTTCCACGTGGTGGAGCCGGGCGAGGCCGTACGCGATGCCGACCTCGTCGCCGTGCTGACGCCGGACATGGTGCAGCCCACGCTGTACAAAACGTCGATCGAGCCGAACATCAAACCCGGTGCGGCGCTGCTGTTCGCGCATGGGTTGAACGTGCATTTCAAGTTGATCGAACCGCGCACGGACATCGACGTCGTGCTGGTCGCACCGAAGGGACCCGGCGCATTGGTGCGCACCGAATACGAACGCGGCCGCGGCGTACCGTGCATCTACGCCGTGCATCAGGACGTGAGCGGCCACGCCGAAGCAAAGGCCACCGCCTATGCCGCGGGCCTGGGCGGCGCGCGCGCGATGCTGATCAAAACCGACTTCAAGGAAGAGACCGAAACGGATCTGTTCGGCGAACAGGCCGTGCTGTGCGGCGGCGCCAGCGAGCTGGTGATGAAGGGTTTCGAAACGCTGGTGGAAGCCGGTTATCAGCCCGAGATCGCTTATTACGAAGTGCTGCACGAATTGAAGCTGATCGTGGATCTGTTCTACGAAGGCGGCATTACCAAGATGCTGGAGTTTGTCTCCGAAACCGCGCAGTACGGCGACTACGTCAGCGGTCCGCGCGTGATCGACGCCGGCACCAAGGAGCGCATGAAGGCGGTGTTGAAAGACATCCAGGACGGCACCTTCACGCGCAACTGGGTCGCCGAATACAACGCGGGCCTGCCCAACTACAAAAAGTGGAAGCAGGCCGATCTCGATCATCCGATCGAGCAGGTCGGCGCCCAGCTGCGTTCGCGCATGGCGTGGCTGCAGAACGCCAAGCCTGCACAAGCGCCGCTGAAGAAGGTCGGTTAAAGCCCATGCGGCGCTCGCTCATTTCCCCATCTCCGGCGGGTGAGCGTCGCATGGCCCTTATGTCAGCCGCACTTGCGCACAGCACTTTCTGATTCGCGACGCCCAGAACCGCATCGTCGATAACAACACGCCATCACCAAGGACTTTCGTGAACATGCCGTTGCTGAGACCAACACCCGACGCCGAGGCCGAAACGGGCATCGCGCAACATCCGCTGGCCGGGACGGCCATGAGCGGTGCGGATGTCGTCGTACAAGTGCTGGCCGATGAAGGTGTGAACGTACTGTTCGGTTATTCCGGCGGCGCGATTTTGCCCGTGTACGATGCGGTATTCCGCCACAACGCCGAACACCTGAACGCCGACGGCAGCGAGCCGATGCCGCTGATCGTTCCGGCGAACGAACAGGGCGCTGGCTTTATGGCGTCGGGCTATGCGCGCGCATCGGGCAAGGTCGGCGTCGCGATCGTGACCTCCGGCCCCGGCGCCACCAACATGGTGACGCCGGTGCGTGATTCGACCGCCGACTCCATTCCCATGGTGGTGATCTGCGGCCAGGTCGCCACGCAGGCCATCGGCAGCGATGCGTTTCAGGAAGCGCCCATCAGCAACATCATGAGCTCCTGCGCGAAGCACGTGTTTCTGGTCACCGAAGCCGAGCGCCTGGAAGCCACGCTGCGCACCGCTTTCACCATTGCGCGCAGCGGTCGCCCCGGTCCGGTGGTGGTGGATGTGCCCAAGGACGTGCAAAACACCATGATGGTTTTCGACGGCCGGGAGGAGCTCCCGCTGTCCGGCTATCGTGCGCGTCTGCGCGACGTCGAACACGCCACGCTGAGCGACGCGGAGTGCGCGGCGTTCTTCGATGCCTTGTCGCAAGCGAAGCGCCCGCTGATCTACGCCGGCGGCGGGATCGTCGGCGGTGGCGCGGCGCCCGCACTGCGTGAATTCGTGGATGCGTTCGGATTGCCGGTCACCACCACGCTGATGGGCATCGGCGGCTTCGACACGACCGATCCGCTGGCGCTGCACATGCTCGGCATGCACGGCACCGCCTATGCGAATTACGCGGTGGAAGATTGCGATCTGCTCGTTGCGCTCGGCGCCCGCTTCGACGACCGCGTCGCCGGCGTGCCGACGCAATTTGCGCCGAAAGCGAAGTTCGTCGCGCACATCGATATCGATCCGGCTGAAATCAATAAGGTGAAGCCGGCCCACTGGCATCACGTCGGTCCGTTGGACCGCGCGCTGCGCCGCCTCACTCAGTATGGCAAAACACATGGTCGCCGGCCCGCGCTCGGCGATTGGCATGCGCACGTTGCCGCACTCAAGCGCATGCACGCGATGAACTACGACCGCGACAGCGCGTTGATTCAACCGTATGCGGTGCTGGAAGAGATCAACCGCCACACGCAAGGCCGCGCCATCATCAGCACCGGCGTCGGTCAACATCAGATGTGGTCCGCGCAATATCTGGATTTTCGCGCGCCGCGGCATTGGCTCACGTCCGGCTCGATGGGCACGATGGGTTTCGGTCTGCCTGCCGCGATCGGCGCGCAATTGGCCCAACGCGATGCGTTGGTGATCGACATCGACGGCGATGCGAGCATTCGCATGAATCTGGGCGAGCTCGAAACCGTCACCACCTACGCGTTGCCGGTAAAAATCGTCGTGCTCAACAACGTCGGCGACGGCATGGTGCGGCAGTGGCAGAAGCTTTTTTTCAAAGGACGTTTCGCCTCCTCCGACAAGAGCCTGCATCGCAAGGATTTCGTGCGCGCCGCCGAGGCGGATGGCTTCGGCTGGGCGCGTCGGTTGGAACGCCGCGAAGAGCTGACCGACACCATCGCGCAATTTCTGGCTTTCGACGGGCCAGCGTTTCTCGAAGTGATGATCGATCCGGATGCCGGCGTCTATCCCATGGTCGGCCCCGGCGCCAATTACTCGCAAATGATCACAGGCGATTTCATTCCCTCGCGCACGGTTGCGCACACCGGCGAAGCCGCCGCGTCCGACAGTTTCTAACGCTCACGACATACCGATACATACGACAGGAACAGGCCATGCAACACACGCTCTCGATTCTTCTCCAAAATGAAGCCGGCGCATTGGTTCGCGTCGCGGGCCTGTTTGCCGCACGCGGACACAACATCGACACGCTCACCGTCGCCGCCACCGCCGATCCTGCCGTGTCGCGCCTCACCCTGACCGTGCGCGGCGACGACGCCACGCTGACGCAAATCCTGCAGCAGACGCGCAAACTGGTCGACGTACTGCAGGTCGAGCATCCGGCCCAGGCATGAACGCGCAGTTGATGGACGGCGATGCGGCACCTACCGCTGCATCCGTATTGCGACGCGCCGAAACGGCGCGCGTCTACGAGGTCGCGCAACACACCGCACTGGAACCGGCCACGCTGCTCTCGGCGCGAGTGGGCGCCAGTGTGCTGCTCAAGCGCGAAGACCAGCAGCCGGTATTTTCGTTCAAGCTGCGCGGCGCTTATAACCGCATGGCGCAACTCGATGTAGCCGATCGCGCGCGCGGCGTGATTGCCGCGTCGGCTGGCAACCACGCGCAAGGCGTGGCGTTGGCCGCTTCGCGCTTGAAGATACCGGCGACCATCGTCATGCCGGTGACCGCACCGCAGGTGAAGGTGGACGCCGTAAGGCGCTTCGGCGGCCGCTTCGTGGAGGTGGTTCTGCACGGCGATTCGTACAGCGATGCGCAGGCCGAAGCACAGCGTTTGGGCGAGAAACGCGGCGCCACATTTGTGCATCCGTTCGACGATCTCGACGTCATCGCCGGCCAGGCCACGATTGCGCTGGAACTTTTGGCGCAGCACCCGGGCTCGTTGCACGCCGTGTTCGTACCGATCGGCGGCGGCGGCCTCGCCGCGGGCATGGCCGCCGTGATCAAGGCACGCCGTCCGGATGTGCGCGTGATCGGCGTGCAGGCGTGTGACGCCGACGCCATGGCGCGGGCCATCGAATCCGGCGTGCGCGTATCGCTGGATGAAGTGGGATTGTTTGCCGACGGCACCGCCGTCAAGCAGGTCGGTACATTGACGTTCTCTTTGTGCCAGCAGTACCTGGACGATGTGCTGCGCGTGGATACCGACGCCATCTGCGCGGCCATTCGCGATATCTACCAGGATACACGCAGCGTTCCCGAGCCTTCCGGCGCGCTTGCCTTGGCCGGCTTGAAACACTATCTCGCCGCGCACGGCTCATGCGACGGTGCGTTGGTCGCGGTGGTCTCCGGCGCAAACATGAATTTCGACCGGCTGCGTTTCGTGGCCGAGCGCGCGGAAGTCGGCGAACAGCGCGAAGCAGTTTTCGCGGTGACGATTCCCGAACAGCGCGGCAGCTTTCGACGCTTCTGCAGCGCGCTAGGCCAGCATTCGATTACCGAGTTCAATTACCGCATTGGCGATGCGCAGGCCGCGCATATTTTCGTCGGCGTGCAAACCGCGCGGCGCGGCGAACGCGAGGCGCTCGCCGATGCGTTTCGTGCGAACGGTTTCGGCGTACTGGATCTGACCGACGACGAACTGGCGAAGCTTCACTTGCGGCACATGATCGGCGGCCGTTCGCCCCTGGCGCGCGACGAGCGCCTTTACCGTTTCGATTTTCCGGAACGCCCGGGTGCCTTGGCGCGGTTTCTGGATCGCATGCATCCGGATTGGAACATCAGCCTGTTCCATTATCGCAATCATGGGGCCGATTACGGACGCATCCTGGTCGGCCTCCAGGTACCGCCGAGCGAGCTGGCGCTGCTGCAGGATTTTCTGGCCACGCTGGGTTATCCGCATGTGGACGAAAGCGACAACCCCGCCTACCGCTTGCTGCTATGCGCGTAGCAGACCCCGAAGCGCGTCGTCGATCGAACCGCCGGCATCCAGTTCGAAGACGTGATTGTCGTAATCCATGAAATAAAGCGCGCTGTCTTCGCGCGCCATGAAGTGTTCGACGTCCGAGGTGGCCAGCTTGCCGGCGTAGTGTTTCAGTTCGTCGTGGCTGACCTCGAACGCAATATGGTCGCCGTTGCGAAGAGGCGGCCCCTCTCCCTGTCGCATGACGAACCACACGCCGCCGAATTTCGCAAACGTTTGCAGGCACCCCTCGTCGTCGGGCTGATCGGCGACGACCTCCGCGCCGAGTACGCCCGCGAACAGCTCCGCGGTGCGAGTGGGATCACGCACGATCAATGCAATATGACCGATAGACGCGCTCATTGAGACCCTGCCCCCGATGTAGTCGAAATCCTGGACGGATCCCTCACGGCGACAATGTACTACTGATACGGTGGCCGCGCCGTAGCGCACCTTCCCGGCCAAGGAGGCACGCTACACTGGGGGAATGGCACCGACTTCCCGCAAGCGCCCGCGGCGCACCTCCCCTGCTCCCGCACCACACCGCGCCCGTGCGTCAGCGGCCCCGGCGCGGACACAGCCGGTCCGGCCTGCCGACAGTTCGTCCCGCGCATCGCGCGTGCTGGACTGGCTGCTGCGGAAATTGCCGCAAAAACAGCGGGAAAAAGCGCACGACATCCTCGTGCTGACCCGCATGGACCGCCCGATCGGGGCTCTTTTGCTGCTATGGCCGACCTGGTGGGCGCTGTGGCTGGCAGCGGGCGATTTCCCCCCGTGGAAGCCCCTGGTGATCTTTACGCTCGGGGTGTTTGCGATGCGCGCCGCCGGCTGCGCCATCAACGACTACGCCGACCGCAAGCTCGACCCCCAGGTCGCGCGAACGGCGGGGCGGCCCATCGCATCGGGCCGCGTCACGCCCCGCGAAGCCCTGATCGTGTTCGCCGTCTTGCTGGTGTTCGCCTTCCTGCTGGTACTGATGACCAACACGCTGACAATCAAGCTTTCCTTTGTCGGTGCCGCGCTGGCCGCGCTCTACCCGTTCACCAAGCGCTATACCGATTTGCCGCAAGTGGTGTTGGGCGCCGCATTCGGCTGGTCGATTCCCATGGCGTTCGCCGCCATTGAGAACAACGTGCCGCCGGTGGGCTGGCTGTTATTCATCGCCAATATTCTGTGGTCGGTGATCTACGACACCGAATACGCCATGGTCGACCGCGAAGACGACATCAAAGCCGGTGCGCGCTCCACCGCCATTCTCTTCGGCGATGCGGATCTGACCATTATTGGCGTGCTGATGGGCACCTTTGTGGTGTCACTGGTGATGATCGGTACGCGTGCCCACCTGGCGTGGCCCTATTGGGTGGCAGTGATGGTGACAGCCGGTTTGTTTGGCTGGCAACAATGGCTAATTCGCAACCGCGAGCGAAACGCCTGCCTTACCGCATTCCGTCACAACAACTGGCTTGGGTTGACGTTGTGGATCGGCATTGCGTTGGCATTGGCGGTGCGCTGAACAAGTACCGCCTGATCGAGATTCAAGGGCCTTTCGGCAATTCGAACAAATCGGCCGGCAACGGATCGAAGGACACCGACGTCACGATCCAATCCATCGCACGGCCTTCCATATCCGCCGCGTGATAGCCGAGCAGGAGTCCGTACTCATCGTCGATCCACATGGTGCCGTTGTCGCTGCCATCCGGCCCGCTGCTCCCGGCGTGACGATAGCGCCAGCCGGTTGTATTGCGTCCAGCGATCACTTTGGCGCCGTCTCGCTCGCATGAGAAACCCATGTCCCTGCAGGGATCGGCGGGATCGTAAATATATTGCCTGGCACTCGTGGTGTACTTCAGCGGCCACGCGCGCTGGTCTTTGGCATCGATCAGCCAGACGGCTTTGCCGTTCCTCAGCAGATAACCTTGCTGATTCGCGCTCTGAAATTCCAGACGCGTGAGGCCGCCATGCAAGTAAACGGTCTGGGGCAACACATGCTTGCCGCTTGTTTCGAAGCCGATTTTGAGCGTCTCGCCACTGGCTACGCCGTGCATCGTCGTATCGGGCACATCCGCCGCGCTCACGGCCTGCACCATCGCAAAGATCGCCACGCATAGCGCACTCATGCGGCGCATCATCATCGTGCCGCCAGATTTGCGCGATTGGTTACAGGAGACTGCATGCGCACCATCGCATCGGCGACGATCGAAATGCTGTAGACGGTGTGGCCTTCAAGTGCGGTTCGCGCGGGATCAAGGGTACCGATGAGTCGGTCGATGATCGGTACGATCAAGGGGAATTTGTAAGTCACCTGTATTTTCAGGATATTCGCGTCTTGGACACTCAGACCGCTGCGACCGCCTAGCTTGTTCGAACGGAAATTCAGTGAGTCGTTGGGAAGTGCCATGGTGCCGTCGTATTGCGCTTCCTTGAAGTCGTCGAACGCCGACGTGGTAGGGCTGATAACCGTGATCGAGCCAACCCCCATTGTGGTTATTTGAAGCTGCGCAGTCTTGAATGCTTCATACACGCCAAGGGGGTTGCGAGATGACGCAGCGGTCGCGTAAAGCGGGGTCAGACCTCGTGCAAAACCTTTCTGCATCTGCCCCATGTCCGCACCATACAGCGCCCCGGCACGCGCCGCTTCCTGCGCCGCATAGTCCACCGTAGCCTTTCCGCGATAAAACAAAATCGCCTGCAACATCGCCAACAGCAGAACGCCGAAACCGAATACCGCAACCAGGAACTCCGGCAGCGATTGCCCACGTTGGCGCCGTAACGCCCGCATGCTCATGGCTGATTCGCCCCCGCTCGCTGCACGATCGTCCCATCAGGAAGCGGCCTGATTTCAGGGGAGGCGCTCGCCAACGGAGGGATGGTGGACGTCGCCGCCGCTGGCAATGGCTCGTGTGGAGGTTTATGCGAAGCGGTGTCGCCGGTACGGATTCGCGCCAGATCTTCGGCAAGTTGCGAACTCAATCCACGCGTCGGATCGCCGTCCCTCGCCGTACTTGCGCTTGATACAAATGCAGCCTCTGCCTGACGCAAGCGCACGATGCCTAGGTTGTGCCACGCACGCGCATGATTGGGATTGCGCGTAATGGCTTGTTGATAAGCCGTCACCGCTGCATCAGGTTCCTGCAAACGAACGTATGTGTTGCCAAGCATGAACCAATAGTCGGCCTCTTGCGGGATCATCGTCGTCAATTGCTGATAAAGCTTCGCCGCGCGATCCATGTCTCCAGCGCGATAGGCATTTTCGGCGTCTTTTTGCGTCGTCAGCACATCCGCGAGCTGGGGGGCGTGAGGGGTCGATCCGGGTGCCGTCGCACATCCGGCGAGCAATGCGGCTGCGAACAGCAGCGAGCTCAGTCTCAGTGAAGCCGCCATATCAGTTCCTCTCCTAAAACCGGCGCGATGACGGTGATGCCTCCGGCCGTCAATTCCAATGTTTTGCGCGCCTTGGCGCGCGCGGACCGCACGGACCATGGCGCGAGGTTTTCGCACATATCGACCACCCGATTGGATGCGTCGAGAAAAACGACATCCAGCGGATATCGCATGCCGAACGTATGGACACCGGCACACGGTTCGATTAGCAGTCCTTCTGTAGCGCCTGACGCCAGCGGCGTGCGTCCCAGCAATCCCCGCAGTCGCGTCCACGGATTGGATGCCACCCAAACCGTAGGCACCAGACACTTCTCTGCGCGATAAAGCGCACCTGTTTTCATAAGATGCCTTCCTGCTTCATGCGTAGATAAATGAAATATCCGAGCACAAGAAACACCAGCGGGAAAAAGAACATTACCAACGGAAGCATCATCTTCACCGGCGCCTCGAGCGCCAGTTTTTCCGCACGCAAGAAACGCTCTTCCCTACGCTGCATCGCTTGCGCGCGCAAGGTAAGACCAAGACTTGCGCCCACCCGGTCGGCCTGAATCAACGTGCCGGTAAAACTTGAGATCTGCGACATATCCATGCGGTCGGACATGCGCCGCAGCGCTTCGGCGCGCGGCAACCCCGAGCGCAGATCGCGCAACAGACGGGTAAATTCCTGCGCGAGGGGGCCGGGCGGTCCTTTTTGTGTGGCCTGTTCGATACCGCCGGTGATATTCATGCCCGCCTCCACCGCCATCACGATGAAATCGAGAAACACCGGCAGATCCTTGATGACCATGCGCTGCCGCTTGCTGCGGCGCTCGCTCAACCAAAGATCGGGATAGTAGTAACCGATAATACCGCCAAACAGCATACTGCTGAGATACGGCATCCATCCTTGCTTGTGCAGCATCAGCAGCACCAGCCACAAGAACAGCGTCACCAGCACCACGGATACCGCACGCAATCCATAAAGCTGCTCGGGACTCAACACGAAATCTTGCCCAGCGGTTTGCAGCTTGCGATGCGTCGGCTCCAATTGCTTGGGCGATAACCGCGGCCCGACGATGTGCGTAGCCAGATTGACCAACGGCCAGATCAACCGGATGCCGAACGGCAACGGATCCTGGAAATGACGATCCTGCTGCGGAATCTCCTTCATGAAACCATAGACGCCCCAAAACACCAGGGCCACCGAAATGGCGACGCAGACAATGAGAAGGATCAGCATCGCGCTCATACGTCGACGCTCATGATTTTCCGGCACATGCGATAGCCAAGAAATTCCATGACCCCCGCAAGCGCCATCACGCCCCAGCCCACCACCGTGTGGTACATCGCGTTCATCGTTTCCGGATAGGCCAGAGTCAGAAAGGTGACGATGCCCACCGGCAACAACGCCATCACGATGCCTTGCAGCCGTCCCTGCGCGGTCAGTGCACGTACCTTGTTTTCCATCACCAGGCGTCGGCGCAATGTTTCCGACAAAGATGCGAGGCTCTCAGCCAGATTGCCGCCGATTTCGCGCGAAATATTCACGGCAGACACGAAAAGCGCCACGTCCTGGATCGGCACGCGGTCGCTGAAATGATTCAGCGCCTCGTCAGCCTTCACGCCCATGCGCTGTTCGCGAAGAATCAGCGAGAACTCCTGCGACAACGGCGGCTCCACGTCCTGCGCAAGGCTTTCGATGGACGGCGCGAAGCCGAGGCCTGCGCGCATGCTGCTGGCGATCATCATCAAGCCATCGGGGAGCTGGGCCTGGATCTTCGTCATCCGGCGATCAC
>DATJMR010000371.1:0-15346 GCA_035508595.1 Dyella sp.
CAAGGGCGTATCGGCCTGCGCCACCTGTGACGGCTTCTTTTTCCGCGATCAGGACGTGGTGGTGGTCGGCGGCGGCAATACGGCGGTCGAAGAAGCGCTGTATCTGGCCAACATCGGCCGCAAGGTTTACCTCGTGCACCGTCGCGACAAGCTGCGCGCCGAGAAGATCATGCAGGACAAGCTGTTTGAAAAAGCCGCCGCCGGCAAGATCGAGCTGGTATGGAATCACACCATCGACGAAGTACTCGGCGATCAGTCCGGCGTGACGGGCGTGCGCGTGAAGGACATCAACAGCGGTGCCACGCGCGATATCGAGGCGACGGGTTTCTTCGTGGCGATCGGCCATACGCCGAACACGGGCATCTTCGAAGGTCAGCTCGATATGCACGACGGCTACATCAAGATTCGCAGCGGCCTGGAAGGCATGGCGACGATGACCTCGGTTCCCGGCGTCTTTGCGGCGGGCGATGTGGCCGATCACGTGTATCGCCAGGCGGTGACGTCGGCCGGCTTCGGTTGTATGGCGGCGCTGGATGCGGAGCGTTGGTTGGATCAGAACAAGTCGGTGTGACGTAACGGCTTTCGCCGCGCGTTAAGAACGAGACAGCCTAGCGACAAGACTGACATTTACTTCACCGTCATTCCTACTTCACCGTCATTCCGGCGCAGGCCGGAATCCAGTTTGAATAAGCTGTGCGAAGCACTCAGCATAAAGTTGCCGTGTCCTTCGGACGCATGTTTGGACTGGATTCCGGCCTGCGCCGGAATGACATGAGGCGTCACGAAACTCTTGCGGAAATTGCGTAGATATTCCCGGATAGGTAGCCGAAAAAAGAACGTGATCGAAGCCCGCTTCCACGACAGCATCGACGACATTCCCGCCATGGCCTGGGATGCGCTGCGTCCCGACGACAACCCCTTTCTCTCGCACGCTTTTCTAGCCGGCCTCGAACGCACCGGCTGCATTCGCCCCGAATGGGGCTGGCAAGCGCACCACCTGGGCCTTTATCGCGCCGGCGCGCTGATCGCCGCGGCGCCCTTGTATGTGAAAGGCAATTCGCATGGCGAGTTCGTGTTCGACTGGAGCTGGGCCAGCGCCTGGGAACGCGCAGGCGGCCAGTACTATCCCAAACTGCTCAATGCCGTGCCCTACTCGCCCGTTACCGGGCCGCGCCTGCTGGCGGGAACCGATGCGACACAAGCGCCCGCACTGCAGCAGCTGCTGGTCGAGGCCATGCAACAGCAAGCGCATCGCCTGCAGTTGTCGTCTGTGCACGCCAACTTTTTAGGCGACACCGACGTTGCCGCTTTCAACGACGCGTGGATGGCGCGCAGCGACGTGCAATTTCACTGGCACAACCAAGGCTATGCCGATTTCGAGGCCTTTCTTGCCGCGCTGAATCATAAAAAACGGAAAAACATCCGGCACGAACGCAAACGCGTCGCGGCGCACGGCTTACGCATCGGCATGGTCGGCGGCGCGGAACTGAGTGCCCGCGACTGGCGACAGATACATGCGCTGTATACGTCCACGTTCGACGCCAAGGGCAATCACCCGGCACTTACCGACGCGTTCTTCCAGTATTTGCGCAAGGAATTGGGCAACAGCGTGCAGCTTGCGCTGGCTTATCAAGACGACGAGATCGCCGCCATGGCGTTGATGCTGCGCAGTGCAAGCACGTTGTACGGCCGCTATTGGGGCGCCAGTGTGGAGCTGCCTGATCTGCATTTCGAACTGTGCTACTACCAGGGCATCGAATACGCGATTTCGCAAGGCTTGCAGCGTTTCGAGCCGGGCGCACAAGGCGAGCACAAGCTTGCGCGCGGTTTTCTGCCGGTACGCACGCATTCGCGCCACTACTTGGTAAACAAGGATTTTCGCGCCGCTGTGGGCCGCGCTCTTGCACACGAGTGCGAAGACATGGACGCTTATGCCGAGGAACTGCTCGGCCACAGCCCCTACGCCCACCATGATACGTCTGCCTAGGCTCGATGATCACACGCCGGATCACTTTCCCGATCCGCAGAAGGCGCTCATCGAACCCAACGGTTTGCTCGCGTTCGGCGGCGATCTTTCCCCGCTGCGCCTCATCACCGCCTATGCGCAAGGCATCTTTCCCTGGTTCAACGAGGGCGAGCCGATTTTGTGGTGGTCGCCCGACCCGCGTTGCGTGTTCCGCACGGATCACCTGCATCCCAACCGCAGCTTGCGTCGCGCGCTGAAGGGCACGACGTGGCAGATCACCGTCGACCGCGCTTTCGGCCAGGTGATGGACGCGTGCGCCGCACCGCGTACCGATCAATCCGGTACGTGGATCAGTCAGGCGATGATCCAGGCTTACGGCGCATTGCACGACATGGGTCACGCGCACAGCGTAGAAGTGTGGGAACAGGATCGGCTGGTCGGCGGCATTTACGGGGTATCGCTGGGGCGATTGTTTTGCGGCGAGTCGATGTTCAGCGCCTTAAGCGGGGGCTCGAAGCTCGCTTTGTGCGCACTCGCCGCCCTGCTGCGAGAGTGGGATTTTCCACTTATCGACGCGCAGGTAAGCAATCCGCATCTGCTCGGCCTAGGCGCGGAGGAAATACCGCGCAGCCTGTTTCTTCGCGACGTCGCGCGACTGAGCACTGCATCATTCCCGCAGGATCGCTGGCGAAATCTGCCTTCCATTCCTGCACAACGCATTTTGGACGGGCAAGCCTTTACGCATTCGGATTGAGCGCCAGCGCTTTCCATGGGGCGTAGTTGCTCAAGAACAGCGCCACCGGGCGAGGATCGCGCCGATGCCCTGCCTCGTCGCGAAGGCATTGCAACACATCCGGTTCGGGCCACGCAGGTTTACAAACGCACACGCCAAGAACGCTATCGACGCAACGCCGCCTGTAACAAACGACGTTGCAAGCGATCGGCAAGTTTGGTCGGCGATACGAGACCCATGCGTTCCAGCGCGGCGGCTTCTTCCGCGTTCGGCTCGCCGGGCTTCCATAACGCTTTAAACAGGTTCCATCGCCCTTTCCAGCTTGCACTGGACGCATTCAGCCATTCCAGCGCGGGCAGCAGGCGCTGTTCCACCTCGGTGAAGTCGCTGCCGAACGGAAACTTGGGGAAATGCCCTTTGCGTGTCGGCTTGGCGAGCGCTTCGCGCAAGGTGTCGGGGTGGTGTTTCCGCCAGGTATCGGGAATCTTGAAATCCGCGGCGAGCTTGCCGTGCGATTTGGCTTCCGCCGCCAAGGCGTCGATAAAGCGTGCATCGCTCACCGCCAGCATCGCTTCGATGCACTCGCTGTCGCTCTTGCCGCGCAGATCGGCGATGCCGTATTCGGTAACGACGATATCGCGCAGGTGGCGTGGAATAGTGGTTTGCCCGTACTGCCAGCGGATATTGGTTTCCACGCCGCTTTTGCCCTGCCGCGTGGATCGCTGCAGCAGAACGGAACGGCCGTCGGGTAACTCGTGCGCCATCGCCACGAAGTTGTACTGCCCACCGACGCCGCTCACCACGTGACCGTTTTCCAGCGTGTCGGACACCGCCGCACCGAGCAAACTCGACATCATGCACGTATTGAAGAAACGCGCCCCGCGACGCTGCAGCATGGCCAGCGGCTGGTGATCGCCATAGAGCTGATTGACGTTGGACACGCGACACATGTCGATCGCATCCTCGTCGCTGCCGACGGTGGTCTCCAGCCAATCGTAAAGATCGCGCGATCCCAGAAAAAACGCGCCGCGCAAATAATGCCCGCCCGGCACATCATCGGGCAGACGCCCCGCTGCCGCCGCGCGTTCCAGTGCGAGGTTGTCCCAGCTGCGCCGCTTGACGACGCCCGCTTTCGCCAGATGCATGAAACCGTCCATGATCATCTCGCTGCAGCCGTACAAACCGGTTTTGAAACTGCCCAGACCGCCGATACGAGTTGCCTGCGTATGCGATGCGCCACGAGGATCGAGCGCCACCAGCGCCTGCCGCCACGCAACGTTATCCTGATGGCGCAGCAACAAGCCTTTCACCAAGGCGTCGGACAAGGCGCCGATGCCGATCTGCAGACAACCGCCGTCTTTCACCAAGGTACTGGCGTGCATGCCCAGCGCATATTCGACGGCGTCCAACGGCAATCTGGGCACTGCAAACAACGGCGGCGACGGCGTGGGCGCCAATTCGATATCGAAGAAATCTTGCGGCACTTCCGCCTCGCCGCCGATATAAGGCAGCGCAGGATGGACAACAGCGACGCACAAAGGACGCGACTTGCCAGCCGCTTTCACACGGTCGAGAAAATCCAGCGTGAGATCGGGATTGCACGAGAGGCTGTAACGCACGCCCGATGGCGTTTCGCGACGAGCGACAAGCTGCACGAGCAAGTTGATGTTCTGCACGACCAGGTCGCGCGCGACGTGCGTGTAGTTCTGGCTGATGTAGTTGCGTTGCGCGCCACCGGCCTGCAGCAGCGCTCCGGACTGCATATAAAACTCATGCACGGCAACATTCGCCGGCAACTTGCCATGCATCTGATCGACCGCGTACTGAGGATCGACGGCATCGGCGCCGAAATGACGTTCCAGAAAGGGACCGAGAAAACGTGCTTCCAGGCCGGGCCTGGGTTGTGGTCGCGTGAGCGACAGTGCGGTGTACAAGGTCATCGACCGCCATGTGTCGGTCAGCATCAGGTTGTACAACGCGTTGAGCAATCCATGCGGCTTGCCCAGGCCCAGCGGCGCGGCCACGCGCAAGTCCGCGCCCAGCCGCTCGACAATCAGCTGCGCGCAAGCGTCGGTGTCCGTAAAGCGCTGCTCTGGCAACATGGGCCGATCATGCCAGAAGCGCCGGGCGCTTCGCATGCCGCCCCATCGACCCCATCGATATACTGGCTCCGAATGGTTACCACGCCACCGCCCACACCCAGCCGGCTGCTGGCCGAACAGGCCTTGAGCCGCACCGCCGGTGCGCCTTTGATCGGCGGTAACAAGGTTCAGCTGCTGATCGATGCGCCAGCGCATTTCGACGCCTGGCTTGCCGCCATCCGGGGAGCGCAGCGGCGCGTCCTGCTGGAGAACTACATCATCCGCAACGACGAAGTGGGCCGCGCCTTTCGGGACGCGCTGGTCGAGCGCGCGCGCGCTGGCGTTTATGTCGCGGTCATCGCCGACTGGCTGGGATGCCTCGGACAGTCCGGTTCGTCATTCTGGCGACCGCTGCGTGAAGCCGGCGGCGAGGTGCGCGTCTTCAACCCACCGCAATTCGGTCAAGCCTTGGGCTGGATAAGCCGCGACCATCGCAAGCAGTTGGTGATCGATGGCCGGTTGGGATTTCTGTCCGGCGTATGCATCAGCGCGAAGTGGCTGGGCGATGCCAAACGCAACGTAGCGCCGTGGCGCGACACTGGCGTGGCGCTATACGGCCCGGCGGTGCTGGAACTGGAGGCTGCCTTTGCCGATAGCTGGCTTGCCGCGGGCGGGTCGCATCCGGCTCTCGCACGGCTGCCCGAAGAAGCCCCCGTCGGCAACGTCGCGCTGCGCGTGATCGCCACGCAACCTTCCACCGCCGGCATGTATCGCCTCGATCAGCTGATCGCGGCGATGGCGCGTCGCAGCCTGTGGCTGACCGATGCGTACTTCGTCGGCGTGGCGCCTTACGTGCAAGCGCTTTCCGCCGCGGCGCGCGACGGGGTGGATGTGCGTCTGCTCGTGCCCGGCACCAGCGATATACCGATGGTCGCTGGCATGTCCCGCTCCGGCTACCGGCCGTTGTTGAAGGCGGGTATTCGCGTGTTCGAGTGGAACGGTTCGATGCTGCACGCGAAAACCGCCGTGGCCGATGGCCAATGGGCGCGCGTGGGTTCGTCCAATCTCAATCTCGCCAGCTGGTTGAGCAATCGCGAGATCGACGTGGCGATCGAAGATGTCGGCTTCGCCGCGCAACTTGCCGAGCAATACGAAAAAGACCTAGCGAACGCGACGGAAATCGTGCTTACTCCACGCCGCTATCGACGCGGCGAGCGCGTGCGCAGCACCGAGTCACGGCCGCCGCCGCGGCATGGCAGCGGCAGTTCCAGCCGTGCAGCGGCCGGCGCTTTGCGCATCGCCAATACAGTGGGCGCGGCGTTGAACGAACGGCGCGTATTGGCCGACAACGAAACCGGCCCGCTCGTCGGCGCGACGTTGTTGCTTGCGGCGCTCGCCGTGGTCGCCGCGCTTTGGCCTGTCGTGATCGGCTGGCCGATAGCCGCGCTCGCCATCTGGTTTGGGATCAACACTGGCGTTCGCGCCTGGCGAATGCGCCAAAGCTATCGGCGGCGTGTTCGCGACATGAACGATTCCGACGAACTCTGACGGTTACTTCGAAGGCGGCGCGCTATCGAACGGATTGGGTTTTCGTTGCAGATAAAGCTGACCCAATCGATACGAAGCGTAATCGGTGATGTGCCCCGCATCGCGGTAAACCGGAATGCCTTCGAGGGTGGATCGGCAACGATCACCGTCGCATTGCGCATCCTTGGGATCGATCACGATCAAGGTCGGATACGCAGCCTTCAACCGCGCAAACAACCCATTGAGCCAACGCGCCGTGTCGTCGTCCGGCTCCGATACCGGGCACGCATCGGCCGGTGACGGTTTACGCAGCTTGAAGTCTCGATAGAAGCAGGTCAGGTAGTCCGGCGGCATCAACGCAGGGCTCTCAAGCAACACCGGTGTGGCGCCTGTCTTGACGATCGCGTTCAGCGCCTGGCGCATCGCACGCTCCAAACGCGCGTTGCCCAGTTGCGGCGAACGCGCGTCGCCTGAAGCATTGACAATGGCGCCAGGATCGTAATAACGCCAGTTCTCGCCAATGATCACGTAACGGTAGTGGCCGGATTCAATCCGCCGGTAATCGGATTTCACGTGATCGACGCACACCTGGTACTGCGCATCGGTCATCTTCCACCAGCCTTGCATGGAAATGGTCGGGAACGACAAACACGAAGGCGTCGACACGGCCGCGACCGACAGATGCGCCTCGCGCGTCAGCACATCGACGAAATTCCAACTTTGGTTGGAATAGGAATCGCCAATCATCAACGCCGTGTGCGAGGCCGCGGTATCGCCCAGCATGCAACCGCTCATATCCACCATCCGCGTACCCCCGCTTTGCATGCAGCGTTGACGGTTTGCGGGCGTGTAGCGTTGCAGGGTTTGATCAAGGCGCACCATCTCGCTGCCGAATCGCCCGGGCAGAAAATGCAGGCGATCGCATACGCCATAAATCGCCGACACGATCAGCATTGGCACCAACACCAGCCACAGCAACGATTTGGGCAAACCCGGACGCTTCGTGCGATAAGGCTCTTCGATGTAGCGGTAAGACGCGTAGGCGAGCGCCAGGGTCAGCGCGTAGCACACCAACAGCAACCCCAAACCTTCATGCAAACCCAGATATCGCACCAGTGCGAAAACCGGCCAATGCCACAGATAGAGCGAATAGGAAATTTCGCCGAGAAATTCCGGAACGCGCCAGGACAATCCGCGAGCGATCCAGGTGCGCTCGTTGGCACCCACCCAGATCACCCCCGCGCTGGCGGCGCTGGCCAACACGGCATAGTCGTTCGGGTAGTTCGAAATCACACCGCCCAACATGCCAACGGCGATCACAACGCCTAGCGACGCCAAGCCCAATACGTTCGTCAACACGTTATGGCGTAGCGGCGGCCGGCCCAACGTAAACAGCGCAACGCAGGCGCCGAATAGAAATTCAAAGACACGCGGCGTAAAGAAATAGTACGCATCGCTGCCGTTTTCGCGAACGATCAGCAGGCCTGCCACCGTCATCAACACCGTCATGACGCCGACAACGGCTTTACCTTTTGCCGGCGACATCACCCGGTGCAACAGCATGAGCCACAGCGGCAGGATCAAATACCACTGCCACTCGATCGCCAGCGACCACGTATGCAATAGCGGCAGCACTTCCGAATCGGTGGCCGCGTAGGCCGTGGTCGTGCGCGCGAAATAGCGATTGGATACGAAACCCACCGTATTCATGGCCGACTTCAGATACGGCCTCAGATCCGACGGCAAGTAGAACACCAAAGCCATCAGCAGCGTCGCGAACACCACAGCCAGCAACGCCACCTGGATGCGCCACAAGCGGCGCACGTAGAAATCCGCCAGCGAGAAGCTGCCTTTGTTCAACTGCGACTGGATGATCGACGTGATCAGGTACCCCGAGATCACGAAGAACACATCCACGCCGATAAACCCGGAGGGAAACGCGGCCAGCCGGCCGTGAAACAACAGCACCAGCACTACCGCGACGGCTCTCAGGCCACTTATGTCTTTCCGATAACGCATCAAAGGCTGGCCAGGGATCGCAGACGCAGTTGTCAGCAGGAACCGTCAAAATGGCCCGCGAAGCTAACACAGTAACGGAATGCGAACACCCTTCACGCTATGTGCCAGACGCGTCCAAGCCACGGTCAGCTGCCGCTTTTTCGGATGATCCTTTATCCATATCAATCACTTACACCAAGTGAATGATGCATGGCCTGCAAATTGCCTGGCAATGAAATGTTCTTCAAACGATTCGTGCTAGTCTCCCGCCTCCATGCACTCGCCCGAAGACCTTAGCGACGATGCCGGAGGCCAGCCGCCCCGGCACATTCTTACGCCCAGCACGCTAAACCGGCTGGTGCGCGGTCTGCTGGAGGACGCGCTGCCGTTGGTCTGGATCGAAGGTGAGCTGTCCAACGTCGCTCGCCCCAGTTCCGGGCACCTGTATTTCACCCTCAAGGACAGCGCGGCGCAGGTGCGTTGCGCCATGTTCAAACCTAAAAGCTCGTGGCTGCGCTTCAAGCCCGTCGATGGCATGCATGTGCTGGCGCGTGCGCGCGTCGGTTTGTATGAGCCGCGCGGCGAATTCCAGCTCGTTGTCGAACATATGGAACCGGCTGGCGAAGGCGCCTTGCAACGCGAGTTCGAACGGCTCAAAGCGCAACTGGATGCCGAAGGCCTGTTCGCACAGGAACGCAAACGCGCCCTGCCTCGTTTTGCGCAACGCATCGGTGTCATCACCTCGCCCACGGGTGCGGCGATTCGCGACGTGTTGAGTGTAATGGCGCGTCGCTGGCCCTTGGTCGAAGTGGATGTGCTGCCCGTGCCGGTGCAAGGCCGCGAAGCGCCGCCGGCCATCGTTTCGATGTTGCGCAAAGCCTCGGCCAGCGGCCGTTACGATGTGCTGCTGCTCACGCGCGGCGGCGGTTCGCTGGAAGACTTGTGGGCGTTCAACGACGAACAGGTCGCGCGCGCCATTCACGCCAGCAAGGTGCCCGTCGTAAGCGCAGTCGGGCACGAAATCGACTTCAGCATCGCCGATTTCGTTGCCGATCTGCGCGCGCCGACGCCATCGGCGGCAGCGGAGCTGTTGGTGCCGGACCTGCTTACTCAGCGGCGACACCTCGATCAATGGCGTCAACGCATCGCCGCCATCCAGGAACGCCGCCTGCACGCGAACGTGCAACGCATCGATCACCTGCTTGCACGCCTGCAGGCGCAACGGCCGCAAGCGCGGCTGGTGCGCGACCGCGAACGTCTGCTGCATTTGCGTCGCCGCCTGCTGGCGGTGCGCACGGCGCAGCTCACTCAAAAAGCGGTGCGCCTGGATCGTTTGCAAGCGCGCTTGTTGGCGCAGCATCCGCGCCAGCGACTTGTCATGCTGCGGCAACAACTGGAGCAGCACGCTCTGCATATGCGACGCATGATCGAACATAAACTCGAACGCGAACGCCTAAGCTTGCAGCAGACGGCGCGCGCCTTGCACGCGGTCAGTCCGCTCGCGACCTTGGAGCGCGGTTACGCCATTTTGTTCGACAGCGAGGGCAAGGTACTTCGTTCGGCTCAACATATGGCCGTGGATACGCCTTTGCGCGCCCGCCTTGCCGATGGCGACATTCCGCTGCGCGTCGCCAAAAAGTAAGCATTCATTCCTCACACGACTTAAACGTTTTTCCACTCGAATCGAACATTGCGGTACATATAGCATCTGTCATCTTGCTGGAGACGGTGCATGAAGGCTGCCACCCTTTTTGTAAAAGCCTTGGAGGCCGAAGGTGTGCGTTGCATCTTCGGCGTACCCGGTGAGGAAAACCTCGACCTGGTCGAAGCCTTGCGCGAATCCTCGATCCGCCTGATCGTGACGCGTCATGAACAAGCCGCGGGATTCATGGCGGCAACCTGGGGCCGGTTGACCGGCGAATGCGGCGTTGCACTTTCCACACTGGGCCCCGGCGCCACCAACCTGGTGACCGCCGCCGCGTATGCCCAGCTCGGCGCCATGCCGATGCTGATGATCACCGGCCAGAAACCCATTCGCACGCATAAGCAGGGCTTGTTTCAGCTGGTGGATGTGGTGGACATGATGCAGCCGCTCACCAAATACACACGGCAGATCGTGTCCGGCATGACGATTCCCGCACGCATTCGCGAAGCCTTCCGTCGTGCGGAAGAAGAACGCCCTGGTGCCGTGCATTTGGAATTGCCCGAAGACATTGCGCGCGACACGATCGAAGATGCCATCCTGTTGCCCACCGAATATGCACGTCGGCCATCGCCCGACGATGCGGCCTTGGTGCAAGCCGCCGAAGCCATCAGCAACGCCAAACGCCCCATTTTGATGATCGGCGCGGCGGCGAATCGCCAGCGCACGGCCGTCGCCTTGCGCGCCTTTATCGACAAACTCGGCATTCCCTTCTTCACCACGCAAATGGGCAAAGGCGTGGTGGATGAGGATCACCCACTTTGGCTGGGCAACGCGGCGCTCTCCGACGGCGATTTCGTGCATCGTGCGATCGACGCCGCCGACGTGATCGTCAACGTAGGGCACGATGTGGTAGAGAAGCCGCCGTTCTTCATGCAGCGCGGGCGGCGTACCGTCATCCACATCAATTTCTCCTCGGCGGAAGTGGACACGGTTTATTTTCCGCAGATCGAAGTGGTGGGCGATATCGCGCACACGGTGGAGCGGCTGACCGACGCGCTCGGCGTGCAGGAACATTGGGATTTTCGCTACTTCGACAAAGTACGCGAAGCGTTCCAGCAGCAACTGGGGGAATACGCCAACGAAGACCGTTTCCCGATGCACCCGGTGCGCATCGTGCACGACACACGCCAATACATGCCCGACGACGGCATTCTGTGCCTGGACAACGGCATGTATAAGCTGTGGTATGCGCGTTATTACAAGGCGCGGCAACCCAATACGGTGCTGCTCGACAATGCACTGGCCACGATGGGTGCAGGCTTGCCTTCGGCGATGGCGGCCAAGATGGTCTATCCGGATCGCAAAGTGCTGGCGATTTGCGGCGACGGCGGTTTCATGATGAACGCGCAAGAATTGGAAACCGCCGTACGCCTGAAACTCGACTTGGTGATTTTGCTTCTTCGCGACGATGCTTACGGGATGATTCGCTGGAAACAGGCGGATATGGGTTTTGCCGATTTCGGCATGCAATTCAGCAATCCGGATTTTGTGAAATTTGCGCAAGCACACGGCGCCTACGGACATCGCCCTGAAAGCGCCGACGAATTTCTACCGACGTTGAAGCGCGCTTTCGAACAAGGCGGCGTGCACCTGATCGACCTTGCCATCGACTATTCCGACAACCATCGCGTACTCGACGAGGAAATCCGCCGCCTTAGCGCTGCGGTTCAGGAGTGACCATGCTCAACAAAACGTATCCGTATTTTTTGGCCAACGCACCGCAAACCTCCGACACCATGATGGAGGTGTACGACAAATTCAGCGGTGAGGTGGCGACGCGGGTCGCCGTACCCGACGACGGTGCGACGGAAAGAGCCATAGCCGCCGCCGTGCAGGCGGCAAATCCAATGAAAAACTTCCGCCCCTGGGCGCGACAGGCGGTATTGCAACATTGCGTGAAGCGCTTCCAAGAACGGTATGACGAACTGGCAATGGCGCTATGCGTGGAGGCCGGCAAGCCGATCAAGGATGCAGCCGGCGAAGTCACCCGCTTGATCGAAACCTTTGGCATTGCCGCCGAAGAAGCCGTGCGCGTGAATGGCGAAACGCTGAATCTCGAACTCGCTTCGCGGCTGAACGGCTATCACGGTTACACCAAGCGCGTACCGCTGGGGCCGGTATCGTTCATTACGCCGTTCAATTTTCCGTTGAATCTGGTCGCGCATAAAGTCGCGCCGGCGATTGCGGCAGGATGTCCGTTCGTACTGAAGCCGTCGGAGAAGACGCCGATCGGTGCGTTGATCATCGGCGAAGTGCTGGCGGAAACCGATCTGCCGAAAGGCGCTTTTTCCATTCTCACGCTGGATGGCAAGCACGCCACGCCACTGGTGGAAGACGAGCGTCTCAAACTGCTTTCGTTCACGGGCGGACAGATCGGATGGGATCTGAAGGCTCGCGCAGGGCACAAAAAAGTGACCTTGGAACTTGGCGGCAACGCGTCGTGCATCGTGGACGGCGATCAACGTGCGCACCTTGACAAAGTGATCGAACGGCTCGTGTTCGGTGCGTTCTACCAGTCCGGACAAAGCTGCATCAGCGTACAGCGCATTTACGCGCACGCGTCCATTTACGACGAACTGAAAACGCGTTTCGTCGAAGCGGTGAAGCAACTCAAAGCCGGCGATCCGAAGGACAAGACAGTATTCCTCGGCCCCATGATCGACGAAGCTGCGGCGCAACGGCTGGAAGGTTGGATCAACGAAGCCCAGCAAGCGGGCGGCAAGATCCTGTGCGGCGGCAAGCGCCACGGCAACATGCTGGAAGCGACCTTGATGGAGAACGTTCCCGGCCACGCGAAAGTCAATCGCAACGAAGCCTTCGGCCCGTTTGCCTTGCTCGCCCCGTTCAAGGACATCGACGACGCCATCGCAATGGTCAACGACTCCGATTACGGATTGCAGGCCGGCATTTTCACCGACAGCCTGGACCATGCGATGCGCGCCTGGAACGAATTGGAGCAAGGCGGCGTGATCGTCAACGACGTACCCAGTTTCCGCGTGGACAACATGCCCTACGGCGGCGTGAAACTGTCCGGACTCGGGCGCGAAGGCGTGCGCTATGCGATCGAAGACATGACCGAGATCCGCTTGATGGTGATGCGGGAAAAGTGACGTGGAAATCGCCTGACTTGTTCAGGCGATACCGTTTACCTCAACCACGGGACACGCACCCACCTGCCGCAGCCGGGTGACGTCCCGCAGCGGCGGTGCGCCGTGCTGGCGGCTGTATTCGCGACTGAACTGCGAAGGGCTCTCGTAACCCACGCGGTGCGCCGCGGTGGCCACGTCGCATCCTTCTGTCAACAGCAGGCGGCGAGCCTCGTGCAAGCGCAGCACCTTCTGATACTGCAACGGACTCATCGCGGTAATTTCGCGAAAATGATGATGCAGCGACGACGAGCTCATATTCACCATGCTGGCGAGCTCGCGGATGCGCAATGGCTTGTTATAGTGCTGCCTCAGCCAGTGAATGGCCCGTGCGATCTGCTGCCCTTGCCCACCCGCCGCTGCGATTTGCGCCAAGCGCGCACCCTGCTCACCGGTCAGCAAACGATAAATCAGTTCGCGCTCGATCAATGGCGCGAGCAGCGGCAGATCGTCGGGCGAATCGAGCAAACGTACCAGGCGAAGCAGCGGATCGATCACTTCCTCGCTCACCGGGCTCAACGCCAGACCGCGCGCGGTGGCGGTGGGAGGCTTTGGCAGCTTCACTTCGGACAGCCATTCGCCGATGCGCACGGGATCGAGCCGCCATGTGATGCATAGGCAAGGCTGCTGTGGCGAGGCACGCACGACTTGCGCGGTCACGGGCACGTCGATCGAATTGATCAGGTAATGACCGTATTCCTGCTCGTAGCGATCGCCGCCGACCAGGATGTGTTTGTTGCCTTGCAGCAGCAGCCCCAGGCAGGGTTCGTACAAGGCGCAGCTGCGGTCGCTCGGTATATCGGCCCGAAAGAACGACAGCGCCGGCCAGTCGGTGGCGGTGACGCCTTCGGACCGGGCGTATCGTTCAACGATAGCTGTCAATTCCTCGCGATCCCGGTCTAGGCGGGAAGGCATCTCGATAGGCTTAAGCTGAGTATTCATGCGGAAACACAGATGTCAGTCGCGTGTAGAGATTGCCTGTTCCTGCGGGCCTTGGCGAGCTTTTCACATAGGATTTGCAGGATCGGGCAAGCATTTCGCAGGATTCGATTACCTGACACTTTGCTTCACTGCGCATACTTTCACTTCTACGCACGCCCCCTTTCCCCTGGAGAACCACATGGCCACCAGCATTCGCGGCTACGCCGCGCCGTCTGCCACCGCTCCCCTCGCGCCCCACCGTATCGAACGACGCGACCCGCGCGCGGACGATGTCGTGATCGACATCCTGTATTGCGGCGTTTGCCACTCCGACATCCACGTTGCGCGCAACGAATGGGGCGGCGCCCGCTATCCGGTGGTGCCCGGTCACGAAATCATTGGACGCGTGATCTCGGTCGGCGAGCAAGTGAAGCGCTTCAAAGCGGGCGACGTGGTGGGCGTGGGTTGCCTGGTGGATTCCTGCCAACACTGCGAATCCTGTGCGCAAGGTTTGGAGCAGTACTGCAAGGAATCACCCACCTTCACCTACAACGCGATCGATCGTCACGACGGAACCGTCACCTACGGCGGTTATTCAGAACGCATCGTGGTATCGGACAAATTCGTACTGCGCGTACCGGAAGGCGTCGATCCGAAATCCGCCGCGCCACTGTTGTGCGCAGGGATCACGACGTGGTCGCCGCTGCGCCACTGGAAGATCGGCAAAGACCACAAAGTCGCGGTGGTCGGATTGGGCGGCCTTGGCCACATGGGTTTGAAATTCGCCAAGGCCATGGGCGCGGATGTCACCCTCTTTACGCGCTCGCCCGGCAAGGAAGCGGAAGCCCGCCGGCTCGGTGCCGACCATGTGGTGCTGTCGACCGATCCCAAGCAGATGGAAGCCGTTGCCGGACAATTCGATTTCATTCTCGACACGGTGCCGCATCAGCACGATCTCAATCCATATCTGGCCACGCTGAAGCTCGACGGCGTGCACGTGCTGGTCGGCTTGGTCGAACCGGTGGATCCGCCGGTTCATGCCGGCAGCCTTATTTTCGCCCGGCGCACGCTTACCGGATCGCTGATCGGCGGCCTTCCCGAGACGCAGGAGATGCTGGATTTCTGCGCCAAGCACGGCATTGCCGCGGATATCGAAATGATCGACATCCAGGACATCAACAAAGCCTACGAGCGCATGCTCAAGAGCGATGTGCGCTATCGCTTCGTGATCGACATGGCGTCCTTGAAAAACGCGGTATAAAGCGCGCC
>DATJMR010000372.1:0-6125 GCA_035508595.1 Dyella sp.
CACCACGCTCAAAGGCTCGTTGATGAATTCCAAACGATCGTCGCGCCAGGCCGTCGCCTGCTCGGGCACCATGCTGCCGATCGTCATACCGGACGCATTCGGATCGTAGGAGACACGCTGGCCCGCGATCGCTTCCAGCGTTGCATGCGAGCCCGTGCCGGAACGCCGGTCGGCGATCGACACGCGACCCTGCGTAACGGCTATCGCGACGCGATCGCCCGTGCGGCGAACATCGAAGGCGGTGCCGATATCGCGCACCGCCACATCGCCCGCCGACACGACGAACTGACGCGCGTTGTCGTGCACCACTTGAAAAAAGGCCTCGCCACGACGGAGTTCGACATGGCGCTGCCCGCGGCCGTATTGCACGGTGAGCGTGGAGGCCGCGCCAAGCGCAACCTTCGTGCCGTCCGACAACGTGATGTCGCGGTTTTGCGCGATATCGCTTTGGTAGGTCTGCGTACGGATATCGGCACCCAAGCGTGTCCAGGCCATATAGACCGTGGCGGACAACACCGCCACGGCGATCGAGGCCGCGACGGTCAGCGGCAGCCAATGGCGTGGCGGCGAAACCGGTCGCGCAAATGCATGGATCAAACCCTGGCGTGAAACGCGATCGAGCTTGCCCAGCCGTTCCGCCAATTCGTTCATACGCTCGAACACTTCCAGGTGACGAGGATCTTCGTCCGCCCACGCCAGCCATTGTTCGAATGTTTCGCCATCGTTCGTCTGCGGCTCGCGCAGCCGCACCCACCAGTCGGCGGCCGCGTGGACTATCGGGTCATGCTGTTTGATCGCCATCACGGCATCTCCTTCTCGTCGACGTACGCGCGGCAATGCGCCAGCGCGTTGGCGACGTGGTAGCGCACCATGCGCTCGCTGAGTTTCATCGTCTGCGCGACACTTCCGAAGTCGCGGCCTTCTATCACATGCATCACGAATGCCTGACTTGCCTTGGCGGGGAGCTCGCGCAGCGCATGCCGAATACCCGCCACCTGCTCCACCGCCATGGCGTGATGATCGGGGCTCTGCTCGTCCGTCGGCTCGTCGCGCGACTGCACGACGGCGAAGTCGCTGCGTATCTTTCGCTTGCGCTGAAGATCGGTGGCGAGGTTCGCGGCGATCGTGAACAAATAACCGCGCAAGGATTGGACGTCCTCGCGGTTTTCCATCGTCAGCATGCGCAAATACGCTTCCTGCGCCACTTCTTGCGCATCCGACAGCGAATGGAGGCGACATTGAAGAAAGGCGATCAGTGCACGGCTGTGCTCGCGAAAGAGCTTTTCGATATCGCTCGCATGCACGGTTAGCGTCACAGTGCTCATGCCCTATAGCCCGTTGCGAAAGCCTGCCACAACTGGGGACGACGTGCGTACCCGTGCCTGCCCGTGCTTCGAAACGGGCACGACATCCGGCACCGACTGCGCCAGCGCGCGAATCAATACATGTTCCGCTTGCTGCCGCAGTGCTTCGCGCCGGCGGAACGCAGCGCGATGGTTGCTTGGCACATCCACCGGCGCTTTGTGCGCTTGGGAAGGCGGCAACGCAAACCAGCCGCCGCCGATGCGTTTACCCTGTTGCTCTTCCCAGAACGCGTCGTAATCGGAATACACCGGGCGACCGCTCCGGCGCAACGGATGCGCATCGTTGCCGATCGCCACCAGCTTGTCGATCCCGTAGTGGTGCGCAAACGCGTAAACCAGGGACAACATCAGCTGCTTGGGACGCATGCCGTGCATATTGCGGGTAAGTTCGCGCACCGCACCCCTGGCGTTTTCCCCGCGCGGCCCCTGCAGGCAACCGATCATGATGGTCGGCTTCTCGTCGGCCACCGTAAAGACGATGCTGTAGAGCGGCTCGTCATGCGCATCGCAAAGCTGCAGGCACAGCTCGCCCTCGCAGCCTTTTAAAATCGGCGGCCGCAGGCAGAGTTTCAACACGGAGCCATCCTTGGCCGTCAGGCTTCCTAGATGGGCATGACCCAAGGCGTAAACACGCTCGAACAAACCGCGAGGAAAATGCGCCAGCGCAAAACGGTAATGTTGTTGCAGGTAATTCAGGCGATCGCCGCGGGACCATGTTGCGTTGATGAAGCGATGCATATGGCGCTCCAGCAAACGCGGATCGCGCCGGCGATATGCCCCCATAACGGGATAAGCATCGATAAATGCGAGAAAGCAGACGTGCCGTACCGGCATGCACGCGCTGCGCACCAAGTATTTCAAGGCAGTAACGCCGCGCCTGTACCAGGGGCCGGTCCAATCCCGCCGATTGCGCAGCGATTGCAGGGTGTTCGCCAGCGCCTTTGAACGCCAGGCCTCCAACACGTCCGCACGGCTGCGCCCTGCCGCCGCACGGATCCGTGCGGCGAGCGACGGGCCAACAGACGGTCTCCGGGCGTCCGGAACGTAGACGCCGGGCGCCAAAAAGGCTTCCATGCCGAGCCCCAGGACACCTGCGGGCGGTTGGTTTGACTTGTTCAAGACGCGTGCCTCGGAGAAACAGTGGCTGTTCTCTCCAAGACGTTTCAGGCACCCGTTTTTGAAATGGGCTCGCCACGGCGGCATCCGTAAGCACGCAGCAAGCCATCCATGCGCGTCGCCCCGGCGGAAACGGGGCGACGCGGACTCAACGGTGCATATCGTCCGCAAGCTCCGTGGACGATGGCACACCCATCGCCTGGAACAGTGCCGCCGTATCGGTCAAGCGCGCCGCCCTGGCCTGAATTTCCGTCAGCGCCGCACTTTGCCACTGCTGTTCGCTCAGCACCATGGACGGATAGGAAATCGCCCCGAGGCGATACCGTGCATCCGTATCTGAAAACGCCTGTTGCGCGGCAGCTGCCTGATCCTGGGCTGCTTGCAACGTCAACGCATCCTGATTCAGCGCGGTCAGCGTGTCGGCGACGTTCTGAAACGCATTGAGCACCGTTTGCTGATAGGTCGCGATGGCCGCGTTGTAATCGGCAATCGCCGCCCTGCGCTGCGCCATCAGCTCGCCGCCGTGAAAGATCGGCTGTGTGAGCGACAGGCCCGCGCTCCATATCGATCCTGCACTCGTGAACAAGTCCGATGGTTTGAACGCGGCGGTTCCCAGGGATGCCGACAGCGAAATATGCGGAAACAGATTGGCCGTCGCCACGCCCACTTTCGCGGAAGCGGCATGCACCGCCGCTTCTGCCGCCAGCACATCGGGCCGTTGGCGAAGCAAATCGGAAGGTACGCTCACCGGAACGTTCGGCGGCAGGTGTAGCTGCGCCAGCGCGAGATTCGACGGCGCCTGATCGGGCGTCCGCCCCATCAACACGGCCAACGCGTGACGTGCCCGTTCGGCTTGTGCACGCAGCGATGGAATGGATGTATCGATGCTCGCAGCCTGCTGCCGCAACGTCAGCACATCGTCTTGCGAAGCCGCACCCAATTGGTGCGCGTGCTCGGCAATATCCACCTGCTTGTGGGCCAGCGTGGAAAGACGCTCGCTGGTCGCGAGCTGCTCTTCCAGCGAGGCCGCATTGATAGCCGCGATCACGATATTGGCCGCCAGTGCGCGCTTCGCCGCGTCGAATTCGTAGGACTGTTGATCGACCTGCGCCGCCGTCTGCTCGATACCGTGCCGCGTTGCACCGAACACATCGAAGTCGTAGCTCAGTTCCAGCTGCCCCGCGTAGACGTCGTAGAGATTGGTCGGCGGACCAAAGCCCGGAAAGCCCAAAGCACGCTGCCGGGAGGCCTGCGTTTGCGCATCCAGCGACGGCAGCATGGTCGCGCCGATTTGCGCGCGCAGCAGTTGGTGCGCGGCGTCCAGCGTATGCTTGGTGGCCGCCAGCGACGGATTGTTGCGCAGCCCTTCTTGCACCCACGCATCGAGCGTGTCGCTGCCGTAGTCGCGCCACCATTCCGGCACGGCGCGCTCGCCTAGACTGAAGTGCTGAGCGACACCGTCTACCTTGGCGCTATCGGCAGACATGGGCGCTGCCGTGTACCGCGCAGGCGAAGGCGAAGCGGGTGGCTTGGCCGGCGGCGCGAACGCGCAACCGGCCAACGCGAGCGACGACGCCAGCAGCGAGGTGCGTGTTGCGCGAATGATGCTGTCGATCGGCTTCATGTGGCGACCTCCGGTTCTTGCGCAGGTTCGTCGGCACGCACACGGAACCATGCGGCGTACAACGCCGGCAAATAAAACAAGGTAAGTACGGTGGCGACCGTGATACCGCCCATCAGTGCCGTGGCCATCGGCCCGAAGAAATTGCTGCGCAACAGGGGAATCAACGCGAGCACGGCGGCGGCGGCCGTCAATGTGATTGGGCGGAATCGACGCACCGTGGCACCGACGATGGCCTCCCAACGCGGATGACCGGCACGGATATCCTGCTCGATCTGATCCACCAGAATCACCGAGTTGCGCATGATGATGCCAAACATCGCAATGGTGCCGAGCATCGCCACGAACCCGAACGGCTGATGGAACAGCAGCAACGCGAGAATGACGCCGATCAACCCGAGTGGCGCGGTCAACACCACCATGAACGTGCGGCCGATGCTCTGCAATTGAATCATCAGCAGGGTGAGCACAGCCACCACCATCAGCGGCATCTGCGCATTGATGGAACTTTGCGCCTTCTCGTTCTGTTCCACCGAGCCCCCCACTTCCACGCGATAGCCGACCGGAAGATGGCTGCGAATATCGGCAAGCTTCTTATCGACGGCGTTGGTGACATCCAGACCTTGGGCACCGTTGCGCGTATCGCTTTGCACGTTGATCGTCGGTTGACGATCGCGCTCCCAGATCACGCCGTATTCGAGGCCGTAAGTGACATGCCCCAGTTGCGCGAGCGCAATGGCCGTGCCGTCAGGCGTAGGTATGGCCAAGCGCTCGATCTGATCGGGGTGAATGCGGTCGCCTTCCTGGCTGCGAAGGTCTACCGCGATCAGCTTGTCGCGCTCGCGGAACTGCGTCACCGTTGTGCCCGACAAGGTCATGGCGAGAAAGTTGGCGATGTCTTGCGAGCTGATACCCAGCTGACGCGCCTTGAACTGATCCACCTCGAAACGCAGCGAACGTTCGGCCGGCTCGTCCCAGTCGAACTGCACGTTCGTGGTATCCGGATTGGCGCGCATCACGGCGGCGACCTGCTCGGCAATGCCGCGTACGGTGGCGATGTCGTCGCCCTCCACGCGGAACTGCACCGGGAACCCGACCGGCGGCCCGTTTTCCAGTCGGCTGACGCGGCCCCGAACCTCGCTGAAATCGCGCCGCAATTCGCCTTCCAGATAGGTCGCCAGCTGTTCGCGTTGCTTGACGTCTTTGGCGGTAATCACGAACTGCGCAAAGTTCGGCTGTGCCAGCTGCTGATCCAGCGGCAGATAGAATCGCGGCGCTCCGCTGCCAACGAAGCTGACGTAGTTGGCGATATCCTTGCGTCCCTGCAACACGCCTTCGAAGCGTTTCACTTCGCGCTGTGTGGCAACAAAGGACGCGCCTTCGGGCAGCCGCAGATCGACCAGCAGTTCCGGACGATCGGAGCTTGGGAAGAACTGCTTGGGCACCAGCCCGAAACCCGCCAACGCCACCACAAACAGCGCCACGGTTGATGCCAGCACTAGCCAGCGGTGACGCAGACACGCATCCAGCCAGCCGCGGAAGCGGCGATAGAAGGTCGTGTCGTAGATTTCGATTTCATCGCCGTTGTGCACAGGCTCAACCGCTTTGGCCGCGCGCGCCTGACGCCAGCGCTCCGGCAGCAAGCGCGCCCACCATTCCTGACCGGGTTTGGCCCGTTCGTGATGCTCCGGCAACATGTGATAGCCCAGCAACGGAATAACGATCACCGCCGCCAGCCACGATACGAGCAGTGCGATGGCCGACACCTCGAAGATCGAACGCGTGTATTCGCCAGTGCTCGATTTCGCCAACGCAATCGGCAAGAAACCCGACACCGTCACCAAGGTTCCCGTGAGCATGGGAAACGCCGTGCTGGTGTACGCAAATGCCGCCGCGCGCACGCGGCCCCAGCCTTGCTCCAGCTTCACCGACATCATTTCGACGGCGATGATCGCATCGTCCACCAACAGGCCCAACGCCAGTACCAGCGTACCCAGCGACACTTTGTGCAAGCCGATGCCGAA
>DATJMR010000373.1:0-2988 GCA_035508595.1 Dyella sp.
GACTTGGTCAATCACGGGCAATTCGATCGCGCCGCGCAAGCCTACGTCGCGCTTGCTCAGCAAACCTCGGACCGCGCCGATCATTACAACTTGCTCGCGGCCGAAGCCTATCGCCAAGGGAACGAACTCGATCGCGCCATACCGCTGGTGGCGAACATCAACCGTGACCGACTCAGCGACGACGAACCCACGCGCCTGGATCTGCTGAAAGCGGAAATTGCATTAAAGCAACGCGACCCTGCCACGGCCTTGCGCCTGACCACACAACCGGATCTGAACGTTCCGGCCGATTTGCGCGCTCGCCTGCTGATCCTGCGCGCGGACGCACTGGCCGGCACAGGAGATTTGTGGGGTGCGGCGCACGCGCGCATTGAAATGGATAGCCTGCTGCAAGGCGAGGATCGCACGCGAAACCGCGATCAAGCTGTCGCCCTGCTTGCCCGCATGGGCGCCGATCCGCTCAAGCAGCGCGCTGCGGCGATGCAACCTGGCGATGCCATGCTTCCGTGGATCAACGAAGCATTGGGTCGCCTGGGTGTAACCGTTGCCCAAGGGCAGCTCAACCTGGAGCAACCCGTCGGTACGCTTGTGCCCGGTAGCGGCGCCAGCGTTCGCGAAGGCTATAAAATGCCTGCGCATATCGCACTGCTGCTGCCCAACAACGATGGCCTGGTGTACGCGAGCACGGCCATTCGCGAGGGCTTTTTCGCCGCTTATTTCCAAGCCTCCGACACGCATGCGCCACGCGCCACCATACGCGTGTACGACAGCGGCGGTAACGCAGCCAGCGCCATCGACGCCTACAACCAGGCGGTTTCGGACGGTGCGCAACTGGTGGTGGGACCGCTGACGCGGGCGGAGGTGATGGGCGTACTGGGTCAATCGTCGCTGCCCGTGCCGGTACTTGCGCTCAATCATTCCGACAACAAAACCTTGCCCGCGGGCACCGCCAGCGAATTTGCGCTGATGCCGGAAGACGAAGGCGCACAAGCCGCCGACCACATGATCGATCGCGGCATTCACAACGCTTACGTGATCATCTCCGGCGACGATTTCGCCAAGCGCTCGGCAGCTGCGTTCAAGGCCGAATTCGAAGCCAAGGGCGCAACGGTGGCCGGCGCCGCACAGCTTCCATCCAGCGGCGTGAACTACGGCGATGCCATTTCGTCGTTGAATGCGGGCAGCGCGAGCACGGACGCGGGCATCTTCGTCAGCATGCGCGTGGAGCAAGCACGCTTGCTTTTGCCGCAACTACGCGTGGCACGCATCGCTTTACCTGTGTTCGCCACGTCGCACATCTATGGCGGAAGCGATAACGCGACAGCCGATCGCGATCTGGAAGGCGTGGAGTTTTGCGACGCGCCGTGGTTGTTCGACGCACAGACGGGCTTGCCCAGCTACCAGGATGTCGCATCGCAATTGCCCGCCGCACGTGGCGGCACCGCGCAGTTGTTTGCCTTCGGCATGGACGCATGGAGCCTCGTGCCGTATCTGGGCTGGCTCCGCAATCACCCAGGCAGCTATCTGCCCGGCGCCAGCGGTCAACTGGCCGCCGATACCTTTGGGCATGTGAAGCGCGTGCTGACCTGGCTGAAATTCCAGGATGGGGTTGCGCGTCCCATGAACGGCACGCTGCAAATGGACAATGCACCCGGCACTCCCGCACCGGCCAGCAGCGCACCGGCGCCAGCAGGCACAGCGCCTGCGCCGGCCATGCCATCTTCGGGCGGCTGATGCGCGCTTCGGGAAGCGCGTTCGAGGAACGCGCATGCAGGGAGCTTGAACGCGCGGGACTCACGCTGCTCGCCCGCAACTACACCACGCGCTACGGCGAGCTGGACCTGGTGATGCTCGATCGCGGCACTGTCGTCTTTGTGGAAGTACGCCACCGGCTCCGGGCCAGTTACGGAAACGCCGCCGCGTCCATCACCGCCACCAAACAGGCGCGAGTCGTGCAGACCGCGCAGCTCTGGCTCTCTGCGCATCCGCAGCATGCGCAGCGGGCGTGCCGCTTCGATGTTGTCGCGTACGACGGCCCGGATAACGGCGCGCAGATGGAATGGCTGCGCAGCGCTTTCGAAGCAGGCTGACGGAACATCGACCTTGGTGGGATACTGACAGCGATGAAACTTCCCACCGCCTTGCTCGACACCCTGCACGCGATCTTCGGTGCCGGCGCATGCTCTACGCGCGAGGCCGAAAGATTGTCGTACGCATACGACAATTCGCGTCGCCATGCGTTGCCGGACGCGGTGGTTTTCGCGCAGGAACATGGACAGGTCCAAGCGCTGATCCGCGCTTGCCGAGAACATCGCGTGCCGGTCGTCGCACGCGGTCGCGGCACCAACACCACCGGCGCCACCGTACCGGTCGACGGCGGCGTCGTGGTGAGTTTCGAGCGGATGAATCGCATTCTGCGCATCGATCCGGACAATCGTTACGCGGTGGTTGAGCCCGGCGTGCTCAACGGCGATTTGCAGAAGGCACTCGCACCGCACGGTTTCTTCTGGCCGCCGGATCCGACCTCCTCGCCCTGGTGCAGCATCGGCGGCAACCTTGCCTGCAACGCAGCCGGACCGCGCACGGTGAAGTACGGCAGTCCACGCGAAAACACGCTCGGATTGCGCGCCGTGGCCGGTACCGGCGAAAGCTTTCGTTGCGGCACGTATACCAGCAAAGGCGCGACGGGTTACGACCTCACTCGCCTGCTTATCGGCTCGGAAGGCACGCTCGCACTGATCACCGAAGCCACACTCAAACTGACGCCCAAACCAAGCGGCTTGCGCACGCTACGCGCCACGTATCGCGATGTCGGCAGCGCGGCGCACGCGGTCGCACGCATCATGGCGCAGCCCGTTACGCCTTGCGCGCTGGAGTTCATCGACGACGTCGCATTGAAACTCGCGCACGACCACGGCGGCGACACCGTGCCGCTGGCCGGTGCAATGTTGATGATCGAAGTGGACGGCGAACCCGACACGCTGCCTT
>DATJMR010000374.1:0-6153 GCA_035508595.1 Dyella sp.
CGTTCCTCCTTGCCCGTCAGGCAAACAGTTCCGGCGCGGGCCACGCCGAGACCGTATTCGGGCTCTCACACCGACAGCGTCTTGAGCTTGCGGCCGCCATGAATAAGCGCGGTGATCGCGTGGGTAACCGTCACCGAGGTAAACATCGAGGTGAGAATACCGATCAGCAGTGTGACGCCGAAGCCCCGGATCGGGCCGGAGCCCATCGTGGTTAGCGCCAGTGCGGCGATAAGGTGGGTGACGTTGGCGTCGAGAATGGTCGCCCAGGCTTTTTCGTAACCGGCACGGATCGAAGCCAGCGGCGTGGAGCCGTTGCGCAGTTCTTCGCGCACGCGTTCGCAGATCAGCACGTTGGCGTCGATCGCCATACCCAGCGTCAGCACGATACCGGCGATGCCCGGCATGGTGAGCGTAACGCCGATCATCGACATCACCGCCACCAGCACCACCAGGTTGAAGAACAGCGCCACGTCGGCCACCAGGCCGAACAGCTTGTAGTAGACCGCCGCGGCCAGCAGCACCAGGCCCAGGCCCAGCAATACAGCCTTGAGGCCTTTGTCGATGTTGTCCTGACCGAGGCTCGGTCCGATCACGCCTTCAGACACGATGTCCATGCGTGCGGCGAGCGAACCGCCCTTGAGCATCAGCGCAAGCTCCGAGGCGGCCTTCGTGCTGGCCAGGCCGGTCGTCTGGAATTTGTTGCTGAAAACGCCATTGATCGTGGCGTAGTTGATCACCTGGTAGGTGGTCTTGGGCGTACGAACTTCCTTGCCGTCGACGACCTTGGTCTCGGTGGTGTTTTCCACGTACACCACAGCCATCGGTTTGCCGACGTTGTCGCGGGTGAAGTCCAGCATCTTGGCTGCACCGGCGGAGTTCAGCGTAACGCTTACCATCGGCGAGCCGCTTTGCGGATCGTTGCCCGACGATGCATCCACCAGCTCATCACCGCTGGCGATGATGTTCTTGCTTACCAGATAGGGCTCGTTATGTGTGCCGTAATACAGATGCGCATCCGGCGGAACATTGCCGGTTTTCACCGCATCCTGCACGGCAGGATCGCGCGCGTCGCCCAGACCGGCGACATATTCCAGCGTTGCCGTGGCGCCAATCACTTTTTTGGCTTCCGCCGGATCTTGCACACCGGCCAGTTCCACCGAGATCTGATCTGAGCCTTGCGCCTGAATCACCGGCTCGGACACACCCAGCGCGTTGATACGGTTGCCCAGCGTCTGAAGATTCTGACGAATGGCATTGACTTGCAGATCGCGCAGCTTGTCCGGCTTGATCGAAGCGTTGAGCACGAAACGGTCGCCGGTATTGGCGCCATCGGTGACGGCCAGATCGGTGAATTCGGTGGCGATCGCATCGGCGGCACTCGAACGTGCGGCGGCCGAACCCAGCACCACGTTCACGCCCTGCCCGCGCGTGGCGCTGCGCGTCACGGAGACGAACGGAACTTTCTTATCCTTGAGCAGCGCGGCGATGTCCTGCGTGTAGCGGTTTTCCTGCCGGTCGACGATGTCGTCCTGGTCGACAGCCATCAGAAAGCGCACGCCGCCTTGCAAATCCAGACCCAGCGGCATCGCACGGCCATCGATCATGGCGAGCCACTTCGGCACCGTCGATTCGAGATTGAAGGCGACCGTGTAGCTGTCGCCCATGGCCACCTTCAGCGCATCGGCGGCGCTCTTCTGAAGATCGCCATTGGTGAAGCCGACCACGACGTAATCGCCGCGACTCGCGTCATGCCGGAGCGCTTCGTTGACGTAGGGAATCTTGGCCGTTTGCAGCGTCGAGATGATCTTCTGCTGCACCGTGGGATCCAGCGCCTGCCCCTGGCTTGCCGACACCTGCACCGCTTGCAGCGGCACGTACACATTCGGCAGCGCGTACAGAACGCCCAGCACCAGTACGACGGCAACTAGAAAGTATTTCCAGCGTGGAAAATCACTCATGCCTTGCATCCAATAATCCGCAGCGCTCGGCTGCGGAAGTAGCGTGAATTAGGAATTGGGAAAACGGGCGCGGATCAGGCCGACTTCAACGTGCCCTTGGGCAACACTTGCTGGACGGCGCTCTTCTGCAGCTTGATCTTCACGTTGGGCGCGATCTCGACGGTGACGAAGGTCTCGCCCACGTCTTCGACGCGACCGGCGATGCCGCCGTTGCTGACTACTTCGTCGCCCTTGGCCAGGTTCGACACCATCTGGCGATGTTCTTTCTGCCGCTTCATCTGCGGGCGGATCATCATGAAATACATCAGGCCGAACAGCACGATCATCATGATCAGCATGGAAAGGCCGCCATTGGCGGCTGCGCCTGGCGCTGCCTGCGCCAGCACGAAAGTCGTCGGAAATATCATCAGTTAATCCCGCAAGTTGTGGCTGCGACTGGAGTTTTCGCCGCGCGCCTAAATAAAGACATCGGATTATGCCATGTGCCCCAGTGCTATGCACGGCGCGCAAACCCCTTCCCGGGCCTAGGCTTATGGCCTTGAGACAACCTTTGCAAGGCGGGGTTCGCTACTCCCCGGCTCCCTGCCGCCGGGCGTAGAACTCCGCCACGAAGTCGTCCAGCGAGCCGGCCGCGATGGCCTGGCGCAACCCGGCCATCAGGCGCTGGTAATGATGCAGGTTGTGGATCGTGGCCAGCTGGCTGCCCAGGATTTCGTTGCAGCGGTCCAGATGCCGCAAATAGGCGCGGCTGAACCCCTCCCGGCAGGCGTAGCAGTCGCAGCCTTCCTCGATCACCCGGGTGTCGTTGGCGTATTTGGCGTTGCGGATGCGCAGCGTACCGTGCGCGGTAAACAGGAAGCCGTTGCGCGCGTTGCGGGTGGGCATCACGCAGTCGAACATGTCGATGCCGCGCCGTACGGCCTCGACAATATCCTCCGGGCGCCCGACGCCCATCAGATAACGCGGCCGATCCTGCGGCAGCAGGGGCACCGTGAAATCCAGGGTGTGATTGCGCTCCGCCTCGGGCTCGCCCACGGCCAGGCCGCCGATCGCATAGCCGTCGAAACCGATGTTTATCAACCCTTCGGCAGAGCGTCTGCGCAGATTCTCGTAAACGCTGCCCTGCACGATGCCAAACAACGCGTTCGGGTTGTTCAAATCGTCGAACGCACGGCGGGAGCGCTCGGCCCAGCGCAGGCTCAATGCCATCGACTCGGCCGCCACCTTTTCCGTCGCCGGATAAGGCGTGCATTCGTCGAAGATCATCGCGATATCCGAATCCAGCACGGTCTGGATGCGCATGGACTCTTCCGGCGAGAGAAACACCTTGGAACCGTCCACCGGCGAGGCAAATGTCACGCCTTGCTCGGTGATCTTGCGCTTGTGCGCCAGCGAGAACACCTGAAATCCGCCGGAATCGGTAAGGATCGGCGCGTTCCATCCAATGAAACGATGCAAGCCGCCGAACTCGCCGATGATGTCCAGCCCCGGACGCAGGAACAGATGAAAAGTGTTGCCGAGAATGATCTGCGCGCCGATCTCCACCAGGTCGCGCGGCGTCATCGCTTTCACCGACCCGTAGGTACCCACGGGCATGAAGGCAGGTGTTTCCACGGTGCCGCCGTCAAAGGTCAGCCGGCCGCGGCGGGCGGCGCCATCGGTGGCGAGGAGGTCGAAATGCATGGAAGTCATCGGGACATTATGGCATCTAACCCTCTTTGCCCCGGAGGAGCGGAAGAAAGCCGCTCACATTCCCTGTGGCAGGATCAGCATCGCATCCCCATAGGAGAAGAACCGGTACTGCTCCTCCACCGCGTGCCGGTACGCGCTGAGAATGAACTCCCGGCCCGCCAGCGCCGAGACCAGCATCAGCAAGGTCGATTGCGGCAGGTGGAAGTTGGTGATCAGTCCGTCGATGCTGGTGATGCGGTAGCCCGGAAAAATGAAAATCTGCGTTTCTCCGGCGAAAGGCCGCAATTCACCCTCCACCGTGGCGCTCTCCAGCGCACGCACCACCGTGGTGCCGACCGCGATCACCCGACCGCCCGCGCGACGCGCGCGTTGAATCTGCTCCACCAGGCCCGCGCCCACATTGAGCCATTCGCGATGCATCTTGTGATGCGACAGGTCTTCGGCACGCACCGGCTGAAACGTGCCCGCGCCCACATGCAAGGTCACATAACCGAAATCGACGCCCAGCGTGCGTAGTTGATCGAGCAGCTCATCGTCGAAATGCAAACCGGCCGTCGGCGCCGCAACCGCACCGGGCTCGCGCGCGTATACCGTCTGATATCGCTCCGTATCGCTGGTGTCGGCATGCCGCGAGATGTACGGCGGCAGCGGCATCTCGCCAAGCTTCAGCAGCAACCGTTCCAGCGGCTCCGGCGACTCGAAGCGCAGACGAAAAAAACTCTCCTCGCGCCCCAGCACCGTGGCATGACTGCCATCGGCCAACACAACCACGGTCCCTTCGCGCGGCTTCTTGCTCACGCCAAGCTGCACGATCGCTTCGTGCGAGCCGGTTACGCGTTCGATCAAGATCTCCACCGCGCCGCCGCTCGGCTTGTTTCCATACAAGCGCGCCGGCAGCACACGCGTGTCGTTGAACACCAGCAGATCGCCTTTGCGCAGCAGCGAAGGTAGTTCGCGAAACATCCGGTCCCGCCACGTCCGCGTCGGTACGTTGAGCACCAACAACCGGCTCGCACTGCGCTGAGGAAGAGGCGCCTGGGCGATCAACGCCGGCGGCAGGTCGAAATGGAAATCGGACTTTTTCAAGGTTGTGTGCGGCCGGACATGGAGCACAATTATCGCGCAGTGCCTTTCATCTTAGAAACCGGCCCAAAGCCGCTCACCAAGGCCCTACCATGCCCATGCCCCGCCGCGTCGTTTCTTATGCATTGGCGGCCTCCATCGCCGTTCAAGGCCATGCCGTCTGTGCGCAGACCAGCTCCGTTTATCCCCATGAACAACCCGATCTGCACGCATTGGCCGCCGCACCGGACGAATCGCGGCTACGCGAGACCATCGCCGCATTGATTGGCTTCGGGACCCGCCACACGCTTTCCGATACCTCATCCAAAACGCGGGGCATCGGCGCCGCGCGGCGTTGGGTTCAGTCGCGTTTCGAGGCCATGTCGCGCGATTGCGGCGGTTGCCTGCAAATCGTCACGCCTTCACAAACCGTCACCGGCAAACGCATACCCAAACCAACCGAGGTGATGGACATCGTCGCCATCAAGCCCGGCCAAGGCGATCCGCAGCGAGTGATCGTCATGACCGGCCACTTGGACTCACGCGTGAGCGATGTCATGGACGCAACCAGCGACGCGCCCGGCGCGGACGACGATGCCTCGGGCGTGGCCGCGCTGATGGAAGCGGCACGCTTGCTATCCAAACAAGACAATCGCGCCACCTTGGTATTCGGCGTACTTTCCGGCGAAGAGCAAGGTCTCTACGGCGGCAAAGTTCTTGCCGACTACGCCAGGGCACAGGGTTGGCACGTCGAGGCGGATCTCAACAACGACATCATCGGCAACAGCCGCGGCGAAAACGGTGTCAGCGACAGCACAAGCGTGCGTGTGTTCAGCGAAGGCACACGCAGCACGGAAACGCTTGAAGACGCAAAAGTACGCGATTACACCGGCGGAGAAGTCGATTCGCCGTCGCGCAATATCGCGCGCTATATGGCATCGCTCGCCGATCAATACTTGCCCGATCTTCGCGTGCGCATGATCTACCGCACCGACCGCTACGGTCGCGGCGGCGATCAAGTGCCGTTCCTCGAAGCGGGCTATCCCGCCGTACGCGTTACCGAAGGTCACGAGGATTACACGCACCAACACCAGACACTGCGTACGGAACACGGCGTGACTTACGGCGACACCCTCAGCGGCATCGACTTTCGCTATCTGGCTCGCGTGACGGCGCTGAACACCATCGCCATGGCAGCCATGGCTCGCGCGCCTGCACCGCCCACGCATGTCGCGCTCAGCGGTGCCGTGGCGACCGACACCGCGCTGAACTGGCAAAAAGTGCCCGGTGCAGTAGGCTACCGGGTGCATTGGCGCGACACCACTGCGCCGCAATGGCAATACAGCCGGACCGTGGGCGATGTCGATCAAACCGTGCTCAAGGACGTAGTGATCGATGATTGGTTCTTCGGCATCTCGGCACTGTCGGCCGATGGATACGA
>DATJMR010000375.1:0-4325 GCA_035508595.1 Dyella sp.
TATCGGAACGAACGGGTGGGGAATCCTACGTTGAAAATTGTCGATGCAATCCCGTTGAAGAGTGGAGCATCTACAAGGAACTCTTTGCCCAACCCGCGCCGGCTCGCATATTGGCGAGTGCCGGGTGGGGCGCACAAGACCGTAACCAACCGCAACTGGCGGTGATCTATCGTTCGGAAGCATTGCGTTTCAATCCCGGCGACATTCAGGCGCGCGAAGGCCGAGCCTTCACGCTTTCCTCGTTAGACCAAACCGATTGGGCCATATCGGAAGGAAACGCACTGATCGCACTCGCTCCGCAAGATGAGAACAGTTACGAAGCACGCGGTCGCGCCTACGAAATGGCTGGCCAGATCGATCAGGCCATTCAAGACTACGAACAGGCCTTGCGCATAAATCCGGACGATTCGTGGGGTCTTGCCGCGCTGGCCGATCTTTACGTGCACACCAAGCACGATTGGGATCAAGGCTGGGCCATCACCAACCGCCTCATTCAACTCCACCCCGAAGACCAGCGCGGTTGGCTGCTTCGCGCAGACATCCAGAAAGGGCAGCCGCGCGATGGACTGGATCAAACGGTGTCCGATTTCATCGCCAGATTCGGCAATGGCCCCGACCAGCAAGTTTGGATTGCGCAGATGAAATCGCCACAACCGGCTACCGCTCCCACCGCACACTGAACATCCCGCACGCATAAAAAAAGCCGCCGAAATCCGGCGGCTTTTTCATTCCCGACAACGCAACAATCACTGCCCGCGCATACGCCCCGCAAAGCGCGTCGAACCGTTGCCCATATGCGGCAACTTGATCTTGCCGATGGCTTCGATGCGCTCTTCGGCCAAACGGTCGGCGGCCTTGTAGGTCGGCACGCTTTCCGTCTTGCTGATTTCGAAGATGCGACCCAGGTTGTAGTAGATCGTACGCATCATGCGCATCGCGCGTTCGCGGTTGTAGCCGTCGATTTCCAGCGACACGTTCATCACGCCGCCGGCATTCACGGCATAGTCCGGCGCGTACAGCACGCCGCGGCGCTGCAGTTCTTCGCCGATGGCGTCGTTGGCCAGCTGGTTGTTGGCCGCGCCGCAGATGATCTTGGCCTTGATGCGGTCGATGGTCTGCTCGTTCACCGTGCCGCCCAGTGCGCAGGGCGAGTACACGTCGGCATTCACATCGTAGATTTCGTCCAGGCCCACGGCTTCGCAACCCAGTTCGTCCACGCAGCGCTGCACGGCATCCTTGTTGATGTCGGTCACGAACACCTTGGCGCCTTGCTCGCGCAGCAGCTTGATGAATTCGCTGCCCACGTGGCCCGCACCCTGCACGGCGTAGCTGTACTTGCCTACGTCTTCGTTGCCGTATTTGAAGTTCAGCGCGGCCATCAAGCCTTGCAGCGTGCCGTAAGCGGTGAACGGCGACGGATCGCCCGAACCGCCGTGCACCTGATGCACGCCCGTCACGTATTCGGTTTCGCGGAACACGTATTCCATATCGTTGACGTCGATGCCCACGTCTTCGGCCGTGATGTAGCGGCCGTTGAGCGAGTTGACGAAGCGGCCGAAGGAGCGGAACAGCGCTTCGGATTTGTCTTTCGACGGATCGCCGATGATCACCGCCTTGCCACCGCCCAGATTCAGGCCGGCCACGGCGTTTTTGTAAGTCATGCCGCGCGACAGACGCAGCACGTCGTTCACGGCATCCTGCTCGGTTTTGTAGGGCCACATGCGCAAACCGCCCAGTGCCGGGCCCAGCACCGTGTTATGGATCGCAATGATGGCTTTCAGGCCAGCGTCTTTGTTATGGCAGAAGACGACTTCTTCATGGCCTGTTTTCGAAAGGGTTTCAAAAATCATTGGAACGTTGACTCCACGTATGACGGTGCCGGGGTTGGCAGCCTGGTATGGAAGCGTTTGGGCCCCGCCAAGGACCTGACGCCCGAAAACTCAAAACCCCAGCAAGAGGGCTGGGGTGGTGAGTTAGCCCCATAAGTTTAGTACGACTCGTAAAACCGATGCTGATGCGCCGCAGCAAAACCGCGAAAATGGAGGCTCTTTCGCCCTTCGGGCGCCGCAATGACTTGTGCGAGACACGCGATGACAACGTGCGCCCGCGGGCTATTCCGTAGGCGCCCGCACCGTATAACCGTCGGCTTGCAGCACGCTCAGATAACCGTCCGGCGCAAGCAGTTCGTGCATCGGCAATAGCGCAACCGTTTGACGGTTTTGATCGATCGCATGCGTGGCCGCGTCGATCCACGATTTCTCCACGCGCTTTTCGATGTCGTGAATGCCAAGCGCTTGGGCGAACTGCGAGGTGTCGATCGTGGACAAACACGCATCCTGCTGTACTTGCGAAAAGATCGAGCGCAGCGTGTCGATGTCGCCGGTCGCCCAGGCATTCGCGCGCGCCGTATCCTGATCCAGATCGTGATCGAGCGAATCCAGTACGCGGCTCAAGCACTGTTGATCGTTCATCGATGTGTTGTTCAACGCGTGCACCGTGTCGGCCGGATCTTTCAACATCACCTGATACGACGTCGTCACCAGTGTCACCCCGTCGAGGTCGGCCATCCGGTAAACCTTTTTCTCCAACCCGGTTTGATCCACCAGCCCGAAATGTTTGAGCGCGGCTTCAAACAGTTCGCGCCCGGCCAGAATCGGTCGCATGTATTCCACGGTCTCGTTGTTGTAAAGAAATTTCGTTTTCTGCGCTCGCCAACGTTGATAAAGCGCCGGCGCCAGCACGTCGCGCAACGTTTTATGCGCAGGATTCATTTTCAGCGCCGCCATCGACGGCATCATCCCGCTGCGAAAGAAACTCGTGCGCACGCCCACTTCCAGGCTCGGCGACCGCAACACCGCCTGCGACGCCGCGATCTTGCTTTCCACTTCCTTGGACTTCCATTCCATGTTCTTGGGCACCGGCGAGGTAAGCCCAAGCACCCACATCACATGATCGCCCTTGCTTACTTTCCATAGGGCAGGGCCGGGCAACACGCCCGTGACGACAACCGGTGCAAGGTTGCGAGCGGTGCCCGGTGTCGGTGCGGACGACTGCGCACGCGTCGCGCAACTTAAGCTGCCGAGAAAAAGCGCCGTGCATAGGCCGAAAAAAGCGGCGTGGCGTGAACGCGTGCGCAGAACGAAATCGTATCGCTTGAACTGCATGGCAATTCCTTTTGCGGACGTTCGTGCGCGTCATTGTGCGCAGAAACAACGCCAACGCCAGTGCCAAGGCGTGAACGTTGAACAAAAAACGCCCCGCCGAAGCGGGGCGTTTCGTCGTGCATGCGTGAAAGCGAGCGCTTAGCCCTGCACCCACACACCCACGTGAAAGTGCCAGCCATCCGGGTGACGTTCCCAGTGCGGATGCACGTAGCGGTAACCCGGGCGAACCGGTTCCCAGTGACCGCGCATCGCCACATAGCGAGCGCCATCCCAATGCCAGTAACCGCGCGCCCACACATAACCCGGGCGTGGCGGCGGAACTTCTTCCACCACTTCAACCGGCGGCGGCTGCGGCGCGATCACTTCCACCGCCGGCGGGGGCGGCGCAGGTTGCTCGACATACACCACGCGATGCGGACGCGGCGCGGGTTGTTCCACCACGCAACCGGCCGTAATCGCCGTGACTCCCGCAAGGGCGAGCAAAGCTGCAATACGCAATGACATAGGTGCTCCCAGTAGAGATGGATGTTCGAAAATCTGCCGACGCGGTCAGATTTGATGAGCGAATCTACAGAGCAACGCTTGCGCGAACCTGCACGCCGTCGTGCGACGGCGTGCAGGTTCTTGCGCTACGCGATCAGCGACCCCAGTAACCGTCGCGCCAATACCAACCCGGACCGCGCTGCACCCAAACACCCTGATGCCAGTGATAGCCGGGACGTGCCCGCACCCATGTCCCCGGCACCCATTCGTGACGATGCCAGCGCGGCTGCCAACGCCAATAGCCCGGCATCCACACCCAGCCGCGGCGCGGAGGCGGAACACGTTCATAACGCGGCGGCGGCGGTGCAACGTTGATACCGACGCCAACGCTTACCTGCGCAGAAGCCGGCGGTGTGTAGCTCACGCTGGCCAAGGCAAGAGCAACGCCTGCAACAAAAGCCAGTTTGCGAGTCATGCTGATCATGGTGTCCCTCTCTTGTTGAAAATCAGCCACGCATCCGTGGCTGGCAGTCCGTCAAACGCAGTCGCGTTTGGCGATGTTGACGTGATTGCTTTCGCTTGTTCAGGAAACAGCAGAATTATTTTGCGACGGGAACTGGGTCACTCTACGCCTGATGCTCAATGCGCCCCCCACCGTCATTCCGGCGCAGGCCGGAA
>DATJMR010000376.1:0-7265 GCA_035508595.1 Dyella sp.
TTCCGGCCTGCGCCGGAATGACGGTGGGGGCGTGCGCGGCCTTTCGGGTGGCTGAGGGGAGAGATGGGGCTAGAAATAAAACGAACGGTCGTGCTATTTTGTCCGCCATGAACGCTGCCACCACCGCCAGCAAAGGTGCCAACACCCGCGAACTCATCCTTGAGCACGCCTACGAGCTGGCCCGCCAGGACGGCCTCGAAGGCCTCTCCATCGGTGCCTTGGCACTGGGCGTGGGCATGTCCAAAAGCGGCGTCTTCGCCCATTTCGGCTCGCGCGAAGAGCTCCAGCTCGCGCTGTTGGGCGCCACTACCAAGCGCTTCATCGATTTCGTTTTGCTCCCTGCCGTCACGCAACCGCGCGGCCTCAACCGACTGCGCACCATCCTGGAGCGCTGGTGCGAATGGGGGCGGATCCATCAAAGCGGGTGCGTGTTGATCAGCGCGGTGATGGAGTACGACGGCCGCGAGAACAGCGCATTGCGCGCGCGCGTCAAACAGCAGCAATCCGGCTGGCGCGACGAGCTTATACGCGCCGTGCGCCAATCCATCGACGTGGGCGATCTGCGCACCGACACGCAAGCCGAACAGCTCGCGTTCGAAATCTACGCGCTGCTGCTCGCCCTGCATCACGACGCCAGCCTGTTCGGTTTCGACGACGCGTACCGCCACACCTGGGCGGCGCTCGATCGTCTCTTCGCCAGTTATCAGCCCTGAACCCCCATCTTCGCCAGCTATCGGCCCTGAACCCCCAGGAGCTCGCTATGACACGCCAGACCGCATCACCCCGTCGTCGTTCGTCCAATCACGCGTTCAAGCTCGGCGCCGTGCGTCTTGGTTTTGTCGTCGGCGGTCGCCTTGCGCCCACGCACACTGTCGACCGCGCCGCGCGCTTGTTCGCCACGCCGTTCGCCAGCAGCCGCAGCCGTGCACGTGCCGCGCAACCCGATAGCGAGATGCAACGCGGTCAACTCACCATCAACGGCGAACGCATCGCCACCTACGTGTGGGGCGATCCCGCCACGCAGCCGTATGCGTTGCTGGTGCACGGCTGGTCCAGTTTCGGTCTTCGCTTTTTGCCATGGGTCGCGAAACTACGCGAGCTCGGTTTTGCGGTGGTCAGCTTCGATCAACCCGGCCACGGCGAAAGCACCGGCAAGTTGTGCACCTTGCCCGATTTCATCGCCACCATCCGCGCCATCGGAAACCATTTCGGCCACGCGGCGCTCGCCATCGGCCACTCCATGGGCGGCGCTGCCCTGGCATTGGCGCAAGACGAACACTGGCGCGCAAACCGCCTGGTATTGATCGCTCCCGCTGCCGATATCGAAGCTGCCGCCTATCGCTTCATGCGCTTCGTGCGCCTGGGGCCGCACCTGCGGGAACCCTTTCTTTCCTGGTACGCAAACCGCACCGGCGTGCACGCACGCGAGCTGCAAGTGCATCGTCATGTTCCCTCGCTCGGCCAACCCGGTTTGGTCGTACACGATCTGGACGATCACGAAGTGCCGTGGGAAGAGGGCGAACGCTACGCGCGCTACTGGCCCGGTTCGCGCTTGCTCACCACGCAAGGCCTCGGCCATCACCGCATCTTGGATGCGGCACAAGTGATCGATGCCACACTCGCCTTTGTGCGCGGCGAAAACGTGGGCGATCGCATCGTCGCATCACCCAATTTGCCGTTCGGCCTGGCTTGACGATCTCCAAACAACCTCACCGTCACCCTCCGCCAAACCATCACCGATCGTCAGCCATCCACCTCAGCGTAACCCCATCCACCTCAGCGTGACCCATCCACCTCAGCGTGACCCTTCCACCTCAGCGTCATTCCGGCGAAGGCCGGAATCCAGTTTCAATACATCGTGCGAAGCACGCATAACGTTTTTAAGTCGCGTGCTCCGCACAACGCACTCCACTGGACCCCGGCCTCCGCCGGGGTGACGAACTAGCACCACCCTCCGACACGCCCGCCCGCCACCACCCGCGCGCTTAACAGGCAACCCCACTAGAATGTCGGGGTTAGAACACTCGTTCTCGGAGTCCCCATGAGTTCCCCCGCCAAGCACGTCCCCGCCGGCGCCCCCCAGGCCGAGACCACCCCGCTGCGCTTCGTCACCGCGGCCAGCCTGTTCGACGGCCACGACGCGGCGATCAACATCATGCGCCGCATCATCCAGAGCCAGGGCGCCGAGGTGATCCACCTGGGCCACAACCGCTCGGTGGAGGACGTGGTGCGCGCCGCGCTGCAGGAAGACGCCGACGCCATCGCGCTGTCGTCCTACCAGGGCGGCCACGTCGAATACTTCAAATACATGGTGGACATGCTCAAAGAAAAAGGCGCCGCGCACGTGCGCGTATTCGGCGGCGGCGGCGGCACCATCACGCCGGAAGAAATCCGCGAGCTGCAAGCCTACGGCGTGGAGCGCATCTACCACCCCAACGACGGCATGAAGCTCGGCCTTGCCGAAATGATCGAAGACGTCATGCATCGTGCCGGCAACGCCGCCGCCAAGCGTGAGCAAAACGACGCCATCGTGCCCGGCACCATCAGCATCGATGACGAAATCAGCATCGGCCACATGCTCTCCGCCATCGAAGAAGGCAAAGTCAGCGACACCGAACTCGCGCGCCTGCGCAAAGAGTGGTCGCTCGCCGGCAAGCACACGCCTGTGCTCGGCATGACCGGCACCGGCGGCGCCGGCAAATCTTCCGTGGTGGACGAACTGCTGCTGCGCTTCCTGCACGCCTTCCCGCAGATGCGCATTGCCGTGCTCGCCGTGGACCCCACACGCCGCCGCAGCGGCGGTGCCCTGCTGGGCGATCGCATCCGCATGAATGCGCTGCGCAGCCATCGCGTTTACATGCGCTCCATGGCCACGCGCCGCCAGAACGCCGCCACCAACGAAGTGCTGCACGACTGCATCAACTTTCTCAAGGCACAGCCGTACGACCTGGTGATCGTGGAAACCGCCGGCATCGGCCAAAGCGATTCGGAAATCGTCGACCTCGTCGACTTCCCCGTCTACGTGATGACCAGCGACTACGGCGCCGCCAGCCAGCTCGAAAAAATCGACATGCTCGATTTCGCCGAACTCGTCGTGCTCAACAAATTCGACAAGCGCGGCGCCGAAGACGCCCTGCGCGACGTGCGCAAACAGTGGAAACGCAACCGCACCGCCTTCACCCTGAAAGACGAAGACGTGCCGGTCTATCCCACCATCGCCAGCCAGTTCAACGATCCCGGCGTCACTTGGATGTTCACCAACCTGTGCCGCCTGCTGCGCCACAAGCTGGAATCCAAAGGCGGCGAACACGCCATCGAATCCGCGCACTGCGATTTCAAGCCCAACCTCGATATCAGCCTGAAAGAACCGCGCGCCACTGTGCTCATTCCCGGCGCACGCGTGCGTTACCTCGCCGAAATCGCCGAACAAGGCCGCGGTATCAACGCCGAAATCGAACGCGAAGCCGAGTTCGCCAGCAAAGCGCAGCACTACTACGAAGCGCTCAAAGAACTCGGCGACGACAAACTCCCGCAACCGCTGGAGCGTTACAGCCACGAAGATCTCCACGCTCCCTCAAACCCCAACAACGTCATCCCGGCGCAGGCCGGGATCCAGTCAAATACGCCGCGCGAAGCGCACGACTTAAAAACAGCGTCACTGGACCCTGGCGTTCGCCAAGGCGACGAAGTTGTGGATCGTTCGTTGTTGGTACTACGCCAACGCTACAACGCCGCCCTGCGCGAACTAAGCCACGAAGCCGTGCACCTTCTCCGCGACTGGCCCAAGCTCTACAAATCCGTCACCGAAGACGTCAACGAATACAAAGTCCGCGACAAAGTCATCCGCGTCGAAAACTACCGCACATCACTCAGTCATCAAAAAATACCGAAAGTTGCGCCGCCCAAAACCAAAAACTGGGGCGACCAACTGCGCTTTCTCATGCGCGAAAACCTGCCGGGCCACTACCCGTACACCGGCGGCGTGTATCCCTATCGCCGCACCGGCGAAGATCCCACCCGCATGTTCGCGGGCGAGGGCACACCCGAGCGCACCAACCGTCGCTTCCATTACCTGAGCCAAGGCGGCGCCGCCACGCGCCTGTCCACCGCGTTCGACTCCGTCACGCTCTACGGCGAAGATCCCGCGCCGCGCCCGGATATCTACGGCAAAATCGGCAACTCCGGCGTCAACATCGCCACGCTCGACGACATGAAAAAGCTGTACTCCGGCTTTGATCTCAGCGCGCCCAGCAGCTCTGTCTCCATGACCATCAACGGCCCCGCGCCGATCATCCTCGCGATGTTCATGAACACCGCGATCGATCAAAACGTGGAGAAATACCTCAAAGCCGACGACGCACGCTGGTCCGCCGCGCAAAAGCGCATCGGCGAACTCTTTGCCAGCAAAAAGCGCCCCACGTATTCCGGCGACCTGCCCAAAGGCAACGAAGGCCTCGGCCTAAGCCTGCTCGGCGTCACCGGCGATCAACTGGTGGATGCCGACACCTACGCCCGCATCAAAGAAGAAACCCTGCAAACCGTGCGCGGCACCGTGCAGGCCGACATCCTGAAAGAAGACCAGGCGCAAAACACCTGCATCTTCAGCACCGAATTCGCGCTGCGTATGATGGGCGACATCCAGCAATACTTTGTCGACCACAAGGTGCGCAATTTCTATTCGGTGTCCATCTCCGGCTATCACATCGCCGAAGCCGGCGCCAACCCGATCAGCCAGCTCGCCTTCACCCTCAGCAACGGCTTCACCATTGTGGAGTACTACCTCGCGCGCGGCATGAACATCGACGATTTCGCGCCCAACCTCAGCTTTTTCTTCTCCAACGGCATGGATCCGGAATACACCGTTATCGGCCGCGTCGCCCGACGCATCTGGGCACGTGCCATGCGCGAACGCTACGGCGCCAGCGCACGCAGCCAGATGATGAAGTACCACATCCAAACCTCCGGCCGCTCCCTGCACGCGCAGGAAATCCAATTCAACGACATCCGCACCACCCTGCAAGCGTTGTATGCGTTGTTCGACAACTGCAACAGCCTGCACACCAACGCCTACGACGAAGCCATCACCACGCCAACGGAAGAAAGCGTGCGCCGCGCCGTAGCCATCCAAATGATCATCAACAAAGAACTCGGCCTCAACTTCAACGAAAACCCCTGGCAAGGCAGCCACATCGTCGACGCCCTAACCGATATCGTGGAAGAAGCCGTCTACAAAGAATTCGAAGCCATCAGCGAACGCGGCGGCGTACTCGGCGCCATGGATACCATGTACCAGCGCGGCAAGATTCAGGAAGAATCCATGTACTACGAACAGAAAAAACACGACGGCAGCCTGCCACTCATCGGCGTCAACACCTTCCTGCCCAAAGACCACGGCGGCGAAATCGCCACCGAAATCGAACTCATTCGTTCGACGGAAGAAGAGAAGGGTCAGCAGATCGACAACGTGCAAGCGTTTGGTAAAGCCCGCAACACGCTGGCGCCGGAGAGCCTCAAGACGCTACAGGACACGGCGCGCGAGCGGAAGAATGTGTTTGAGCAGTTAATGGAGGCGGTGAAGTACAACTCGTTGGGGCAGATTAGTCATGCCCTTTATGATGTGGGTGGGGAGTATCGAAGGAATATGTAGTATTTTGGTTTGTGAAGTAGGAGGCCCGCTAAAGCGGGCCTCCTGCTTTGTGTATTCGGTGAAATGCTCTGCCCCTATTTCCCCTTTTGGTGTTATTAAGAGGCGGTTGCAACTGCACTCTCCTCGTCTTCCTCTTCAATTGGCTCTCTGTCCGATTCTCGTTGATCAAAAATGGCGTTAGGTTCACCTACGGGTGGAGTGCCACGCGGTAAGTGAGCCTAATCGTATTTTTTCTTTTTTTTGGCCCGTTTTTTCTTGGCAAGTAGTCCGCATTTTCATGTCTGAGGCTCCGCAGCGATGCGCTCCGCTGCATGCATGATCATCCTTGGGAGCTCTCGGATCATTCGATACTCATCTTCATTTTCGATCAGAGATTTCTCGAAGAAGCGGGGCGAGACTAGGAGAAGTTCGTTGAATTGATTGAGAACTTTTTTGCGAGACGCAGGCGTCTTCGCAGCTTGAAGCTTAGTTAAGAGTATGCAACCTTCGTCATACACCCAAGGCAAGAGGTCACGTAGAAAGCTTAGGCCGACGCGAACGCCAAGTGCCGGATTCTTGTTTCCGAACATGAGCTCTTCGATCATGCCTATGTGGAAGCGACGTCGGCGCCTCCCAGTACGCGACATTTCACTTCGTTCAATTCGAGATGGTAGATCTTGAAACATGATCTTTATTTCTTCGAACAACTTAGCGGATGAATTTTCGATCTCGTCAACTCGTTGCCGCTTTGCGACCGTTTGCGTTGTCGGGTCAGATAGCGATTTTAGAGACCCCTCAATGCTTCTCTTGAAATTTCCGACCTGGAATCTAATTGTCTCGCGGTCCGGCTCAGCTCCTGGAATTCGACTAACCAATTGAAAGACCAATTTCGTGAGTGATTCCTCATCGTCCGCGCAATTTTGAAACTGAGCGAATGGCCCGGTGGATGCAGTTTTTAGTTCGATGCCGAGAGCAACCCCAAGTATCGGAGTATCGAGTTTTCCTTTGGCCATACCAGCTTCAAAAAGTATCCAGGGTCTGTTGACACTTCGCTCAGTCAGCAAGCAGACCACATCAGACGCGGCTTGAATGTTTTTGATAATTTCCGGATACCACTCGATGCCATACTCAATGCCTTGATTTCCTCTTCTATCAGAAGTTCGGAACGACTTAAGTACGCCTGCGCTAACGCTCTTCAAGAGATTGCTGAAAGCCTCGGCTAGCTCGGCATCACGTGTATCATGACTAATAAATACAAGAGGATTTACAACTTTCGAAAGCTCGGCATCAATTCCGTTTACTTCTTCCACCATAGACACTCCTAAGTTCAACGGGTTTATCAGGTGTGGACGGACGATGGTCGAATTTGCCTATTGCGACGATGACTTGCGCGTAAGCGAGCCCGACCCTGTTTCTTTAGTTAATATATAAAGGTTTTGTGGAAGATCGCGGATCACGGACGCGAACGTAGTAGCGACTCCGGAATGAGAAAATTCGACCAATTCGTTCAGTCCACTGGCGCTGGATAGATGAAGCGCTTCATAGCGACACACGGGTATCTGGTAGTTGTTGTTGAATCGGCGGTCTGGTCCGCCATCTTTATTAGGATGTTTCCACGTATGGGAAATGATTTGTGCGT
>DATJMR010000377.1:0-4464 GCA_035508595.1 Dyella sp.
GTCCACCGGGCACGCCGGAACGCAACGTTCGCAGCCGGTGCAATCGTCCGCGATCACGGTATGCATAAGTTTGTTGGCGCCGACGATCGCGTCGACCGGGCAAACTTGCATGCACTTGGTACAACCGATGCAATCGGCTTCGACGATGCGTGCAAGCGTGCGCGGTTTTTCGACGCCGTTCTCAGGGTTGAGCGGCAATGGAGGGCGATTTAGCAACTTGGCCAATGCCGCAATGCCCGCGCTGCCGCCCGGAGGGCATTGATTGATTTGCGCGTCGCCCGCGGCGATGGCTTCCGCATACGGACGACAACCGTGGTAGCCGCATTGTTCGCACTGCGTTTGCGGCAACAAGGCATCGATGCGGTCGGCGAACGATGTCGTCATGATCTGGCGTGCTTCTCCAAACAAGGAGATGACGGACGTGGTTAGCGCACCGTGGCGCCTGGTTTGGCACCTTGATCCGCGTCGAGCAAAAACAAATCGCCGCCACCGTCGCCGGCGGAAAGGATCATGCCTTCGGACAAGCCAAAGCGCATCTTGCGCGGAGCGAGGTTGGCGATAAACACCACGTTGCGACCCACCAGCTTATCCGGCTCGCCGTACGCGGCGCGAATACCCGAGAAAATCTGGCGCTTGCCGAGCGAACCGGCATCCAGCTCGAAACGCAGCAGTTTGTCCGATCCGTCGACGAATTCGCACGCCAGCACCTTGCCGATGCGCAGATCGAGCTTGGCGAAATCGTCGATGCCGATGGTGACGGGTTCTTGTGCGGGGCTTGCGGTTTCGGTCATGGGCCTGCTGTCTTTCTTTGCCGGTTTCTTGCCGGCGGTTTCGGGTTCCGGCTGGGAACCTAGGGATTCCTTCGAGGCTTCGACCATCGCTTCGATGTACTTGGGATCGATGCGGGAAAGCAGAGGCTCGAAGGCGTGGATGGTGTGGTTGTGCAGCGTCGCGCAGGCGGCATCGAAATCCGCGATGGGCGCCGCCAAGAACGTCTCCGCAGCTTCCACGGTGGCAGGCAATACGGGTTTGAGCAGGCCGCCGAGCAGGCGGAAGGCGGCAAGCGAGAACGAACACACTTGATGCAGTTCTTCGCGCTGCGCTTCGTCTTTCGCCATGAGCCACGGTGCTTTCGCGGCAATGTGGCCGTTCACCAGATCGGCGATCAACACGAAGCGACGCATGGCTTCGGCGAATTCGCCGCTTTCGTAGAGCGCAGGCACGCTTTCATAATGCGAAAGCAGCACCCCCCACAGTTCGCTTTGTTCTTGTGAAAAACTAGCCGCCAGCCGTCCGCCGAAGAACTTGTGCACGAAGCCGGCGGTGCGGCTGGCAATGTTTACCCACTTGCCGATGAGATGCGAATTGACGCGCTCTTCGAAGGCCTTCAAGTCCAAGTCGACATCAACCGGCGTATCGCTCAACATCGTGGCGAAGTAGTAGCGCAGGAATTCCGGATTGAGTCCGACGTCCAGATACGTACGCGCCTGGATGAAGGTGCCGCGCGACTTGGACATCTTCGCGCCGTTGACGGTGAGATAGCCGTTGACATGCAGCGCCGTCGGGGTGCGGAACTTCGCGCCATGCAACATCGCCGGCCAGAACAACCCGTGGAAATTGATGATGTCCTTGCCGATGAAATGATGCATCTCGGCCGTGCTGTCTGCCGCGAGGAAATCGTCGAATTTCAAATCCGTGCGGTGGCAGAGATTCTTGAAGCTGGCCAGGTAGCCAACCGGCGCGTCCAGCCATACATAGAAAAACTTGCCGGGCGCATCGGGAATCGGGAAGCCGAAATAGGGGGCGTCGCGCGAAATATCCCAATCCTTCAGGCCGCCATCCAGCCATTCCTTGAGCTTGGCTACGACCCCTGGATTGGCCACTTGCTTGCCATCGGTAAGTTTGCCGCCAAACCAGTCGTGCAACAGCGATTCGAACTTGCTCAGTTCGAAGAAGTAGTGCTCCGAATCGCGCAACACCGGCGTGGCGCCGGAAACCACCGAGTACGGCTTGATCAAATCGGTCGGCGCATAGGTGGCGCCGCAATTTTCGCAGTTGTCGCCGTATTGATCCGGCGTACCGCAATTGGGGCAGATACCTTTGATGTAACGGTCCGGCAGAAACATCTGTTTGTCCGGATCGAACAGTTGCTGGATGCTGCGTTTGGCGATGTATCCACCGTCGCGCAGACGAACGTAGATCTGCGAGGCCAGCTCGCGATTCTCGTCCGAATGCGTGGTGTAGTAATTGTCGTAGCTAAAATGAAAATCGGAGAAATCGGCTTCGTGACTCGCGCGAATGCCTTCGATAAAGGCTTCCGGCGATACGCCCGCTTTTTCCGCGGCCAGCATGATCGGCGTGCCATGGGCGTCGTCGGCCGCCACGAAATACACCTCGTTGCCCATCATCCGCTGAGCACGGACCCAGATGTCGGTCTGGATATAGCCCAGCATATGGCCAAGATGCAGCGGGCCATTGGCATAGGGCAGGGCATGGGTGACAAGTAGGCGACGAGGCATGATTGCAGTGCAGGCCGGAAAGCTGCGCATTATGGCATGACTCGCGCACGCCCCCCGTGATCGCGCCCTCCTCCTGAAAAGCGGGGGGAGGGCGCGACGCATTACGGAGCGGTTACGACCAGCGTGATCGGTCCTGCCAGTTGGGTGTAACCGTTGTTGTAGCAGTACCACACGCTGTAAGTGCCGGGCGCAAGGCCGGATGTATCGAACGTTACCGTGCCGCTACCGCTCGGCGCGTACTGCCAGCTTGTCGAAGCGCCGTTGCCGGGGCTCTTGCCGGACGCGTAGATGCCGATCCAGTTCTCGCTATTGAGTTTGCTGATGGGTGTCGCGTAGTCGAAGTGCACGTAGGTGCCCTGCGTCACGCTCGGCATGGAGCTGCCGAGACTGGGTGTCGCGGTCGCGGGCGTGCTTACGAAAGCATCATTGATCGGTTGCGCATATTGATCGTTGTGAGTAAGCGGCGCGATGCCGAGCGCATTTTCGATGGTGCGACCTACGCTGAAGTGGTTGTAGCTGGCGTTGCTGACATAACCCGCTTGCACGGCACCCGGCGAACCGACCAGCAGTGCGGCGACGTGATTGCCGGTGGAAGAAGCCGATTCGTCCCAGGTGAGAATCAGTAGCGAGCGTTGTTGCGTCCAGGCCGGCGAATTGAAAATCGGTTGCAAGGTCTGCTGCAGCCAGCCGTTCTGCACCTGCAGACTCTGAGCCGAACCATTGCCGGACGATTCGCCGTCGTAGTAATCGTCGGCGGCGATCCAGGCGAAGTTTGGCGTGGTCGCAGCCGATTGCAAGTCGGTGCTCAATTGCGTGGTATCGAACAGATGCGCGGCGCAGCGCACGGTGTTGGATGAGATATCGGTGAAGTTGATGAACGGCGCGTCGTCAGGCTCGTAGTAGCTGTCGTTGTTGTTGCGGGTGTTGCAGGGTGTGCCCATGCCTTGTTCATAGGCTTTCCAGGTTTTGTCGGCCGCCTCCAGTTCGTCGCCGATGTGCTGGCTGGTCACTTTGATGTTCGGGTAATAAATGGCACCTTTTACGAAGGTGTCGCCGCCCGCGATGGCCAGATAGTTTTCGTCGCTGGGATGGTAGACGCCGCTGTAGTTGTCGAGCAACGTGCCTTGACTGGCGAGAGTGTTGATGAAGGGTGCATCGGTGGTGTCGCCGATCACTTCGCTGTAATCGGTATTTTCCATCATCACCATGAAGACGTGATCGAAGGCCGGCACATGCGAAACGGGGGCCTGCAGCGTCGGTGTCGCAACGGGCGTGGACAACGTCAGCGAGAGGTTGTCCGCATAACCGACGTTATACGATCCGGACGTGTTGTTGAACTGCAGCAACACTGAGATCGTGCGTGTACCTGCCGGCACGCCGCCGGTTGCGGATTGAGCGATAAAGCCGGTTTTATCGCCGCGCGCCGACGCATTCACGCCGGCCAGTTGCGCGGGTGCGCCCAGCGCCTTTCCGTTAGCGTCAAGAAAGACGGCCGTCACCACGGCCTGTCCGTTGTAAACGGTGTAACCGCCAAGCCAGCCGGACAGCGCGTAAGTAATGTTGCCGCCATCGATGGCGTTGGCAGCACTGGATACATCCACATTCTGGCGAAGCGCGGAATCGCCGTAAGGACCGTCGGCGATAAATGCGTTGCCGCCTGAAGCACCGCCCGGCGTGCTGAAGCTGCCGATCGAATAACAAACGGTGGATGGATTGCCTTGCGTTACCGTCCAACCCGGCACGGTATTCACCGCGGACCAATCCGCGGTACAGGTGCCCGCTTCGCCGTTGCCGTTCACCAGCAAATTGCCGCTGTTGCCTGCAAATGCCGGTGCTGCGAGCAAGCCAGCCAAACATGCTGTCGCAAGCACCTTTCTTACGTACGACTTACGTAGGTGATGCATACGCAAACGCCCTCCCTTGGTGTGAGAAGGGCGAGACAGTG
>DATJMR010000378.1:0-6995 GCA_035508595.1 Dyella sp.
AAGGGACGTTTCAACGTCCGCTTTATCGATATCACCGATAACCATGCGCTTGCCGAAGGTCTTGCTCTGAAACCGGCATTGGTATGGGTCGAGACACCGTCGAATCCTTTGCTGCGTATCACCGACATTCGCCACGTTGCCCAGGCTGCGCACGCGGTAGGTGCTCTGGTCGTGGTGGACAACACGTTCCTCTCCCCCGCATTGCAACAGCCGCTTGCCTTGGGTGCGGATGTCGTCGTTCACTCCACTACCAAGTACATCAATGGTCACAGCGATGTCGTGGGCGGTGCCGTAGTCGCACGCGATGTCGCGGTGGCCGAGCAGTTGAAGTGGTGGGGAAATTGCAACGGTCTCACAGGCGCGCCGTTCGATAGCTTTCTTACCTTGCGCGGCTTGCGCACACTAGGAGTGCGTCTGCGTCAGCATCAGGAGAACGCGGAACGCATCGCCACGTATCTCAACGAGCACGATGCTGTGCGTAACGTGTATTACCCCGGTTTGGAACAGCATGTCGGGCACGCGCTGGCTGCACGTCAGCAACAAGGCTTCGGTGGCATGTTGAGTTTCGAGTTGCACGGCGATGTTCCGCAGATCGAAGCTTTTGTCGATGGCTTGCACTATTTTTCGCTGGCCGAATCGCTCGGTGGCGTAGAAAGCTTGATCGCACACCCCGCATCCATGACGCATGCTGCCATGGCTCCGGAAGCGCGTCGTGCCGCGGGTATTGCCGATACGTTGCTGCGCCTGTCGATCGGTATTGAAGACGGTGACGATTTGCTGCGCGATCTCAGTGAAGCTCTTGTGCGTGCCCAAGCTGTTGCGGGCGGCACTTCGAAACGTCGGGTGATTGCATGAGTGCTGTTCTGGCCGACGTTTCCGTTCCCAGCATCGCGCCGATTGTCCCTCAGGATATAGCGCTGGTGTTGCTAGGCACCGGCGTCGTAGGCGGTGCCTTTCTTAAGTTGCTGCGCACGCCGGCAGGAAAGCGTTTGCATCTGGTCGGCGCTGCCAATTCGCGTAAACAGCAAACAGAAGCGGCACAACTGGCAACACGCGATCTGCGCGACCGGCTCAAGCGCGAAGGTTCGCCACGCGACGATGCCGCTTTGTTGTCGGCGTTGGACGCGCATCACGCGGGTTTGAAAGTAATCGTTGATGCCACGGCCTCGATCGAACTGGCATCGCGTCACGCCGATTGGCTGGCTCGCGGTTATCACGTAGTGACTGCAAACAAGTCGCTGGCCGGCGGTCAACTTTCAGGTTGGCGTGCGCTGCAGGCTGCACGCGCGGCCGGTGGTCGCTATGGCGATTCGGCTACCGTAGGGGCTGGATTGCCGGTGCTTTCCACGCTGCGTCGCTTATGCGATTGCGGCGATGCCTTGCTGACGCTGGAAGGCGTCTTTTCCGGTTCGCTTTCTTATTTGTTCAACCAATACGACGGCAGTCGTCCGTTCTCGGCATTGCTGCGCGATGCGCGCACGCTGGGTTATACCGAGCCGGATCCGCGTGCCGATCTCTCCGGTGAAGATGTAGCACGCAAGTTGCTGATCCTGGCGCGCAATGCAGGGTTCGCGCTCGGTAGCGATGAAGTCGTGGTGGAAAGCCTCGTACCGAAACCTCTCCGCGATATCTCCACGGAAGATTTCCTCGAGCGTCTTGAAGAATTGGACGAGCCGCTTGCCGCTTTGCACGAGGCTGCTCTGAAGCGTGGTCAGGTATTGCGATTTCTCGCACGCCTCAATCAACGCGGCCGCGCACGAGTCGGCATTACGGAAGTGCCGCTCACGCACCCCGCCGCGCGCTTGTATGGCACCGACAATCAGTTTGCGTTGACCACGACGCGTTATCACACACAGCCGCTTGTGATCCAAGGGCCGGGAGCCGGCCCCGAAGTGACTGCGCAAGCGTTGTTGGGCGATATCCTCGCGCTCGGTTGACGCGCGTTTGCGCGTCAATCGCACCAGTTATCGGCGGTGTGCGACGCGTTCGGCGGTTTCTTCGTCCGGCGGTACGAGCGGCAGGTCAGGATGCATATGCGCGATGTCGCGCGCCGCTTCCACGGCCGGCGTACGCCAGCCGGACTTCACGCCCCACACGTAAAACACCAATCCAATCGTGGCGACGACAACGAGGTCGATGCCATACGGCAGATAGCCCTGGCCGCCGAAGGTGGTGCTTCCCGCCCAGGACACCAGCGCGATGACGGGCAAATAGGTAATCAACCACCACGCACCTTTCAGCTGGCGACCGAAGTCGTGCCAATTGGATTTCGCTTGGTAATAGAGATACACCGGCAACGCCACCACCATCAGCAGAATGATTTCGCCGGTAAGCGGCCATCGTGCCCAGTACAGCAGCTCCGTCGCCATGATGAAGGCGACGCCGGCAAGCACGGGCAACCCTTTAATGCGCAAAGGACGATGCAATTCCGTAGCGGTTCTGCGCAACGTCATCACGCTTACGGGGCCGGTGAGATAGGAAATGATCGTGGCAACGGAAATCACCGCGGCCAGCGTGCCCCAGCCACGGAAGAAGAACAGGAACAAGAACGACACGACCAGATCGAGCCACATCGCCGCACGCGGCACGCCCCACTTCGGATGCACGCGGCCGAAGATTTTGGGCATGGTGCCGTTGCGCTCCATGCCGTAGATCATGCGTGCGGTGGTGGCGGTGTAGGTCATGCCCGTACCGCTCGGGCTGATGAATGCATCCACGTAAAGCAGCATCGCCAGCCAATGCAGGTTGACGATGATGGCCAGCTCCGCGAACGGAGAGCGAAAGTTGATCCCATGCCAGCCTGCTTTGGCCAGCAAGTCTTGCGGCACGGCGCCGAGATACGCGACTTGCAGAATCACGTACACGACGGTTGCCAGCAAGATCGAGCCGATTATCGCGAAGGGAATGCTGCGCCCCGGATTGTGCGCTTCACCGGCAAGATTCACCGGGCTTTGGAAACCGTTGAAGCTGAAGACGATGCCCGCCGTTGCCACCGCCGTTAGCACCGCCGCAAAGTCGATGGCGTGATGATCGCCATGAATGCCCACGGAGAAATTTTCCGGATGGAAGCCGCTGGCCATCAACGCCAAGCCCGTGGCGGCCGGTACGATCAACTTGAACACGGTGATCGCCGTATTGGAGTGCGCAAACAACTTCACGCTCCAGAAATTGAGCAGGAAGTAAATGATCACCAACACGGCCGCAATGGACAGACCGGTGTGGCTCAATTCGCCCACGCCATCGGTGACGTGATACAGGTCCTGCGCCCACTGCCATGGCCACGACGCCATGTATTGCACCGACGCTTCGGCTTCCACGGGGATCACCGACACAATCGCGATCCAGTTCGCCCAGGCGGCAATAAAGCCGACCAACGAACCGTGCGAGTAATGGCCGTAGCGCACCATGCCGCCGGATTCGGGAAACATCGCGCCGAGTTCGGCATACGTGAGCGCAATGGTCATGATGATCGCGGCACCCAGCACCCACGCCCACACCGCGCCGGGGCCGGCCAAACCTGCCGCCTTCCATGCGCCGAACAGCCAGCCGGAGCCGATGATCGAGCCTAGGCCGGTGAGCATGAGGGCAAAGGGGCCCACATCGCGGCGGATCGCGTTGGAAGAAGACATCAAGCACTCCCTGAAGCTAAACGGACGGCCGCCTGGGCGACACAATTGGACGATGATGACAGACCGATACAGGTAGTGTCAGCCCGTCGCCGGTTGGGTTGCGCGTGAGGAAGGTCGCTTGTCGAGGTCGGATCGTAAGGCGGTTTGGTCATATATCGCTTCATCCCGAATAAGAGATATATACTGGTCGGCGTGACGCCAAGGATCTCTTTATGCCGGCCATCAGCTTTGAATTTTTCCCCCCCAAGACCGACGAACAACGCGCCCAGTTGGACCGCACCGCCAAGGAATTGAAGGCGCTTAAGCCCGAATACGTCTCCGTGACCTTCGGTGCCGGCGGCTCCACCCTGAGCTACACCAGCGAAACCGTGGCGCGGCTGCACCAGCAGCATGGGCTGGATGTGGCGCCGCATCTGTCCTGCATGGGCGGTACGCGCAAGGAAATCGCCGATCTCCTCGACGCCTATCGCGCCGCCGGCTACCGACGGCTCGTGGCACTGCGCGGCGATCTGCCTTCGGGCATGGCGTCGCCGGGCGACTTCCGTTATGCGGCCGAGCTGGTGACCTTTATCCGCGAGCACAGCGGCAATCACTTCCATATCGAAGTGGCGGCATATCCTGAAATGCATCCGCAGGCGGAAGACGTGCATGCCGATCTGCGTCATTTCAAAACCAAAGTCGATGCCGGTGCGAACGGTGCGATCACGCAGTATTTCTTCAACGCGGATGCGTATTTCCGCTTCGTCGACGATGCGCGCGGTTTGGGCGTGTCGGTGCCCATCGTGCCCGGCATCATGCCCATTTCCAATTACGCGCAGCTCAAACGTTTTTCCGATGCGTGCGGCGCGGAAATTCCGCGTTGGATCGCCAAACGCATGCAGGCGTATTACGACGATGTGGAATCCATTCGCGCGATGGGTGCGGAGGTGGTCGCGCAACTGTGCCGCCGTCTGTTGGAAGGCGGCGCACCGGGCTTGCACTTCTACACGCTGAACCGCGCGAAAGCGACGCGCGCGGTTCTTGATCAACTGCACTGATGCCTATGGCGCATCGGGCTATGCTTGCCCGATGCGTCCCTTCGTCCTTCTATGGCTGCTTTGGTTGTTGCCGATTTGCACTGCGCATGCGCAAGGCGATATTCATCGCTGCATGGGTGCAAACGGCATTCCGGTGTTTACCGATCGCGTGTGTTCGGACGTGAATGCGACACCGACGATGCCGACACCGGCAGCCACGTCGAGCGCGCCCGCTGAAGTTGCACAGCCTCCCGCCGTACTTTGCGCGGCGGATATGAAGCAACTCAAACAAGCCGTCGTCGATGCGTTTGCAGAGCGCAATCCCAATCGTCTTGCCGGGCTCGCTTTGTGGAACGGTGACGGACAGGCCACGGTGGTCACCGACATTCGCTTTTTCAGTCGGCTGATGTCGCATCCATTGATCGGCGTAAAAACGGTATCGGCTTCCGGCAATGACGATAACGATGCGGATGCATCCGCGCTCTCGCTTTCGTCTTCACCCAGCCCGGCACCGTCGCAAGGTGAAGCCTTGATTGTGCAAACCGAATCCGACGACGGCAGCGGGGCGGCACAGAGTACTCGTTTCGATGTCGTGCACCGTTCCGGGTGTATGTGGTTGCAGCCTCAAGGCTGAAGCGTGAAAGGTGCCGAAAGCTTCGGCACGCTATCATGGGAGGTCCCCAACGGAGATCCCCCCATGGCCCAGCAGTACCCCGAATGGATCTGGCAAAACGGCGAAATCAAGCCGTGGAAGGAAGCTACCGCTCACGTGATGTCGCATGCCCTGCATTACGGTTCGTCGGTATTCGAGGGGATACGCAGCTATGTCACGCCGGAAGGCGCGGCGATCTTCCGTCTCACCGATCACCTCAAGCGCCTGTACCTGTCGGCCAAGATCTACGACATGGCGCTGCCGTACTCGCAAGATGAGTTGGCCACGGCCTGTCGCGACGTGATTCGCAAAAACGGTTTCACCGCAGCCTATCTGCGCCCGGTGGCGTATCGTGGCCTGGGCGGTTTCGGGCTCTCCGCGGAAACGCCCATCGATGTGGCCGTGGCGAGCTGGCCGATGGGCCCTTACCTCGGGCCGGAAGCGCTGGAGGTGGGCATTACCGCGTGCGTGTCGAGTTGGCAGCGCTTTGCGCCGAACACCATTCCCGCGGGCGCCAAGGCCGGCGGTAATTATCTTTCCGGCCAACTCATCGCGCGTGAAGCGCGTCGTCTGGGCTTCGGCGAGGGTATCGCTTTGGCGGCGAGCGGGCTGTTGAGCGAAGGCGCGGGTGAAAACCTGTTCCTGGTATACGATGGCGTGCTGCATACCACGCCTGCCAGCGCGTCGATCCTGGCGGGCATCACCCGCGACACCATCAAGGTGCTGGCACGCGAAGACGGTATCGAAGTGGTGGAGCGCGATATCCCGCGTGAATACCTGTACCTGGCCGACGAAATCCTGATGTGCGGCACCGCCGCCGAAATCACGCCGATCCGCGAAGTGGACGGCAAGCAGATCGGCAGCGGCAAGGCAGGGCGCATTACCCGCCGCCTGCAGGAGCTCTATTTCGGCCTGTTCAACGGCAAGACCCAGGACAAATGGGGCTGGCTGGAGCCGGTTTGACCTCTTGATAGGCTAGTCAGGCGGAGAGGGTCAGGGCAGGGACTTTATTTTCACCAAAAAAGGTGAAAAGATGCGCCCATGACCCTCCAGCTCACCAGCCGCCAGTTCAACATCCTCGCCTTCATCCGCGAGCGCGTGGAGCGTGGCGAGGAAGCCCCTACGCTGGAAGAAATCGGGCAGGCGATGGGCATTCCCAGCGTCAGCGCCGTGCTCAAGCATGTGCGCTCGCTGGAGGCGAAAGGTCGATTGGTGATCGAGCCCAATCGCTCGCGCGGCATCCGGTTGGTGCAGGAAGTCGATCCGCTCGCCGCCGATACGTTGGAGCTGCCGCTGATCGGTCGCATCGCGGCGGGCGAACCCATCTTTTCCGAATCGCGCGTGGAACGCAGCCTGCATGTATCGCGCTGGCTGTTCCGTCTGAAGCCGGATTACCTCGTGCGCGTCATGGGCGATTCCATGCGCGACGAAGGCATCCTGGATGGCGATCTCGTCGCCGTTCACGCCACACCGGTTGCGCGGCACGGCCAAGTCGTAGCGGCTCGCGTGGCGGGTGACCGTTTCACCATCAAGCGGCTGTATTGGAAAGGCGACGTCATTCGCTTGCTGCCGAACAGTCCCGGTTATCAACCGATCGATCCCGATCCGACGGAAGACTTCGCCATCGAAGGGCTCTTCGCCGGCCTCGTGAGGGGCCGCTGATGAGCGCGGCAGTCGCTCTGTCGGATCTGCTGGATG
>DATJMR010000379.1:0-9639 GCA_035508595.1 Dyella sp.
TTGACGCCGGCCGCGGGCGCGACACGGTAATACGCTTCCTTCGGATCGAACGGTTCCCACGCGTGCGCACCGTGCGGGCGATGAGGACGCGCCCAGCTTTTGCTGCTTTCCAGCGCTTCGCGTCCGTAGCTGGCGGTGGTCATGTCGAGCGGAAAGAACAGGCGTTTGTCGACTTGGTGGAAGAAGAAGTCGCCCGTTTCCGCATAAATCAAATCGCCGATCAAACTGAAGGCGACGTTCTGGTATCCGTAGCATTCACCCACGTTGCAGGTCAGCGTGACCTCGTCGAGCTTGCGCACCAGTTCCTCATAGGGAACGTTGTCCTCCAGCATCTGATCGTAAGTGTTGTGCGGCAGCCCAATACGCTGTCCGAGGATGTCTTTGACCGTCGCTTCGCTGGACGCTTGCGCATTCTTCAACTGAAAGAACGGCAGCGCGTCGGCGAGCTTGGTGTCCCAGGTGAAGCGGCCATCGTCGATCAGCAAGCCGGTGACGGCGGTAGCGAATGCCTTGGAGAGCGAGGCGAGCCGAAACACCGTGGTGGGAGTGATTGGATCTTGCGTCGAGGCATCGGTATAGCCGAGCGTGCGCTCGAAGACCACTTTGTTGTCTTGCACGACGGCGGTCGCCATGCCGGCGACTTCATTGCGTTGCGCCACCACGTCCAACCAGTGGGAGTACGCATCCAGCGCCGCCTTTACTCGTTCTGGCGGGAGTGTCGAGGTAGCATTCGGATCGGTCGCATCCTGCCGCGGCGAATGGACGTCCGCCGAGGGTTGCGTTTCCGACGACGTGGCCGACGTGGCGAAAGCGGGCGTCGGGGTCGCAGCGATGCCGAGCAAACCGGCCAACAACAGAGAAAACGTACGGATCATGCTACTTCGCTTCGATCGGGCGTGGCGTCACGCCTGGGTTCATGGGCTGGGTGGGGGCCGTCCATGGTGGTGCCCGAATTCTCCTGTACTTCGGACGAGGTCACAACGCTGTGATGCCGGCAAGGGTAGCGCTGTGTGGTAGGTCAACGACGCGCGCTGGCCGTGAATGTTCCGCCATGCGGACGTCACGCCACGATAAGGGCCGCCGCGCGTTCAGCAATCATGATGGTTGGCGCGTTGGTGTTGCCACTGGGCAGCGCGGGCATGACAGAGGCGTCCGCCACGCGTAGGCCTTCCACCCCGCGAACCCGCAACTCGCTGTCGACGACGGCCTGTTCGTCACGCCCCATGCGGCAGGTGCCTATGGGATGGTAGATGGTCTCGGCCTTGCGTCGGACGAAGGACTCCCACTCGGCATCGCAGGCGGGTTCGGATTCGGGAAAAACCGGGCGACCGCGATACGGATCGAACGTCGGCTGAGCGAGGATCTCGCGCGACAGCTTTGCCGCTTCGATCATGCGCGCAAGGTCGTGCCCTTCCGGATCGCTGAGGTAATCGGCATGTATCGCCATCGGCGCCGACGGGTCGGCCGAACGCAGGCGCAACCGCCCACGGCTGCGTGGATGCAGATAACAGGCGTGCAGCGTGTAACCGGAGCCACGCAGGCGATGACGGCCATGATCGTCCAGCAAGGCCGGCACGAAATGAAACTGCATGTCGCAGCGCGCATCGGTTGCCAGACGGCTGCGCACAAAGCCGCCCGATTCGGCCATGTTGGAACTGCCAGGCCCGTCACGATGACGCAGATAACGCCATCCCACGGCAAGTTCGCTGAGCTTGTCGTAGGTAATGTCTCGCGTGCAGTTCACCAGCGTGCAGATATCCAGATGATCCTGCAGCCCTTCGCCCACGCCCGGTAGATGAGCGATGGGCGAGACGCCGTGTTCGCGCAAGTGATCGGCGGGCCCGATTCCCGACAGCATCAACAGCTGCGGCGAATTGATCGCACCCGCGGCGACGATGACGTTGCCGGCGCGAACGACTTCGCCGCCGTGCGAGTGACGTATCTGCACGCCCACCGCACGCCCGTGTTCGATCACGATGCGTTCCACCCGTGTGCGGGTACGGACATGCAGGTTGGTTCGTTCGCGTGCCGGACGAAGAAAGCCTGCTGCGGCCGAACAGCGTGCGCCGTTGCGTTGCGTCACCTGATAGAAGCCGAATCCTGCCTGTGTGGGACCATTGAAATCTGTGTTGCGTTCGAAACCCGCACTGACGCCGGCATCGATCAACGCGGCAGAAAGTTCATTGCGGTAACGCAGGTCCGAGACGCATAGCGGGCCGCCGATCGCATGCAACGCGCTCGCGCCACGCGTGTTGTTCTCGCTGTGCAAAAACCAAGGCAACACCTGCGACCAGGACCAGCGCGCATCGCCGGTGCTATCTGCCCAGGCATCGTAGTCGGCGGGGACGCCTCGCACGTAGCACATGGCGTTGATCGAGCTGGAGCCTCCCAGCGTTTTGCCGCGCGGCCACCATAACCGCCGGCCAAGCAGGTTGGATTCCGGTTCGGTTTCGTCATTCCAATTCAGACGTCGATTTTTGGCCAGGTGGGCGATGCCCGCCGGCATGTGGATAAAGGGATGCCAATCGGTGCCTCCGGCTTCCAGCAGCAACACGCTTTGGCTTGCGCGATCGCTCAAGCGGTTAGCCAGTACGCAGCCGGCAGAACCGGCGCCGACGATCACGTGGTCGTAGTCCATACCGTTCCCCTACCTCGCGAACTCGCGTTGTCGGAGCATGCTAGTCTTGCGCGGCCTTCTGCTGGAAATCACCCGGTGCATTCGTTGTCCCCCGATGCTGCCCGCAAAGATGCCACGCCGATGGTGTCCGCGCTCGCGTTTTTTTTCGTACTGACGGCGTATTACATCATTCGCCCGGTGCGCGATCAGCTGGGCGGCGCGGTGGGTTCCGCACAATTGCCGTTGTTCTACGGTGTGACGTTTCTGGCCATGTTGGTGTTGACGCCGGTGTTCGGCTCGCTGGTGGCGCGTTTTCCCAGGCGGTCATTGCTCGGCTGGAGTTACAGCTTTTTCATTCTTTGTTTGCTCGCTTTTATTCCCGCATTCCTGGCGCAGGAGCGTATCGGTGCGCGCATGCTGGGCGTGGTGTTCTTTATCTGGGTCAGCGTGTTCAACCTTTTTGTGGTGTCGCTGTTCTGGAGCTTCATGGCGGATGTCTTCGACAGTCGGCGTGCGCGCGAAGTGTTCTCGCTGATCGCGCTTGGCGGTATGGCCGGTGCGATATTCGGGCCGCTGTTGACCGGCATGCTGGTGGGTTTGATTGGCGTCGCGCCGTTGCTGCTGGTGTCCGCGGTGATGCTTGCGGCTTCGCTGTGGCTGCTGTTGCGGATATCGGTGCAACGCGCACAGCACGGCGAGGGCGAAAAGGCCGTTGGCGGTTCTCTATGGGCCGGCGTTCGCGAGCTGTGGTCGCGGCCCTTCTTGCGTTGGATGGCGATTCTGATGCTGCTGGGCGACGGCGTGGGCACGCTGGCTTATGCGCTGGTCGCCGATTACGCCAAGGCCCACCTAAGCGCTACAGGCGCGCGCACGGCGTTCTACGCGCATATCGATCTGGCGGTGAATCTGCTCGGTGTGCTGCTTCAGCTCACATTGACGCGCTGGCTGCTAGTGCGTCGCGGCATGATGTGGGCGCTGGTGTTGCCTCAACTGATGAATCTCGGGTTGCTGATGATGGTGGTGTTCGGCGGCCACGGACAATTGAGCGTGTGGGGTTACGGCGTTCCGCTGCTGGCGGTGATGATGGTCGGTACGCGCGGTTTCATGTACGGCATGACCAAGCCCGCCAGCGACGCGTTGTACACCCGCGTACCGCGCGAGACGCGCTACAAGGGCAAAAATTTCGTCGAGACGGCGGTGTGGCGATTCGGGGATCTGGTGATCACCAGCGGCATCAGCGGGCTGGTAAAGCTGGGTATCGGCGTAGGCAGCATCGCGCTGATCGGCGTGGGCGCATCGTCGCTGGCCACCTGGATCGCGAACAAAGCCGCCACTTCGCCCGATCTGGCTCCTGAAAAAGGAGCCAGTCCGGCGCATCTGCCGAGCGAAGCGGCTCGCTCGTGACTAACTGGTGATGTAACGCTGCAGCTGCTCGATCTGCTCAGCCTGCGCGCTGATCACTTCTTTGACCAGGTCGCCGATCGAGATCACGCCCATCACGCGACTGCCGTGCAATACGGGTAAATGGCGCACGCGGCTGTCCGTGCAAAGACGCATGCAATCGAACACATCGGTGTCCGGCGTGACGGACAGCACAGGGCTGCTCATGATGTCCGACACGGGCGTCTGCGCGGAAGATCGACCTTGCAAAATGACTTTGCGCGCGTAGTCGCGTTCGGAAACGATACCGACGAGTTGCTCGCCGCGCATCACCAGCAACGCACCGACACCACGCTCGGCCATATGTTTGATCGCGTCCAGCACCGGCGCTTCCGGCGCGACGGCGAAGATGTCGTTGCCTTTCCTGTCCAGCAAATGCTTGACTTGACGCATCCAGACCTCCCCGGCGGCCGTGGCAGTGGCCGCGTGAGGGCCAGTTTAGCGCTCAGGCGTTGCCCGGGTGTGAAACGTTGTACGCGACGCGGGTTGGTGTTCTTCTTCGATGAAATAAAGAGGCCGCCGTTTGGTTTCGTTGTAATTGCGGCCCAGATATTCCCCGATCACGCCCAGCGCCAGCAGTTGCACGCCGCCCAGGAACAAGACGACCACCATCAGGCTCGGATAACCCGGCACGGGATCGCCGTGCAACAGGGCTTTGAGCAGAACCTTCAGCCCGAACAAAAACGCCAGTGCCGAGGCCGCCAGACCGGTCCAGGTCGCCAGTTTCAACGGCGCACTGGAGAACGAGGTAATGCCCTCGATGGCAAACTGGGCCAGGCGCCAGTAATTCCATTTTGTTTTGCCCGCCAGCCGCGGGTCGCGCATGTACGAGATGGAGGTTTGGCGATAGCCGATCCAGGCAAACAGGCCCTTCATGAAGCGCTGCCGTTCGCGAAGCTGCGCCAGGGCAGCCAGCGCGCGGCGCGAGAGCAGCCGGAAGTCGCCGGTGTCGCGCGGCACGGCCACTTCCGACATTATTTCCATCGTGCGATAGAACGCGGCGGCGGTGAAACGTTTGAAGCCTGTCTCGCCCGCGCGTGCGCTGCGCGTGGCGTACACCACGTCGTAGCCGGCTTGCCATTGCTCCACCAGTTGCGGAATAAGTTCGGGCGGGTCCTGCAGGTCCGCGTCGATCACCACGGCGGCATCGGCATCGACGTGGTCCAGGCCCGCGGTCAACGCCGCCTCCTTGCCGAAGTTTCGCGACAGCTTCAACGCGCCCACGCGCGAATCGGTTGCCGCGAGCGCTTGCATGATCGACCAGGTGTCGTCCTGACTGCCATCGTCGACATACAGCACATCGCACGACAGCGCGAGCCGGTCCATCACGCTGGATAGCCGCGCATGGAAGGCATCGAGCACCGCCGATTCGTTGTAGGCGGGTACGACAATGGTAAGTCGCGGCATGCCAGGAGCCCCGTGACGGCATAAAGCGGAAAAGTGACAGCAGTGTAAGCGGTGGGCGAGGGCTTGTGTTCTAACGCCGCCGCCCTGTTCGACTGTCCCGCGGGGGCTGTCGGCTTTGCAGATAGGCCGGGCCGCCGAGCTGGTTCATTTGTTGCTCGATCCACGCGGCCCGCTCCATCACATAGCCACTGGGGCGGTCCACATGAAAGCGGTCCGGGTTGGGCAGCACAGCGGCCAATCGTGCGGCTTGTGCGGGGCTCAGCTGCGCCGGCGACTCGTGGAAGAAGGTTTCACTCGCTGCGTCGACGCCGTAAATGCCATCGCCGAATTGAGCCATGTTCATGTACACCTCAAGGATGCGCTGTTTGGGCCACGTCAGCTCCAGTAGCACGGTGAAGTACGCTTCCAGACCCTTTCGCACGAAGCTGCGACCGTTCCACAAAAACAGATTCTTGGCCGTTTGTTGGCTAAGCGTGCTGGCGCCGCGCAAACGTTTGCCATCGTCGGCAGCGTCGATGGCGTTCTCGATAGATCCGAAATCGAAACCGTGGTGAAACGGAAATTTCTGGTCTTCACCGGCCACCATCGCAATCGGCGCCCACGGCGAAATGCGCGACCAAGGCACCCAGTGATGGCGAAGCTGGAAATCTTTTTCGCCGTGAACCAACGCATCCAGGCGTCGTTCCATGATCACGGCCGATGTCCACGGCGGCACGAAACGCAACACCAGCACCACGAACCAGCTCAGGGCCAGCCATGACAGGATCATGATGCCGGTATAACGCAGCAGGCGGCGAAAAGAGGGAAGATGCGACATGGTCGATAAGGTCGAATAATTCCAAGCAGTATAAGTGCCGACCAGCGTCAGCTATTGTTCCTCCCAGGGCGAGCCCCCATGTCTCGTCCCTTGGCTTGTTATGAGGTCGTACACGTGGAAACCGTGCTTGTTGAAGATGTGCTCCACCGCTTCCTGCTGGAACGCGCCGGCGTCCGGGGTGTCATTGTGCGGTTGGGGCCGGCCTGGCGCGAGGTGGCCGGTCGTGCGCCGTATCCGGAGCCGCTGCGCGATCTGCTTGGCCAGGCGCTTGCGGCGAGCGCGCTGCTGACCGGCAACATCAAATTCGAGGGTGCGCTGTCGATCGAGCTCAAGAGCGCCGGAGCCCTGCGCTTGCTGTTTGCCGAGTGCAGCGATGCCGGCCGTTTACGCGGCCTGGCGCATTGGAATGCGGAACTGCCCGACCTGTTGCATCTCAGTGAACTGCCGGAGGCGATCATGGCGATCACCATCGGACAGGCTGATCGCGGACAGCGTTATCAGGGCCTGATCGATCTGGGGCACCCAGAATTGGCGGCTGCGCTGGAGAATTATTTCCTGCAGTCCGAGCAATTGCCCGCGCGCTTTGTGTTGGCCGCCAACGGTCAGCATGCGGTGGGGTTGATGCTGCAGAAGCTGCCAGGCGAAGGCGGTCACGATGCCGCGGAAGATGAAGACGCCTGGACCCGCATCGAACATCTCACCGCAACCTTGGGTCGCGACGAACTGCTCGCCACGCCGCCGGAAGAACTGCTTTATCGCCTCTATCACGAAGAAACCGTGCGCCTGTTCGAGCCGCGCCCGCTGGCTTTCGGATGCAGCTGCTCGCGTGAGCGCGTGGAAGCCATGTTGCGTTCGTTGGGGCGCGAAGAGATCGAAGCCACGCTGGAGGCGCAACACGGACTGATCGAAGTAACGTGCGAGTTTTGCGCGCGCACGTATTCGTTCGATCGCGTGGATGCACAGCATGTGTTGAGCGGCGGCGTTGCCGCATCGCCGACCGTGCAGTAAGTCAAAACGCAAGCAACCGGTGGAAAGAAATCAGCTGGTGTGAATGGCTGTGCTTAGCCACACTTCAGCCGGTTGCGGCTTGGCAAACAAAAAGCCCTGGCCGAAACGGCATCCGATGTGGCGCAGCGCCTGACGCTGCGCTTCGTCTTCGATGCCCTCGGCAATCACTTGCATTTGCAGCGAGTCGGCCAGCACCTGGATCGCGCGTACCACCGGTACGCTGGCGCTATTGGCTTTGGCCAGCTCGACGATGAAAGACCGATCGATCTTGAGCGTTTCGATCGGGTATTGATGCAGATAGCTCAGCGACGAATAACCTGTGCCGAAGTCATCCAGCGCAATGCTCACGCCGTGCTGGCGCAGGTTGTCCAGCATTCGCTTAACCTGCGCAGGATTTTCCAGCAGCGTGCGTTCGGTGACCTCGATGCGCAGCGAGCGCGGATTGACGCGATGGGCGCGCATCAGGTTGAGCAGGCGATCATCCAAGTCGGTTTGGCGGAAATGCCGGCCCGATACGTTGAGGCTGACGAAACCGTCGGTGCCTGCCAACGCGCTCGCTTGCGAGGCGATCTGCTCGAAGATCTGCCAGTCGATGCTTTCGGCGCTGCCGTTTTCCTCCGCGACGGCGAGGAAATCGCCCGGGCACAGAAAACCGCGTTCTGGATGTCGCCATCGCAACAAGGCTTCGTATCCGACCGTGCGCCCGTCTTCCAGCGACACAATCGGCTGGTAGAACGGCACGAATTCGTTGCGGGTCAGCGCACGGCGCAAATCGCCTTCCATTTCCAGTAGCGACAGCACCTCGCGACGCAGGCGGTCGTCGAAAATGGCAGCGCGATGGCGGCCTTCGTCCTTCGCGCGATACATCGCGGCGTCGGCGTCGCGCAGCAGTTCTTCCGGTTGCTGGTAATGCGCGGCGGGCAAGGCAATGCCGATCGAGGCAGAGGTAAAGATCTCTTTGACGCCCAGACGAAACGGCACATGCAGCTCGGCGATGATGCGGTCGGCAATCACTTTCGCCTTGCTGGCATCGTTGATTCCCTCCAGCAGCACCGCGAATTCGTCGCCGCCCAGACGCGCGACCAGATCGCGGGTTTTCAAGCAGGCACGAATGCGGCTGCCAGCCTGGAACAGCAAATCGTCACCGATCAGATGACCCACCGAATCGTTGATGACTTTGAAGCGATCCAGGTCGATAAACAGCACCGCGAACAGTTTGCCCGGATCAGCGTGATACGCCTGCAACGCTTGTCCGAGCCGCTGCAGCAGCAAGGTGCGATTGGGTAGTCCGGTCAAGGAATCGTGCAGGGTTTCATACATCAGCCTGCGCTCGACGCGTTCGCGCTCGGCGATCTGTTCGCGCAAGTCGCGATTGGCGAGCGCCAGCGCGCGCGTGCGTTCGGTAACGCGCCGTTCCAGATTGAGGTAAGCCTGCTTGAGCGATTCGCTGGTTTGTTTGCGCTGCAATGCATTGGCGATGTGGTAACTGACGAACGTCAGCAGTTCTTGATCGCGCGTGTCGTAAATATGCTTGGGCGAATAACTTTGCACGGCAAGCACGCCCATGACGCGGTCGTCCCATACCAGCGGAACGCCCAGCCAGCACACGGATTTCGCGCCTTTTTGCGAGCATTCGCCCGCGGCGGCCAATTGATCGAAGGTTTGCCGGTCGGCGAGCAGCGGTTTGCCGTGTTTGAGCACGTATTCGGTGGCGCCGTTGTCGACCGGGCGCGAAACGCGCGGGGGTTCGATTTCATCCACGGAATACGGAAACGTAATGTTCTGGCCGGTTTCGTCCAGCAACGCAATATAAAAGTTGCGCGCGTAGAGCAGGCCGCCGACGACGCGATGCACGGCGGCATAGAAATTCTGCTGGCTTTCCGGCGCGCTCGCCAGTTCGGCGATGCGGAACAACGCCGATTGCAAACGCTCCCCGCGTTGACGCTGCAGCACTTGCTGGCGCAGCACGCGATTGGTCGCGCGCAGTGCGGCCGTGCGGTCGGCGACGCGCCGTTCCAGTTCCGCATGCGCTTCGCGCCGCTCCAGCGCCGTCTGCATGTGCTGGGCAACATAGTTGAGAAGATCGCGATCGTTGTGCGTGAAATGCGTGTCGGACCGATAGCTCTGCACAACGATACCGCCGACCGCCTGGTTGCCGCGCAGCAATGGCACGCCCAACCAGTGTTCGCAGGCGGGGCCGACCAGGGCGAAACGTCCTTCGAGCTGACGGGCCAACTCTTCCACCGACCCCATGATAGGTTGCGCGTTTTGCAGCAGGTTCCACGACAGGCTGTAGCGCATGTCCTGCAGCGGATAGGTTTCGTCGGGCGCGGGCGGCTTTTCATCAGCC
>DATJMR010000380.1:0-2742 GCA_035508595.1 Dyella sp.
CTGCGCCGCAGGCCCTGGGCGGCGGCCATGCGCTGGGGCGGGGCAAGTGCGCGACGGCGTTCAGCCAGGCGCTGGCGCAGTTCACGACGTCGTGCGGCGGTATCCACGTCGCGCGTCTCCTGAGGAATGTGACGCCCGCGGACTCCCGACTGGCGATCCGCTCCCCGGAAGCCGCTGTGCGGCTTCCGGGCTGGGAATGAGGTGGCGTAAACCGCGATGCCGCTGCCCACCAAACGACCTTGATCCAAATGGGATCAGGTGGGAGGGAGATTAAGGCCTCAAGGCTTTCCGCACGCGGCGGACATGCACAACAACCTTAAGTAACCGTCCCGGGTCGTATATAGGAACAAGGCAAATGTAAGAGTGTGCTGGCGCACACCGCAGAAGACGCCGGCGACTATTTTAGTTGCGCGTCCAGTGCGGCTTCAAGCTTGCGACGCAACGAAGCTAAACCTTCAGCGAGACCCGATTCAGCAACGTTGGCGTTACTTGTGCTTGCGGCGCTCTTTTGCAGCTGCAGATATTCGTGCGTGACACTGATGGCGGCGAGCACGGCAAGACGATCGAAACCCGGCGTCTTCATGTGCGAGCGCAACTCGCGCATTTTGCGGTCGAGATAGCTGGCAGCCTCCAGCAAGCCGTCGCGTTCTTCCGGCGGACAGGCGATCAAAAACTCGCGATCGATCAGTCGCAGCGAAACCGGTTCGTTGGTGGACATACTGATGACGTCAGCCATTGTTCTCGAGCGCCTTGAGTCGTTGGATCATCGCTTCGACGCGGCTGCGCGCCTGTTCGTTGCGTGCCAGCAAACCCGCGCGTTCGTTCGCCAGCTGCTCCTGGCTATGGCGCAGGCTGCGATTTTCCTCACTCAGCCGATGGACATAATCGAGCAGCCGATCAAGCTGCTGATTCAGGGCGGCTAGTTCGTACTGGGCGTCGGGTGAGTTCATGCGTCGCACTATATCAGGACGCCGGAGGAAATCTGTGGGCCGGACCGCCCCCGCATGCCAGTGCATTAAACTTGTGCCTTGGACGTTAACGGAGACCGCGATGACCGCCCTCGAACCTATCGGGCACGACGAACTGGACGAAGTGGTGACGCACCTGCGATTGTCCATTCGCGCCAGTGAGTTACACGGTTCCATCTGCGGCTTTCTCGCCGCCAATGGCAAGCTGCCGAAGCGGCACGTGCTGACGGCGCTACATGTTCAGGCCGGCAGCAATGCGGTGGCCGAAGCGAACCAGGACGTACTGGACCAGGTGGTCGCGCAAAGCGCCGAAGAGCTGGCCGATCCGGAATTGATCTTCGAACCCTTGTTACCGGCCGATGACCGTCCTTTACCGGAACGCGCCGATGCACTGGTGGACTGGTGCCGCGGCTTCCTGGGCGGGTTTGGTTTGGGTGGACCCGACGCGCACAACCGGCTATCCGAAGAGGGGCGAGAGATTTTGCGAGACCTTGGCGCCATCGCATCGTCGTCGCTCGACTTCAGCAGCGAAGAGGAGGACGAAGATGCACTCATCGAGGTGCATGAATTCGTGCGCATGGGCGCGATGCTCCTGTTTACCGAGTGCCACATTGCCAACCAGCCTTCAAGCGGCACGCTGCATTGAATATCGCCCCCGAGGAATTTGCGCGGCGCCGCCGCCAATTGATGAAGATGGCCGGTGAGGACGCGGTAGTGCTGATCGCCACCGCCCCCGAGCGCATGCGCAACGCCGATGCGGCATGGCCGTATCGCCAGGATTCGGATTTCCATTATCTCAGCGGCTTTCCGGAGCCTGACGCGGTGCTGGCGCTATTGCCCGGGCGAGCGCACGGCGAAGTGGTGCTGTTCTGCCGTGAGCGCGATCCGCATCACGAGCGTTGGCACGGGCCATCCATCGGCACCGAGCGCGCCGTATCCGATTACGGCATGGACGACGCGTTTCCGATCGACGATATCGACGACATCCTGCCCAGCATGATCGAAGGCCGCGGACGCGTTTACTGTCACTTCGGGCGCGAACCGCAGTTCGATGCACAGTTGCTCGGCTGGATGCGCCGCCTGCGCCAATTGCGCGGTGGCGGCGTGGTGCCGAAGGAATTCGTAGCGCTGGGCCATCTTCTCCACGACTTGCGCCTGTACAAGTCGCGCGCCGAACTGAAATTGATGCGCGCCTCCGCCATCATCGCCGCCGAAGCGCATCTGGCCGCGATGGCCATGGCGCACGCAGGGCGGCACGAATACGAAGTGGAAGCGGAGCTGGTGCGCATCATGCGCAGCCGTGGCGCGGTGGCGGCGTTTCCACCCATTGTCGCCGGCGGCGTCAACGCCTGCACCATGCACTACGTGGCCAACCGTGCATCGCTGAAACATGGCGACTTGTTGTTGATCGACGCGGGCGCGGAGTTGGATTGCTACGCCTCCGATATCAGCCGCAGCTTTCCGGTGAGCGGTCGGTACAGCCGCGAGCAACGTGCGTTGTACGACATTGTGTTGACCGCGCAGCTTGCCGCGATCGATGAAGTGAAGCCCGGCCGTTCTTACAGCACCGCGCACGATGTGGCGGTGCATGTCATCACGGAGGGCCTGTGTGCCCTGGGATTGATCAAAGAGACCCCCGCACAGGCGATTGAGCAGGGCGGCTACAAGCGGTTTTTCCCGGCAAAAACCAGTCATTGGCTAGGGTTGGACGTGCACGACGTGGGCGATTATCGCGTCGACGGCGAGCCGCGTTTGCTTGAGCCCGGCATGGTGC
>DATJMR010000381.1:0-49963 GCA_035508595.1 Dyella sp.
CGCCCGGCAGCTGGCGACCTTGCTGCATGCGCCTAACTTCCGTGCTTACACCGGTAACGACGTACTTGGCGCGGAACTGGGCGGGGCGATGAAGAACGTACTGGCGGTCGCCACCGGCGTGGCCGATGGCATGCGGCTGGGGCTCAACGCCCGCGCGGGCCTTATCACCCGCGGCATGAACGAGATGCTTCGCCTGGGCGTGGCGCTCGGCGCGCGGCCGGAGACGCTGATGGGTCTGTCCGGCTTGGGCGATCTGGTGCTCACCTGCACCGGCGATCTGTCGCGCAATCGTCGCCTGGGCCTGGCGCTCGGGCAGGGCATCGGCATCGATGAAGCCGTGGCGCAGATCGGTCAAGTTGTCGAAAGCGTCGTCACCGCCGACGAAGTCATGCGCCTGGCCGACAAACACGGCCTGGATCTGCCCATCAGCAACGGTGTACGCGCCGTGCTGCACGGCGAAGTGACGCCGGTCGAAGGTTTGAAGGCGCTGATGGCGCGCGAACAGAAGCCCGAATACCCCCAGGGTTTGTTCGGAACACATTGAGCCAACTCACGTTGTGATCGGTGTGTACGCATCCGCTTGCGATGTGCACCCGAATCGCTGCTAAGCTCAAGGTTTTGATCGCTCCAGGGATCGCATGCGCATGCACCTACCGGACGAGAAACAGCACGGCGATCCTTCCGACCGGAACGACGGGCGTGAGGAAAGCCTGCCGGGCGTGTGGCGCAAGCTGCTGGCCAAGCCAGCTGCGGCGCCCACGCACGAACATGTCGTGCTGGGTTTCTTTTTCGAGGTGATGCCCGAAGACGGCGTGCCCTTCGCTCGGCTGGATGCCGCGCCGGTGCTGCTGGTGCCGAGCGAACACGGTCGCTTCACGCGCCCCGCCCCGCTGGAAAGCAAGCTGCTCCAACACACCTCGCTGCCACTTCACGAACAGCGGCTGGCGACGGCCTTGCTCGGCCTGCCGCAAACCTTGCGCAAGTCGCGCAGCTACGCGCGGCTGATCGGTCACGTCGGCAACGCCTTGCTGGCGGACATGCTCGACACCGCACCGTGTTTCCTCGGCGGTTTGGGGGGCCTGCGGTTGTCGCGCGGAAAGTCGCATCAGCTCAATTGGCATTGGCAGTTGGAGCAGGACGGCAGTCAGCGTCTGCTGCCGGCGCTGCCGCACAATCAGCGCCTGCTGCGTGTCGACGGCCTGTGGTACCTGGACGCCGAGCGCGCCGAACTCGGCCACCTCGACGCCGATCCGGAAGAAACCCACTGGCTCGATCTGCCGCCGCTCAAGCACGAATACAGCCGCACCTTGCGCCGCACGTTGCCGACGAGCCGCCTGGCGCATCGCGTGCCGCTGCCGCAGGTGTTCGACGAATTGCGCCGTGCCGAACTGGCGCCCAAACCCGTGCTGATCTTGCATGCGCTGACGCGTCACGCGCGTCTGGCCGCCGGCACGCCGCCGCTGGCGTATGCGCGTCTTGCCTTCGACTACGCCGGCGAACGTTTGCCCGGCCGCGGCGGCGAACCGCTGGTGCGCCGCGTGCGCAACGGTCAGCTGGTGGAAATCGCGCGCCGGCGCGCCGAAGAGCTTTCCACGATGGAGCAGCTCGAACGCGCCGGACTCACGCTAGGCGTGGATACCGAAGGTCTGCCGTGGGATCTGGCCGATACCTTGCCCGAAGACGCATGGCTGTTCCCTGGCAAGGGCCACGCCGGTGCGTTGGAAGTGAATACGCCTGCGCGCTGGCTCGCGCTGCGTCCGAAACTGGAAGCGGAAGGTTTCACGCTCGAATACGCGCCGAGCTTTCCCTTCGAAGTGCTGGAAGGGCCAGTGCGTTGGTACGGCAACGTGGTGGAAGATGCCGACGATCACGCCTTCGATCTGGAGATCGGCATCGAAGTCGAAGGCAAGCGCCGCAATCTGTTGCCCGCCGTGGCGCAGGCCTTGGCCGAACACCAGCTCAACCTGAGCCCCGCGCCCAACGAGCCGGAGGATGCCGTGTGGTACGCGCCGGTCGACGAACGTCGCCGCGTGCCTGTGCGTCTGAAAGAACTGCGCGGCTTGCTGGCGCCGCTGGCCGAGTATCTCGAAAAGCCGAAAAAGAAATTGCACCTGCCGCGTGTGCAGGCGGGTCGTCTTGAGGAAATCGTCGAGGCATTGCCCACGGGCGGCGAATTGCAGGCGCCCGAACAATTGCGCGGCTTCACCGCGCGCTTGCGCGATGCAGCCGAGCGCGCCAGCGATGCGATACCGGAAGGTTTGACGGTGGAGTTGCGTCCCTATCAGCGCGAAGGTCTGCGCTGGTTGAACGCGTTGGCCGAGGCGGGCGTCGGCGGCGTGCTGGCCGACGACATGGGCCTGGGCAAAACGCTGCAATTGATCACGCATCTGCTGGCGCTCAAAGAGCGCGGCTCGTTGCAGCAGCCTGCGTTGATCGTGGTGCCGACCAGCCTGATTCCCAACTGGCTGGCTGAAATTGCGCGATTCGCGCCGTCGTTGCGCGCGCTGGCCTTGCATGGCCCGCAACGCAGCGGCGATTTTTCGCAGATCGTATCGCAGGATATTGTTCTCACCAGCTACGCCTTGCTGCCACGCGATGTGGTCACGCTGCGCAAGCAGCCGTTTTCATTGATCGTGTTCGACGAAGCGCAGCAGGTTAAAAATCCGCGCACCCAGGCGCGTCGCGCAGCGCTCACATTGCGTGCGCCGCGTTGCATCTGCCTCACAGGCACGCCGTTGGAAAACCATCTTGGCGAACTGTGGTCGCAAGTGGATCTTGCCGTGCCGGGCTTGCTGGGCGACGAAGGCGCGTTTCGCCGTCACTATCGCGTGCCGATCGAAAAGCAGCGCGACGAAGATTGCCAGGCGCGTTTGAATCGACGGCTTGCGCCGTTCATTCTGCGCAGAACGAAATCGCAGGTTGCGTCGGAACTGCCTTCGAAGACGGAGATCACGCGCCGCGTGGTGCTCGATGGGCGGCAGCGCGAGCTGTACGAAAGCCTGCGCTTGTCGCTCGCCGACGAACTGCGCGAGGTGATCGCGCAACGCGGCATCGCGCACAGCGGCATCGTGGTACTGGATGCGCTGCTCAAGCTGCGCCAGGTCTGTTGCGATCCGCGTCTGGTCAAATTGGAAGCCGCCCGCGGTGTACGCGATTCGGCCAAGTTCGAATTGCTGATGGACATGCTGCCGGCGCTGCTTGCCGAGGGCCGCAAGGTGCTGCTGTTCTCGCAGTTCACCGAAATGCTCAAGCTTATCGCCAACGAATTGGAACGTCGCCGCATTCACTACGTGATGCTCACCGGCGAGACGCGCGATCGCGCCGAGCCGGTGCAACGTTTCCAGGAAGGCGACGTGCCGTTGTTCCTGCTTTCGCTGAAAGCCGGCGGCGTCGGTCTCAACCTCACCGCGGCCGATACCGTGATTCACTACGATCCGTGGTGGAATCCGGCCGCCGAAGCGCAGGCGAGCGATCGCGCGCATCGCATCGGCCAAGACAAGCCGGTGTTCGTGTTCCGCCTGATCACGGCGGGCACCGTCGAAGAGCGCATCGAGGAACTCAAGGCGCGCAAGGCGGAGCTGGCCGAAGCGGTGCTGGAAGGTGGCGGCACGCGCGAGAAGCTCAGCTTCGATCAGGCCGATCTGGACGCGTTGCTGGCGCCGGGCTGATCAGATGATGCTCGATCGGATGTCGGCTTGACGCGTTGACGGTGCTGCCCGGCGATGAAGGTTACGCGCGCGACTGCGTTGGGCGCCCAATGTTAGATACGTCAAGGGTTGCCTTGTCCGCCTTTTTTCGCAGAGGGGGACGTCGGGGGCGTCTTGAGCCACGTGGGCCGCTCTACCGTGACCGTGCCGCGCCAGTCGTCGAATTCGGCACTGGCTTGGTCGTGGAGATAGTTTGCGACAATGGAGGTGGATATGGGAAAAAACGTCAGTCCATGAATCCAGATGGTTCCGCCGTACATGGTTCCTTCATCGATCCACGCGATGGCGTGATTGAAATGGCGAATGGCGTGCGGGGCCGCAACGCTGTCGCCGTACTTCAGGCGCATCGTTTGCCACCGTAGCGATGCGTCGCGAATTTCTTCCGGCGTCGCCTTGGCGCGTGCAATGGCATAGGAGAGCTGATATTGCGGCTTCTTGCGTTCGGCGGCCAACGCCAGCCAGGCTAGGCCGAGCGGGCGATTTTGCGGGATGCCTGGCAAATCGCCGTTGAAGTAAGCCAATCCAAGCTGATATTGCGCGTCTTTATCGGCCCACGATGCGGATTCTTCCAGCATCTGCATGATGTCGCCGTACTTGCCGCGACCGAAGTCCGCGCGCGCCTCGCAGGCGTAATATTCGCCGGGAAGATATGTTTCAAGTGCGTCGGGGCAACGGAGGGTTTCGTCCTGTTCGCTGACTTGCCCGCTGCTTGCGGCGCCGGACGGCGGCGACGTCTGGCAAGCAGCGACCGTCGCAAGAAGCAGGCCCCAGGCAAGCAGGCTGGATATCCGAATCGATCGCTTGTTCATGTGCCCACCTTCATGTGGATTTTTGATACAGCGTCCTTCGATCAACGAGCGTAGCGCGGATTGGATGACGCGGCCGATATTAGTGGCGCGCAGCCGCGTCGTCGATATGCAACGGCAGGTCCGCCGGATCGTCGTATACGCGGAATGCGCCGGCGTGCGCGAGAAAAACTAAGCTTCGATCAAGCCGATCTGGATACGTTGCTGGCGCCCGGCTGATGTTCGGTGTCCTTCTCCTTGCAAGGAGGAGAGGGATATGGCGCATTACTTTTCATTGTCCATACGCGTCCTGAGTGTGGCGATCGCCGGCGTGCCACGCATGCAGGCCATTGGCCACGGTTTCGTTTTGAACAGGCGGGATTTGCGCACAGAGCGATTTACGTTCCCGTTATCGCGCGTCGCATCATCGAAATCTCCCCGAGATTTAGGACCAGTCAGATAGGTTTGTTTGGGGTCCTCTCTTAGTTTGTCGCGCGGACATGAGCTGATGCGCAGCTTGTGCGGATGCGTATCGTCCGCGCTAGCGCATCACTGAAATATCCGTCTCGTCGCCTTTCGACCGTTTCTACGGTGCGGCCGCGCTTTCGCCAGCGGATGAACGCTGCGCGCGCGTCCAAAAAATTATTCATGGATGGAGCAAACATCGATGTCCTATAGGAACACCTTCAACGGATTGACCCGGCGCGTTCTGGTTGGCGCCGTTTCCGCAGCCCTGCTCGCACCATGCGTCAGCGATGCAACCAGCGGCCAGCAAGTCGCAGATGGCGTGACGCTATTGCTTGCTCCTGACGACTACGCGACCACGGGATTGCCGACATTGTCGGTGCTCAACGCCGGCAACATCACGGCGGATGGCGGCGTGACGGTCAACGCGTCCGGTACGGGCGTGGGCGCGCAGATCAATGGTGTGCGCAGCATGTTGATATTTAACGGCGGCACGATCAGCACCTCCGGTCAATACGGCTACGGCTTATATGCGTTGGCGGGAGGCGCCGCCACGATAGGGCGCGACGCAAGCGGCCTCGGTACGACCATTAATACATCCGGGACCCAAGCCAGCGCTCTATACGGTACGGATGCCGGCACCACCATCAACGGTACCAACGTCAACATCTATACGACCGGCGCGAGCGGCTACGGCGCGCGTATCAGCGGCGCACAGTTATCGTTGACGAATAGCGCCATCTCGACCACCGGCAATTATGCGTACGGCATTTACGCGGATGCATCCGTCATCGGTGCCGCATCGAGTGCGCTAACCACCCTCACCAACGTTGGCATATCGACGCAGGGTTTGAGCGCCCATGCGGTGTATTTGGACGGGTCGCGCGCTGGCAGTACCGCGTTCATCGACGGAGGTAACTTCCAAACATCGGGCGATAAGTCGGTCGGTATCTATCTGACACAAGGTGCCCAGGCAGCGGTGATCAACACCCGTGTGCAAACATCCGGCGTTGCCGCGTACGCCCTCAGCATGAATCAGGACGGTTCGAGCATTTCCCTCGACCAGGTGTACTTGACCACGCTTGGCAATCTTTCCGATGCGATATGGGCGCCCAACAATACGGCGATCACGGCGGGTAACGTCACTATCCATACAACCGGAAATACGTCGCTAGGTATCGATGATCGTGCGTCCACGATCAGTTTGACGAACGGAAGCATTCTTACCGAGGGAAGCAACGCTCACGCGGTGTACGCCTCTCAGGAGTATTCGAGTCCTGCTGTCGTCACGGGCGAAAACGTGGACATCGCGACCAAGGGCGCGGGCAGCATTGGCGCCTATGCTCGGCTGGGGGCTCGGATACTTCTGACGGACAGCCATATTGCGACCGAGGGCGACCAGGGATACGGCGTCGTGTCGGTTTCGGGGGGCGACGTGGAGCTCTCCAATACCGGCATCGAAACTCAGGGTGCAAGCAGCAGCGGCGCGTATACCAACGCTGTCGTAGGTATGGTGGGCGGTCATATCCATACATCGGGCGAGAATGCCTACGGTGTCTTTATCGCAGACGGAGGTCGCGCCGATCTGAGCGGAGTCGATGTGGTAGCTGGCGGCGTGGATGCATTTGGTGTTGCCATCGGCGGTGCCGGCGGCACGTTGAACATGGATGGCGGTTCGGTCGCAAGCACGCAATCCCATGCCTTCACGGTGGAAGGCAATGCCACGATCAACCTTGCCAATAGCGTGTCGGCCATCGGCGGAAGCGGCGTGCTGCTGGATGTTGCGGATTCTTCCGGAAAGATCGCTTTAAGCATGGATAACAACGTTGTCGCGCAAGGCGACATCGTGTTTGATCCTGCCGTGACAGAGAATGGCGCCATGCCGGCGGCCAACACAACGGTGGCGCTGAGCAACGGCTCGCACTGGGCAGGCGCGACGCAAAACGTGGTAAGCGATCTGTCGCTGAGCAGCAACAGCCTGTGGACGTTGACAGGCGACTCCTCGGTGGGAGCGCTGGCGCTTAACGATGCCACTATTCAATTCGCTCAGCCCGTCGGCGATCGCTATAAAACCTTGGTCGTAAACGGCGATCTGTCGGGCGCGGGCGGCGCGATCCATATGAACACGCTGCTCAATGAAGGCGGCGCATTGGGTAATCAATACACGGACCGCTTGCTCGTTCTGGGCAATGTCACCACCACCGGTACCGTGGTGTTGAATGTCACGCCGCAAGGCGGTGGTGCGCTCACGGATACCAACAAAGACGGGGTCATCAACTCCAATGAGGGCGTCTCGCTGGTGCAAGTGGCGGGTTACTCACGCGCCGATGCATTCGCACTCAAGAATGGTTACATCGCGGTCGGCCCGTGGAGATACGCGCTGTATGCGTTCGGGGCCGACAAGATCGATCCCACGCAGAACGCATTGCCGTCGGGCAGCTTGAGTTGGGACTATCGGCTTGCAAACGCCTACGTGGATGAAAACGGTGCCGATCCCAACGACCCGCCGAAGCCCGACGATGCACGGCAACCCGACGTGGACCGTGCGCCCGTTCGCCTTGCGCTTGCACCTCAGTTGCCCTCCTATATCGTCGCGCCGACGGCATTGCTCCATTACGGCGATACGATGGTCGACACCTTGCATCAACGCCTGGGTGAGATTCGCGATGCCACCCCGACGGATCCGCACGGCGGCGAGTTGTTTGTGCGCTATGTCGGCAGCCAGCAGCGCTATGCGTCCAACCTCGGTTTCACCGATTACGGGTTTGGTTTCGATCAACACATCAGCGCATGGCAGCTTGGCGGCAGCATCGTGTCTTGGACGGGTGACAAATCCAGCGTGCGCGCGGGCTTTGCCTTCGATAAAGGCACCACGCGCGTGACGCCGAACGCGGCAGACGGCGTCAGTGCGAGCCGCTACGACGCGCATGGCGCATCGATGTGGCTGACGTGGCAGCAGGCCAATGGCTTCTATGTCGATGCGGTGGTGGGCGGCGAGCACTACCAGGGCGACATCGATACGCAAGCCCGCAACAGTGCTGTTGCAAACCTGAAAGCAGGAAGCTGGACCGCATCGGTGGAAGCAGGCTATCCGTTCGCCGTAGGCAAAGGCTGGTCGCTGGAGCCGCAAGTTCAGCTTAAGCATCAATCCTTGAACATCAACGACTTCACCGATGCGGATGGTTTATACACGCAGATCCATGTGGGCGGTCTTACCGCCACGCGTATCGGTGTTCGTGCGGCCAAGACAGACGATGCACGCTTGGCGCCTTATGTGCGGGCAGACTACCTTCGCACGGTAGGCGGTCGGTCGCAGGTGACCGCTTCCAGCGTGGCTTGGGATGCCAGTGGCATGTTCAACGGCGGACGCATGGGTGACAGCTTGCGCCTCGGGGCCGGTGTGACGAGTCAGGTTGCCGCGCATCTTGCACTGTACGGCGAGGCCGACTATCTGCACGGCACGGACAACTATGGCTTGCGCGGTTGGCAAGCGAATGTGGGCATGCGCTTCGATTTCTAAGTCGCGTATGTCCAGTCATGTGGCTGCGCTACGCCGGGCAGCCACTTCGTCGATCGGCGGCCATCGATCTGCCGTGGCGCCATGGATACGAAAAACGAGACTATGTGCTGCGATGTGCATGAGGCCACTGATAGCCGCGCGCTTAAGAAATCTCTTTCCTGGTAAGGCATTGCAGTGGTTCGCGCGCAGGGGTTCTGCTATCGCTGAAAATCGGCAGTGGTCTCTACGGCGGATACGTCAAGGGTTGCCTTGTCCGCCTGATTGCGCAGAACGGCTGGAAGATGGCGGCGTCTGGATCCAGTCTGGCCCACCTATCGTCACAGTGCCGTGCCAGTCTTCGAATTCGGCGGTGGCTTCGTCGTGGAGCCAACGTGCGACACTGAAATTCGAGGACACATCAAACGGTGTCACGCCGCGAATAAAGACTTTTCCGCCATACATGGCCGCTCGATCGATCGGCTTGATGGCGTCGTTGAAATAGCGGATGGCGCGTGGGGCCGCCACGCTGTCGCCGTATTTCGGCGTCATCTGTTGCAGCAGTCGCGATGCATCGCGAATGTCTTCCGGGCTCGCCTGCGCCTGTGCAATGCCATAGGCGATCTGATATTGCTGCTTCCCGCGTTGCGCTGCCAACGCCAGCCAGGCAAGGCCGAGCGGACGATTTTGCGGGATGCCCGGCAAGTCGCCGTTGAAGTAAGCCAATCCAAGCTGATATTGCGCGTCTTTATTGGCCCACGATGCGGATTCTTCCAACATCTGCATCATGTCGCCGTACTTGCCGCGGCCGAAATCCGCACGCGCCTCGCAGGCGTAATACTCGCCGGGAAGAAACTTCACGAGTCCGTCGGGGCAGTTGAGGGTTTTGTCCTGTTCGCTGATTTGCGCGGCACCGTGGCTTGCTGCGGCGGACGATGAGGACGTTTGACCCGCGGCTGTCGTCGCAAGAAGCAGCCCTAACGTAAGCAGGCCGGATATCCGAATCGATCGCTTGTTCATGAGTCCACCTTCTTGTGGATTTTTGATACAGCGTCTTTCGATCAAGAAGGGTAGAACGGATGGGGTGATGCGACAGAGCTTAGTCGCGCGCGGCCACTTCGTCGATATGCAGCAGCAGGTCAGCCGGATCGTCGTAGACGCGGAACGCGCCGGCGCGTTGCAGCTCGTCCTGGCCGTAACCGCCCGAAAGCAGGCCTATGCCAAGCGCGCGGGCGCGCTGTGCGGCGAGCATGTCCCAAATGCTGTCGCCCACTACCAGCGATTGTTGGATGTCCACGCCCAGCTTCTCCGCGGCGGCCAGAAACAGATCGGGATCGGGCTTCGCGTGGCGCACCATGTCGCGCGTGATCACCGGCACGTCGTTCGGATCGACACCCAGCGCCGCGAGATTGTGCGCGGCGGTTTGCATGCGGCCGCTGGTGGCGATGCCCCAGGGAATTTTTTCCTTGGTGAGAAATTCAAGCAACTCGCGCGCGCCAGGCAGCGGGCGGACGGAGCCTTGCGTGTGGTGACGATTGAACGCTTCCGCATGCCATTGCTGCAGGCGTTGGATGCGCTCGGGCGTGATGTCCAAACCGGTTTCGCGCAGCAGGATGTTGGTGAACAGGCCGCCGCTCATGCCGATCTTGCGGTGAATGGTCCACACCGGCAGCACCACGCCTTCGCGATCCAGCGATTCCTTCCAGGCCAGCACATGCTGGTACACGCTGTCGATCAACGTGCCGTCGAGGTCGAAAAGAAAGGCGGTGTTGGAGCGGGGCATAAACGATTCCGTGCGTAAGCGGCCATATTCTTGGGCGCGACGTGACGGTGCCGTCGCGTTGCATGCTCAATGGTTTTGCGGCAAAGCTCTGCCCGATTCGAGCACCGCCAACGCCGCCGCGCCGAGCAAACCCGGCTCCGGATGCGTGATGGCGATCGTCGGAACGTGTTCCAGCGTATCGCGGAAGCGGCCCTTGGCTTCGAAGCGTTCGCGAAAACCGCTGCGCTGCAGCCACGGCATCAAGATTTTCAGCACGCCGCCAGTGAGATACACGCCGTCCCAGCCGCCCAGGCTCAGCACCAGATCGCCCGCCACGCTGCCGAAAATGCCGGCCAGCGTTTCCACCGTGCGCACGCACAAGGCATCGCTGCCATCGGTGGCGCGCGCGGTAATGTCTTCGGGCGTGTATTCCTGCGCAGGCTGGCCGGCGATGTCGGCCAGCGCGAGGTAGAGATTCACCAGGCCGTTGCCGCAGATCATGCGTTCGTTGGAAACGCGGCCGAAACGTGCGTTGAGGCGGTGCAGAATCTCCACGTCCTCCGCCGTATGCGCGGCGAAACCGGCATGACCGCCTTCGGTTTCCAGCACGATCCAGTGACCGTGGCGCAGCAGCAAACCGGCAACGCCCAAGCCGGTGCCCGGGCCCATCACGACAAAGGTCTGGGTCGATTTGTGATCGTGCTCGGGCGGCAGCACGCGTCCGACCGCTTGCAGTTCGGCGCGATGCAGCAGCGGGATCGACATGCCTTGCGCGGCGAAGTCGTTCACCAGTCGCGCCCGCTCGAAGCCGAGCTCCTCCTGCAGGCCATGCGCGGACACGTTCCACGGATTGTTGGTGATCTGCACCGTCTCGCCGTTGGCGATGCGGCCGGCCGCCGCGATGATCGCCTGCGTGGCGGTGTGGCCGGTGTCGGCGAAGTACTGGCGGATGGTGTCGGCCAGCGTGTCGAAATCTTTCACGCGATAGCGCCGCACGCTGTCCATCAACAACGGCGTGGCGGAGGCGGTATCGGCGAGCGCAAAGCGGACGTTGGTGCCGCCAAGGTCGGCAAGCAGGGTCGGGGAGGCGATGGAGCGATCCATGGGGAATCCAGGCTAGCAAGCCTTACAAGACTGCCCGTTGTCGTGCGATTCGTCCAGCATTTGAGCCCGGTATGGCCGGCGCGGTTCTCGACGATTCGTCAGAACGCATGCGATTTTTCTCCTAACGAAGCGGGCGCGTTCCCGCGCCCGCTTCGCCTGCCCAGGAGCTTGCGATGCGTCAGCCCTGCTGCGCCGTGAGGGCCGCGAGCAGCGCTTGTCCGTTGGGGCTGCCCAATCCGGTGCAGGCGTCCCAGCCGGTGCCAGCCTGATAGGCGCCATTGTTCCCCTGGGTGATATCGCGGAATGCCGACTCGCCGATCTGGTAGATCGCCGCGTGCACATCGCCCACGGGCTTGCCGAGTTTCTGGTTGAGGCGCGCGATCAAGCCGGCCCAAAGCGGGGCCACCGCACTGGTGCCGCCGATCACCTGCGTTTGGCCGTCTATCAGCACCTGGTAGCCGGTCATCGGATCGGCATTGCCGCAGACATCGGGTACCCCGCGTCCCGTGCTGCCGCTGGGCGAGGTCGGCACCTTCGCGTTTTGCTGCCAGCTTGGCAGGCTGTATTCCACGCTGACGCCACCGCCCGTCGCGCCTTCGTTGCTCGCGGTTTCGTTCCACACCACTTCGCTCTGAATGGTCTGGCCGCTGGAGGACAACGTGGTGCCGCCGCACGCCAGCGAATACGGACTGGATGCAGGGAAATCGACGTGCGATTGCCCGTCGCTTACACCGTCGGTCGAGCCGTTGTCGCCGGCGGCGACCGTGATCGTCACACCGAGCGCCGCGGCGTCCTGCAAGGCCGATTCCATCGCCGTGAGCGATTGGCTGGCCCAGCTGCTCTCGGGGCCGCCCCAGCTGATCGAAATGACCGAGGGCTTGTTGGTCGTGTCATGGGCCGCTTGCGAAATGGCCTCGTAAAAACCCTGATCGGTGTTGGGAGCGAAATACACCGCGATCGCCGCGCCGGGCGCGAGCGCGCCGGATACTTCGATATCCAGCAACACTTCCGCATCGGCGTCGCCGCCTGGCGTGTTTTGACCGCCCGCGACCGACACGTCGGTGACCTTCGGCGGCGTCGCAATGCCAAGGCTCGAAAAATACTGGGTGAGATCGCTAGTGTTGTAACCGCCGCCCAGTTCGATGATGCCGATGGTTTCGCCGCTGCCGTCCGTAGCGCTGGGATAGTTGTAAAGCTGCCCGAGCTGCAGTGGCGTGTAAGACGTATCGGGCTGCGCAAGCGGCTTGCGAAATTGCGCACGGGCCACGGGGCGCCGATCCAAGCCCAGCACCGCAATGGCTTCGGAAGGAAGCGTGGGTGCATGGCCGCAGCCGACAAATGGCGCACATCCGTCCATTTGATATTTGCCTAGCGTGACGCCGAATGCCTGTTCCAGTTGCGACGGCGTGCCGCGCAGATGCAACACGCGCCGATGCGCTTCGCAGCCGGTTTCATTGAGGTCGTGCTGCTGCGCGAAGCGCCGCAGATTTTCCACATCGGACGGATTGGCGCCGTAATGATTGCCGAATTCGCCGCGCGGATAGGTCGGCGACTTGGGCCACTCGGCGGACGTCGGCGCGCTGCCCGAACGACGTCGCAATACAACGGTCACATCGATCGGTTCGGTGCCGTCGTACGGACCCAGGTATTTCATCCCTTCAGGGGTGGTCCAGTGCGGGGAACGCTGGGCGGGTTGGCTCATGAGGCGACTCCTTCCTTACCTTGTGACGGGGTGGGGGCTGCACCACCAAAGATGGCACACAAAATGTGTCGAACTCGCGCACGAGCGAGTTGGTGTTTAACTGTGATGCGTATTCTTAAACCTAAGGCATCTCACGCGTTGAGCCGTTCAGGCGCGGCGTTTTGTGCAAGCGCCATCGCAGCGCGCAGCGTTAAACTAGCCGGACGATCTGCCTGAGATGCGCCTATGAACTTCCCCGCCATTCGCATGCGCCGCATGCGCCGCGACGCCTTCTCCCGCGCATTGATGCGCGAGCACACGTTGCTGCCCACCGATCTGATCATGGTGGCCTTCGTGATCGAAGGCGAAGGCGAAGGCAAGCGCGAGCCGGTGCCGTCGATGCCAGGTGTGGAGCGTCTTTCGATCGATGGACTGCTGGCATTGGCCGGAGAATGCGTGGAATGGGGAATTCCCGCACTGGCGCTCTTTCCGTCGCCGGGTCCTGCTGTAAAAAGCGAAGACGCGGCGGAAGCGTGGAATCCGCAGGGCCTGATGCAACGCGCCACGCGTGCGCTAAAAGCGAAGTATCCGCAACTGGGCTTGATCGGCGACGTGGCGCTTGATCCTTACACCACGCACGGTCAAGACGGTTTGATCGACGAGAACGGCTACGTCATGAACGAGCCGACGGTCGAGGCGTTGATCAAAATGTCGCTGGCGCAAGCCGAGGCGGGCATGGATTTCGTCGCGCCGTCGGACATGATGGACGGCCGTATCGGCGCCATTCGCGAAGCGCTGGAAAACGCCGGCCACATTCATACACGCATTCTTGCCTACTCGGCGAAATATGCATCCGCCTTCTACGGGCCATTCCGCGATGCGGTCGGTTCGGCCGCCAATCTCGGCAAGGGCAACAAACACACCTATCAGATGGATGTGGGCAACAGCGACGAAGCCTTGCGCGAAGTGGAATTGGATATCGCCGAAGGCGCCGATGCCGTGATGGTGAAGCCGGGCCTGCCCTATCTGGATGTGTTACGCCGTGTGAAAGACGCTTTCGGCGTGCCGACGTTCGTGTATCAGGTGAGCGGCGAATACGCGATGCTGAAAGCGGCGGCGCAGAACGGTTGGCTCGACGAGCGCGCCGTCGTGCTGGAATCGCTCACCGCGTTCAAGCGCGCCGGCGCCGACGCCATTCTTACGTATTACGCGCTCGACGCCGCACGCTGGTTGCGCGAATAACGCGCTCGTCATTCCGACCTTCGCCGGAATGACGGTATGGCAAGTTTGAGAATAGGGCGCGATCGAAATTCGCCAGACGCGTTACACGTACTGCGCGATCCCGTTTCCAAAGGACCAGTTCTCTTTCGCCGTCTCCAGCAAATTGATGAACACGTCCTGCGGCCGCACGCCGGGATCGGCCACGAGTTTCTCGGCGACGCTTCGATAGAACGCTTGCTTCTGCTCGACCGTGCGCGTGTTGTTGCAGGCGATCTGCACGATGACCAGATCGTCGCTGCGCGCGATGTCGAGGTAGTTGGCGTCGTAGTCCAATTCGTCGGCGTCGTGCTGGCTGACCAGGATGAAGCGGTCATTTTCGGGCACGTTGAACGATTCGCGCATGGCGGCGTAGATGCCGTTGCGAAGTGCGGCGATGTAGGCGGGCGATTTTCCGCGACGTAACGCAATACGGACCAGAGGCATAACCGGATCTCCTTCAAGAAGCATGTTTTGCGGTTGGTTGAGAGATGTGTCCAACTTGGTAGACATCGACGTCTTGGCTGGCAACGTCAACGACGTTGCGCCACAGCCGGAAACGCATCAAGGTCCAATGGGTAGGGTCGAAGGCCGTGACGGCGGCAAGCGCATCGCGCTCCAGATCGTCGCGCACGCGCGCGCCTTCCGCATCGCGTAAATCGCTCAATGCGCGGTGATTGGCAATGGGCAGCATCTCGCGCGTTGCGTGCGTCGCCACGGACAGATCCGGCGCAACCTCCGCATGCCACGCCGACCACGTATGCACCACGGGCCGGCCGAACGATTCGACTACGCCGGCAAAGCCCGCGCCGCCGAGAAAAGCGTTCATGCCTTCCGTGTCATGCCACAGATAAAACGGCGCGTAGAGATTCTCGCGGCCTGCCGCGTAAGCGGCACTGCGGTCGGTGTACAGATACGCCTTGAACCCAAGCTGCGGAAAGTCGTCGGTGAGATGGCCGCGATCGGCGATGCGTTTGCGAATGATGGCCATGTCGTAATCGGCGGGCAGAGCGATGCGGTATTGCATGGCGATCATGGCGGTCGGTGTCCTGGAGATGACTTGACGACACCAGACTAGCGAGTCAGGATGATTCTGAAAATCGGTAATTTATGTACTAATCGTCCCAAAAATCAGGATGATTGCATGAGCCGCATCACCTTCGATCTGGATGTCATGCGCAGCTTCGTGGCAGGCGTGGAGCTGGGCAGTTTCGCCAAGGCCGCCGACCGTCTGGGGCGCTCCACGTCCGCCGTCAGCGCGCAGCTGAAAAAGCTGGAAGATCAAGCCGGCATGCCGCTGCTGCGCAAAGCGGGGCGCGGTATGGCGCTGACCGAAGCGGGCGAGGTCATGCTGGGCTACGCGCGCCGGCTCCTGGAGCTGAACGACGAAGCGGCGGGCGCATTGCGCGGCGCGCAGTTGGAAGGTCGCGTGCGGCTGGGCATGCAGGAGGATTTCGGCGAAAGCGTGCTGCCCGAAGTGCTGGGTCGCTTCAAGCGGGCGCATCCGAAGTTGCGCGTCGAAGTGCACATCGCCCGCAATGCCGCGCTGCTGCAATCGCTGCAGGCGGGCAGGCTGGATCTCGCCCTTGCGTGGGATACCGAACCGCAAGCGCCGCATCGCCAACACATCCGAACATTGCCGATGCACTGGATTGCCGCCGACGCCGATTCGGTTCGTTACGAATCGGGCGAGCCGATACCCTTGGTGGTGCTGGACGCACCTTGCCTGATGCGCACCGCGGCGATCGATGCCTTGGATCGCGCCGGCCTGGCGTGGCGCATCGCGTTCACCAGCGCGAGCCTGGCCGGAACGTGGGCCGCGGTGAAGGCGGGTTTGGGCATCAGCGTACGCACGCCGCTAGGTCTCCCGGAGACATTGCACGCCCTGGAAGCCAGAAAAGCGCGCCTGCCTGGCCTGCCCAAGCTTGGGCTTGCACTCTATCGCAGCGACATGGAGCCGGCGCCCGCCGTCGCGCGGTTGGCCCAATTGATCGTGCAGCGCCTGGAGGCGTAATGGCGTGCGGCGTCAGTTGTCCGATGAAGGCGGCGTCAGCTTGATCTCGTAAATCAGCGGCCAGCGTTTGCCGGTCACGAACAGGCGATCATGCTTGGCATCGTAGGCAATGCCGTTGAGCACGTCGTTGCTGGGATCGGTCAGCGTCTGCGGATCGGGCGCCAGTCCCCTGAGATTGATTACGCCAACCACGTGGCCGTTCGACGGATCGATCTGCACGATGTTGTTGGTGAGCCACACATTGGCATAGATCAATCCTTTCACCCATTCCAGCTCGTTGATATTGACGAGCGGCCGCCCTTCCGCCGTGACATCGATCTTGTCGACCTGCTTGAGCGACTCCGGATCGAGCACGCGAATCGTCGGCGTACCGTCGCTCATGTAAATGCGATGGCCATCTTCGGTCAGCGCCCAGCCTTCGCCGGGGTAGTTGAATTGGCCGATGCGCTTGAAACTGCGCAGGTCGTAGACAAAGCCGTGCTGCGATTGCCACGTCAGCTCAACCAGCTTGTTTTTCCATGCCACGATGCCCTCGCCGTAGTCCGGCGGCGGAATCTCCACCTTCTGCAGCACTTTGCCGGTCTGCATATCGACCTTGCGGATCGAGGAGCCGCCTTCGGTGCCGGTTCCTTCGTAGAAGTAACCGTTGAGATAAAAGAAACCTTCCGTGTACGCGCTGGTGTCGTGCGGGTACGTGCGTATCACTTTGTAGCCGTAAATCGGGATGCCTGCGGACTGCGCGAACGTCGGGGCGGCCAGGCACAGCGCAAGCAGGGCGAGCAGTCGGGAGATGGGCTTTTTCATGGGCCGGATCATCCCATGTCTGCGAGGCTTCGTCAGCCGCATGGTTTTACGTTCTGGCAGGTCGCCGCGTGAAATAATCGGACTGAAACGATCCGAAGAGAGCGAGCGTGGACAGTCATCATTTCCTGCAAACGGCGGTCATTTTCCTGCTGGCCACGGTGATTGCCGTTCCGCTGACCAAGCGTTTTCGTCTCGGCGCCGTGCTGGGCTATCTGATCGCGGGCGTGGTCATCGGTCCTGCCGAATTGCATCTGATCGCCAATCCCCAAGGCGCCAGCGATATCTCCGAGTTCGGTGTGGTGCTGATGTTGTTCGTCATCGGTCTGGAGCTCTCGCCGCAGCGATTGTGGGTGATGCGCCGCGCCGTATTCGGTGCCGGTCTGGTGCAGGTGCTGACCTGCGGCCTTGTTATCGGCGCGATCGCGCATGTGGGTTTCGGCTTTGCGTCGAGCGCGGCGGCGATCGTGGGTGGGAGTTTGGCGCTCTCGTCCACGGCCTTCGGTCTGCAGATTCTCACCGAGCGCAAGGAGGCTTCTTCGGCTTACGGTCGCCAGTCTTTCGCCATTTTGTTGTTCCAGGACCTTGCCGCGATCCCCTTGATCGCGGCGATTCCGTTGTTGGCAACCCAGTCCGCGCATCCGGGCATCGATCCACTCGCCGCGCTGCGCACAATCGCGGTGATCGCTGCGGTGATCGTAGGCGGCCGTTACTTGTTGCGCCCGGTGTTTCGATTTGTCGCGCGTGCCGATTCGGTCGAGGTATCCACCGCGACCGCGTTGTTGGTCGTCATGGGAACCGCCTTGCTGATGGAGGAACTCAATGCGCCGGTGACACTGGGCGCGTTTGCGGCAGGCGTACTGATGGCCGATTCGGAATACCGCCACGAGCTGGAATCCAATATCGAGCCTTTCAAAGGGTTGCTGCTTGGCTTGTTCTTCATAAGCGTCGGCATGTCGATGCGCATCGATCTGCTGCTGCAGATGCCGCTGCTTGTGTTGGGCATTACGGTCGCGCTGCTGCTGGTGAAGGGTGCCCTGCTGTGGCCGCTTGGGATTACGCTTGGCAAACTCCACCGTGCTGACGCGGTGCGCCTTGCGATCTTGCTGGCGAGCGGCGGCGAGTTCGCCTTCGTGGTGCTGCGCCAGGCGACCGATCGCGGCCTGTTGGCCGAACAACAAGGCGCCGCGTTGGTGCTCGCGATTACGTTGTCGATGGCGCTGACGCCGCTGCTGGTCGCCGCCACGGGCAAAGTGCTCGGTGCCAAGAAAAAAGCCGCACCGAAACGACCTTTCGATACCATCACGGTGGATCATCCGCGTGTGATCATCGCCGGCTACGGGCGCATGGGGCAGATCGTCGCGCGTGTGTTGCGCACGCGTCGAATACCCTTTGTGGCGTTGGATCACTCGGTCGAGCAGCTGGACATGGTGCAGCGTTTCGGCAACAGCGGCGATATTTTCTACGGCGACCCCGCGCGGCCGGAATTGCTGCGCGCCGCGCAAGCGGACAAAGCGGAAGTCTTCGTGCTGGCCACCGATGACGCCGAATCGAGTTTGCGCGTGGCGCGCGTGGTGCGCCGTCAATACCCGCATCTCAAAATCGTCGCGCGCGCCCGCAATCGTCAGCATGTCTGGCGGTTGATGGATCTGGGGATCGACGAGCCCGTGCGCGAAACATTTTTCTCAAGCCTCAAGATGACGCGTCAGACCTTGGAATCGCTGGGCATCAGCGCGGAAGAGGCGGCATCGGAAGTTGAGCGCTTCAGGCATCGCGATGTCGAATTGCTCAAGCTTCAATACCTCGTTTATGACGACGAGGCGAAATTGGTGCAAACAACGCGTGAAGCCAATGAGGACCTCAACAAATTGTTCGAGGCCGACGCAGATGAAAAAGCGTTGACCACGCAGGAAAAAGGCCCGGATGCGGATACGCCGTTGGTCGGCGAGCGATAGACGGCAATAAGCTTGCGAAACGCGGAGAAGTAAGCTTCGCGTAACGGATTGCAACCACAATCGGTGTCGCCGGATATGAATTCGCAACAAACATGTGTTGCGCTGTTTGCATGCCGATGCCAATCCAACCGCTAGTCATTCGTTTCGGTCGCCTCGGCGACACGCTGTTGTTGCAACCCTTGTTGCATCGTTTGCACGCCCGCTACGGCCAGCCCTGCTGCCTGCTCGCCACGGGCCTCTGTGCTGTCGAGCTATACCGCGGCCAGGCCGACGTGGCGCAGGTCATGGGGCTGGGGCCTCGTCATCGTCCCTTGCCGCTCAACCCGGAGCAATGGCGCGCGGTTTATGCGCTGCGCCAGATGCAGCACGTTCCCGTCTATGTGTGCGAGCCGCAGCAGTCATCGCTCAAGCGCATTCGCTTGCTCCTGAGGTTGGCAGGTGTTCCCGAAGGCGACTGCGTTTTTCTCAACGACATTGCGCTGAAGCCAGATGATCACTGGATAGAGCATTTGTTGCGGCTTGCCGATGCTACGCCGCCGTCGTTCCGCGAACGCTACGGGAGCGTGGCATGCGAAACGAGTGCGGTGCCTGAGTTTTCCGTCACCTTCGAGGAGCGTATCGAGTGCCATGAATGGTTGGCGCGGCGAGGACTCTCGGGTCATCCGCTGGTGCTGTTGCAAGCGCCGAATCGGCGCACGATGCGATGGAACGGTGTGCGCGAGGCCGGCGCCGATGACAAGTCGTGGCCGATGCAGCATTGGACACAGGTCGTTGCGGCCATTGAGGCGCGCTTGCCCGAAGCGCGCATCCTGTTGTGCGGCTCCCCGGCGGAACACGCGTATCTGGAAGGCATCCGCAGTGCGGTGATGCGGCCCCACGTGCAAGTCGTCGCCAAGGAACTGTCCCTGTCGCGTTTGAAGGTGTTGAGCGCCATCGCGCACAGCATGATTTCCGTCGATACGGGGCCGGCCCACATCGCCGCGGCGATGGGATGTCCGCTGGTCGTGATGTTCGGCGCCGTGTCGCCTAAGCATTGGCGGCCACGCAGCCGTTCATCGGCGACGGTGTGCGTGCTGCGCGGTCCGCCCGCAAGTCGGCGTGTCGATGCGATCGCGCCGGAAAAAGTGATCGAGGCTTGGCACTCGCTGCCCACTCGCGATGCGGCGACAACGGTTCCGGGCGCGACGTCCGCGCTGGTTTAAGCTGAAAAGCATGGTTCGAAGCAGGCCCATATTGACTGGCCTGCTTCGGCGCGCGCGGACTACTGATCCGACGCCGGTTGCCGCAAGGTTTGCCGAACGCTGGGAATCACGCTGGCGCGCGCGGCCAGCTCGTGCGCGATGTCGATCAGGCCCAGATGCCGCGCCACGTCTGCCGCGGTGCGGCCGAAGTTGTCCGCCGCGTTTCGATCCGCGCCGCGCGCCAGCAGGATGCGTGCGGGCGGTAGCAACGCATGCATCGCACATGCGTGCAGTGCGGTGACGCCGCGCTGATCGGCGTGCTCGATGCGTGCGCCGGCATCCACCAGCACCGGCAGCAGCGCGCCGATATGGGTGGCGTCGCAGGGACTGCCGGGACGCAGGTGCGCACCGAGCAATAACAGCAACGGCGTCTTGCTTTCGTTGTCGGCGAGGTTGGGATCGGCGCCGCGCTTGAGCAGCACGTCGAACAAGCGTCGTGCGCGCAGGCTGTCGTTTTGTTCGAAGCCGAACTGCGAGGCGGCGTGCAGTGCGCTGTGTTTTTGCGCATCGACCGCGTTGGGATCGGCACCTGCATCGAGCAGTTGTTCGGCGATCTCGGGATAGCCTTGCACGGCGGCGATCATCAATGCGGTGGCGTCGTTCGGAAGGCGCTGATCTGCTGTCGCGCCGCGCTCAAGCAGCAATGCCACCAAGGTTTCGCGGCGGGCGGCCACGGCGGCGGCGAGCGGCGTCATACCGTTGTTGGCGCTCGCGGCGGTGTCTGCGCCCGCGTCGATCAGGATGGCGGCAACATCGCGATGACCGGCGCCGCACGCATGCAGCAGCGCGGTTGCGCCCTGTGCGTCGCGCGTGTCCACCGGAAAGTCGAGTTCCAGCAGGCGACGTACCGCCGTATCGGCACCGTGCGTGGCGGCGTGAATCAAATCGTCGGCGCGTAGCGGCCGGCGCGGGCGCTGCCATCCGCTCCAATTGAGCCAGCGCTCCAGCACCGGATGTTCCAGCGCCAGTCCCAGCGGCGTTTCGCCGTTGACGTCCACGGCTTCGGCATCGGCGCCATGCGCTGCCAGCGCGCGTACCAGCGGTACGGCGTCCGCGCCGTGTTCGAGTGCGGTGAGCAGCGGCGTGCGGCCGCTGGCGTCGCGGCAATTGGGATCGCAACCGCGGGCGAGCAGCGCTTGCAACACGGCGACCTGGCCATGGGTCGCGGCCAGATGCAGCGGCGTGCGTTCGCGTTCGTCGGTGCCGAAGGGATCGGCGCCGCGTTCGAGCATGGCCAGCGGCAGCGTGGACGATGCGTCTGGCAAGCGGCTCAGCGTTTGCGCCAGCAGATGGGCGCCTGCCGGGCTGGCGCCCGCATCGAGCAGGTCTTCGATCGCCGCGGCGCTTTGGGGCAGTTTCGGCAGCAGGGCGTCGAACAGTCGACGGCCGAGCGGCGGCAAGGTGGGTTGTTCGCTTTCCAGCTCGTCGACCAGCTGCGGTTGCAAACGCGCTTCGGCTTGCAGCCCGTGATCGAGCAACCAGCGGCGCGCCGCGCGCAAGGTCGGCTCGGTCAAATCCAGATACAACTGCGCGAGCTCGGCTTGCGACCATTCGCGCACGCGCGTCGCGAAACTGGACACGATGGCCCAGTGGCCGAACCGCAAGGCATCCAGCAAATGCGCCGGCGTGTCGGCGCCTTCGGAAATGGCGTCCAGATCGAGGCTGGCTGGCAACGGCGTTTCCGGATCGAGCAGGGCGACCAGATCCCAGCGCCCGCTGGCGGCGGCATGATCGAGCGCACTGCGTCCGTCGCTGCCTGGCGCCTTGGGCTCCGCGCCAAGTGCGAGCAGCGCGCGCACGGTTTCGACTTGTGCATGCGGCGATTGGCAGGCGAGCGTCAATGCGTCGCGGCCATGATGGTCGCGCGCACGCGCGTCCGCTTGTGCGTCCGCGAGCAGCGCCACGACGCCCACGGCGCCCGCGCGTGCCGCTTCCATCAAGGCGGTGCTGCCGTGGTGATCGGTGAGATTCACGTCGGCGTGCGCGCCGCAGAGGGTGCGAACAATCTGCTCGTGCCCTTCGGCAGCGGCCACCATCAACGCACTGCGTTGCCGTGCGTCGATCACGTTCACTGCGGCGCGATGCTTCAGCAGCATTTTCACGCCGGTGATGTCGTCCTCGGCAATGCCCGCTGCCGCGACCAGCGCCGGTTCGCCGCCGGCCTGAAAGACCTTGGCGCCGCGTTCGAGCAGAAATTGCACCAGCGGCCAATTCGCCGCGCGGCAAGCGATCGAGAGCGGGCTTGCGCCGGCCTGGTTGACAGCGTCAATGGAAGCGCCGGCATCGAGCAGCATCGCCGCGATGGTCGCCTCGCCGCTGAGCACGGCGCCGTGCAGCGAGGTGTTGCCGTCGGCATCCGTCGTCAGAGGGTTGGCGCCGTTGGCCAAGAGCGTCATCACCGCATCGGGGCGGCCGTGCCAGCTGTCGCGCGTGGCGGCGAGTAACGGCGTGATGCCGCCGCTGGCGCGATTCACATCCGCGCCGTTGGCAATCAAGGCGCGCAGCAGGCGCGTATCGGGTAGCAACGCCGCCAGCATCAGCACGGGGCGTTGGTCGCGATCTCCCGTGGCGGGTGCGGTATTGGGATCGGCGCCCGCTTCCACCAGCGCCAGCGCGCGCGCGACATCGCCGATGCGTGCGGCGGCGAGCAAGGCCTGCGCTTGTTCGGGCGTGCCGGCGATACGCTCTTGTTCGGTCAATGGCGAAGGAACGTTGAGCACCGGTTCCACCTTGTCCCTGCGTGTCGGCTCCTGGCGACGGGGGCGACGGCTCTCGCACAACATGACGCGCAAGGTGCGGTTGGCAACGATCAAGCATCCCAACGGCATCAGTACGACGGCATAAAGCACCAGCGCGGCCGTGCGCAATTCCGAAGGCAATACGCCGTAGAGCCCGCTCAGCGCGATGGCCGCGAACGACAAAATCAGCAAGGAAAGCGCGCTAGGAAGAAAATGGCTGAAAAAATGTTCCTCGCGCGACAGATGCCGGCCAAAGGCGATGCTGCGTGCCGTGGCCGTGAAGAGCCAGGAACCTTCGCCCTGACCATGCGCTGGATACGCATCGTCCCACACATACACCAGCGCAAACGCCGGCCACAGTCGCCACAGCACCATCAGCGCCACCACCAGCGCCGCGGCAAGCAACAGGCTTGCACCGAGCGTAGGGTGTTGGGTCAGGCGCAGCATCGGCCAGGCAATCAGCAGGAACACCAGCGCGGCGTAGCCGGTGAACATCGCCAGGTGTGCCATGCCACGCCGCATCACGGTGCGGAAAAAATCCGGCTCCGGATCAAAACCGATGACGTGGCATATCGCAGCCATCGTCAGCGTATTGGCCAGCAGCAGCGGAATCAGCGCGAGCGGATGCGCGCCGATGGCGGCAATGCCGGCCATGATCAGCCCTGGAAGGAACCAGACGAGCGAGATGAGTACGGACGATGAGGAGCGCGATTTGATAGGTGGCATGTCGGGAGTATAGGAACCAGCAACGCGTGAGACGGTAATCACTTGTTAACGACCATCGTGCCGACAGTCATTCGTTCTGGCGTTGCATGGGGTCCGGCGTGGTGGGAGCGGCGAGCGTTTCTTGCGGCGGCAGCTGCAGATGCCAGCCTTGTTCGCGCAAATGGCCCAACACCACGTCAGTGCTTTCGTGCGGCAACCGGCGCTCCGGGTGCAGCTCGACCTCCAGTACGAAACGCAAATCGCCGAGCATCAGCGCGAGCGAGGGAGGCACGTTGTCGAAGTGATCTTTGCGGTCCAACCACAAATACGTATCGGCCTTGCGCTGGCTGGCGTAGACGAAACAATGCATAGCGATGCCTGCGGAAAGTCCGTTAAACCGAAAGGTTAGCAGTACCCGTATCCATCGTCGTCACGGAAGCGCGAAGGACCCGTGCGATGAGCGGCTCCGAGCGGTTGATCTTCGCTTTTCGGGTCGCTACGCCAGCCAGGCGTCATTTCGCCTCGAAATCGGGCGGCCCGGACGGCTCGCCGTTGCAGCGCCATCGGACGACCGGATGCTGCAACCGCACTTGCATGCCTGGGCTCGAGCCGGCAGAGTGCCGGCCAGGGGTATCAAACGCGCGTATGAATTTTTGGATCGCCGGGCCCCTCCGCTACGTCCCGAGCCGCAGGGTGCCGAGCCTTGCGACAAAACCCGGCCAGCATGGCATGGCCGGACTCGTCACCAAAATAAAAGCAGGAGCACACGATGCATACGTTCTTCCGTAACACCGCCCGTGGTGGCCGTCCGATTGCCTTGGCTGCGTTGGGTTTGGCCATTGCCGGTGCCTTGGTTGCGCCGCAGCAGGCCCACGCCAGCGCCTTTCAGTTGAAAGAAAACAGCGCGCAAGCCATGGGTCGCGCTTATGCCGGTTCCGCAACCGCGGGCGGCGACGTTTCCGTGGTGGCCAACAACCCGGCAGCGATGAGCGATCTCGACGGCACCTATGTGCAAGCCGACATCACCGCCATCAACTTCAGCGCCAGGTTCACCGGCACCTCGACCGATGCACTGGGCCGCCCGATCAGCGGCGGCAACGGCGGCAATGCCGGCACCACGTTGCCTGTTCCGGCGTTTGACCTGTCCACCAAGCTCAACGACCGCATCAACTTCGGTTTTGCGCTTGACGTACCGTTCGGTTTCCAGACCCAGTACGACAACAACTGGATGGGTCGCTACGACGCGATCAAGACCTCGCTGCGGTCGTTCGACACGATGTTCTCGGGCTCGTTCAAGATCAACGACCAGTGGAGCGTCGGCGCCAGCTTGATCGCCGAGCGCACCAATGCCGACCTGACCAACGCCATCAACTTCAACGCCATTGGCTTGAGCGTGCAGCAGGGCATTGCGGCGAAGACACAGGCTGCGGTCGCGCAGATCGAGGCCGCGGCTCAAGCAGGCCTGATCCCTGCGGCGCAGGCTGCCGCGATGATTCAGGCAGCCGCGGCGCAGGGCCAGACGGCGGCAGCGGGCGTGGCCGCGCTCACCCCGGTGGGCAGCGACGGCTACGCCGAGGTCAAGGGCAACAACTGGGCCTGGGGCTGGCAGGTCGGCACGTACTGGAAGCCGACCGCGAAAGACCGCCTGGCGCTGGACTACCGTTCGCGCATCACGCATGACATCAAGGGCACCGCGAACTTCACCACCACAGAGGGCTACGACCTTCTGCTGAGCAACCCGGCGTTGTCCGGTAGCCTGCCGCCTTTCCAGCACACCGACGGCGATGCTCGTCTCACCAATCCGGCCGTCGCCGCGCTGAGCTACTGGCACCAGGAAGACAAGTTCGGCTTCGGTGCGGACCTGGCTTGGACGCAGTGGAGCGTGATGCGCGAGCTCACGGTGAACTACGCCAACGCGCAGCCGACCACCATCCTGCCGTTCAACTGGCGCAACACCTTCTACGTTTCGGTGGGTGGCGAGTACTACGTTACCGACAAGCTGACCGTACGCGGCGGCTTGGCGGCTGACCAGGCGCCGATGAATGCCGGCAATCGCGATCCCCGCGTGCCCGACGGCGCGCGTCACACGGTCGCGGCCGGCCTCGGCTACAAGGCGACTGATCGCCTCGAGCTCAACGTCTCGTACGAACACATCTTTGTCTCTCACGCGGGCCTGAACGGTGCTGTCAGTGCGACCGACGACGTGCTCGCCGGCAGCTTCGACGACTACGGCAACCTGCTGAGCCTGTCGGTGCAGTACAAATTCTGATCGCATCGCGATCAGACGTTCGACCACAAACCTCCCCGCGCGAGCGGGGAGGTTTTTTTGTGAGCGACGTTTTCGGCAGCGTTATCCGCGACGCAGCAGAATTTCCAGCAGCTGACGGAAGCGTTTGCCGTAGGGTGGATTGAGCAAGCCTGCTGCATTGAAGCGCGCTTGCCGGAACACCGGTTTCATATGCGAAAACGTGCGAAAGCCCGCTTCGCCGTGATAACCGCCGATGCCAGAAGGTCCCACGCCGCCGAACGGCAGGTCATGTTGCGCGATGTGGTACAGCGTGTCGTTGAGCGAAACGCCGCCCGCATGCGTGCGGGCCAGCACGTGATCGATACGTGCTTGATCCTGCTCGAACAAGTACAGCGCCAGTGGACGCGGATGGCGGGCGACATAGTCGATCGCCTGGTCGAGCGTGTCGTAAGGCACCAGTGGCAGCAGCGGTCCGAAGATCTCTTGCTGCATCACCGGCATATCCTCGTGAACGCCGGTCAGCAGCACCGGCGTGAGCAGGCGCTGCTCGGCGCGGTCTTGCGTATCGCTGAGCGGCTCGCTGCGCGCGCCGGCATGCACGGCGCCGTCGCGCAATTGGATCAGGCGGTGATAGTGCCGATCGGTCGCGATGCTGGCGTATTGCGTGTTGTGGGCGAAATCCGGATAAAGCCGCGCTGCGATATCCCGTGCCGCGGATGCGAAGCGCGCGACATCGTCACGCGGCAACAGCACATAATCGGGCGCGATGCAGGTTTGTCCGGCGTTTACCAGCTTGCCGAACACGATGCGCTCCACCGCATTCTCGAAGCGTGCGCCGGGACCGATCAACGCCGGCGATTTGCCGCCCAGTTCCAAGGTGACTGGCGTGAGATGGGCTGACGCGGCGCGCATCACCTGGTGCCCAATGGCGGTCGAACCGGTAAACAGCAGGTGGTTGAACGGTAGTTCCGCGAAGGCTTGTCCCACCGATGCATCGCCGTTGACGACGATCACCTCGTCCGGCTGAAAGTGATGTGCAACGAGCTCGGCGAATAGCTGCGAGAAGCGCGGCGTGTATTCGCTCATCTTTACCATCGCGCGATTGCCCGCTACCAGCGCATCCACCAGCGGTCCTACGGCGAGAAACAGCGGATAGTTCCAAGGCACGATGATGCCCACCACGCCCAACGGCTGCGGGCGCAGTTCCGTGCTGGCGGGAAGAAACGCCAGGCTTGCCAGGCCGCGCTTGGGCTTCATCCAGCGCTTGCCGTGGTGCAACGCGTGGCGAATGGCCGAGAGACTGGGAAACACCTCCAGCATGTCGGTTTCTTCGTGCGGCCGGCTGCCGAAGTCGGCATGGATCGCCGCGGCAATGTCGTCCCGATGCAGGCGCACCACGGCATCCAGGGCGCGCAGTCGTCGTGCGCGCGTGGGCCAATCCGGGCACGGATCGCGCGCCTGCACAGCGCGCAGGCGTTGGAGTTCGGTCGGTAAATCGAGTCGGTCAGGTTGATTCATGGCACTTAGAATTTGGCACGCAATTCCACGCCATAGGTTCGCGGCGGTGTAACGGTGGCGTACGGCGTGCCGAAATCGTTGGTGCTGTCGTTGCCGATGCCCAGCACGTAGCGCTTGTTGAACATGTTGTTGACGTACAAGCCTACACCCCAGCGTTGATCCGGTGTGTGCCAATCCAGCCGCGCATCGGTGCGTTGGGTGGACGTGCCGATGCTGAACGTGGCGGTGCTGAAGCAGTTGCCCTGGAATTGCGAATCGGCATTGCAGCGTGTGTGTCCGCGATAGGCGTACTGCATGTTCAGTTCCAGGTCGCCGTTGAACACGCTATGCCAGGTGTAGTCGAAACCCGCCGTTGCCGAGAACGTCGGTTCGCCGGTGGGCTGACCGTCGAGCGTCACACCCGAGGTCGAGGTGCCATGCACGTAGGTACTGTCGATATAGGCGCCCGTCGCGTTCAAACGCAGTGCGTCCGTGGGTTGCCATTGCGCTTCCAGATCGATGCCGTGCGCATGCTGATCGCTGGTCATCACCGTGTAGAACGGCACGCCCGATCCCGTGGAGTTGGGATTGAGCACGGACGATTGCAGATTGGTGTAGCGGTAGTAATACGCCGACGCATTGAACAGGAGGTTGTATTCGGGCACGACCGCCTTGATGCCGCCTTCGTAGTTCCACACTTTCTCCGGTGCATACAGCGAGCCCACCTGCAGGCTGTTGTATCCGCCGGCTTTGTAGCCCTTGGTGGCGGACACGTAGCCCATCACGTTCGGCGTGAACTTGTAGCTCAGCACAGCGCGCGGACTGAAATCGTGCCACGTGTGATGTACGGGCACCCACACGCCCACCGCATTGGGAAACACGATGTTGCCGCCGAAAGCGCCAAGTGCTTCCTGTGCTTGCGGCGGAAGCAGGCCGTAAACGCCGGTCGCGACCAGTTCCGCCACGGTTTGATCGAAGGCTGTCGCCTGGCGCGGCGGCGTAAACCAGGTGAAATCTTTTTGATCTTCGGTGTAGCGCAGGCCGGTGGTCAGATCCAGTTTGTCGTTCAGATGCCAGATCACGTCCCCGAATGCGGCGTACGCCTTGAACTTGCCGACATTGTTGATTTCCTCGCGCCAAGGATCATTGAGCAGGCTGAAAGGCAAGCCGAGCGCCTGCAGGCCTTGCGTGATTTCGGTGAGCGGCAATCCAAGCCCGTCGACGTTCTGCGCCAGCGTATCCAGGCTGCTGGTATTGGTATTTACCTGGCTGGTCTGGCGCGCCTGCTCGGAGTAGAAACTCACGCCGGACACCCAGTCCGTCAGATCGTTGTCGCCGGACAGTTTCAATTCCTGGTAGTAGCTGTTGTTGTGTTCGATGTTCGCAGTATCGAGATAACTGACGATGTGATCGGTGCCGTCGTTGTCCTCGTCGTTGAACGTGTTGAAGTGACGCCATGCCGTAGTCGATGTCAGGCTGCCCCACGAGAACGAGTGATCGATGATCAGGGTGGAGCCGTCGAAATGACGCCACTCGCGCGCTTGAATCGCATCGTTGAACAGCGGCGCGGTAAGAGGATTCAGATAGGTCGCCGGGTTTGGCGGGAACGGCGGTCGCTCGTTGGTGTCGCTGGACAGCGGCACCAGGCCGATCGCCGGACGTGGCGGTTGATCCAGGCGCTCGTGATCCCACGACCACAACACGCGCGTGTTGGGCGTGATGTTCCAGCGGTACACCATGCGCGTACCCCAGTCGTTGTTCTTGCCGTATGGCTGGCCGTTGGCCTGGTCGCGAATCCAGCCGTTGCTCTGGTTGTCCAGCACGCTGATGCGCAGCGCCATGTCCTTGTTGAGCGGAATATTGACCAATGCGCTCTCGTAATGCGTACCTTCGTTGCCGATGCGCACCGTCGCCTTGCCTTCGAATGTGTCGGTGGGTTCGTTGGTCACGATGGAAATGGCGCCACCCGCCGCGTTGCGGCCGAACAACGTGCCTTGCGGACCTTTCAGTACTTCGATGCGGTCGATGTCGTTGAAGGCAAGCAAGGCGCCGCCGGAGCGTGCCGCGTACACGCCGTCGATATAGACGCCCACCGCCGATTCCGTGCCGATGCCGAAGTCGCTGGTGCTGATGCCGCGCAGCGAATAGTTGGGTTGCGTGGGTTGGCTGCCGTCGACGACCAACCCCGGCACGAACAACGAGATCTTGCTTAGATCGGTCGCCGCCTGCGTGTCGATCTGCTTGGCGGTAAGAATTTGCAAAGGAATCGGCACTTGCTCCATCTGTTGCGTGCGGCTTTGCGCCGTGACAGTGATATTGCCGAGCTGCTTGGCTTTGCTTGCATCCGGCTGGTTTTGCCCCTCGGTTGTATCGCTTTGCGTAGGCGTGTCGCCGAGAGCGGGAACAGGCGCGCACATGAAGAGCGCAACGCCACCGCACAACAGATGGCGTACGTAAGCGGGCAGTGCTCGTTGACGTATGGTCATGTTGTTTTTCTTCCCCTTGGTAGATGAGCCCAGCGGCGTGCTGCTTTTTTCGATACGTGGTCGGTAAGCTTGCGTTTCCCGCTCAATGGAGCACGACGCAGTCTCCCGCCTGCGACGCGATCCACGCTTTGATCAGTGCGACGCCCTCTTTATGCACGGTGCTGCGACCGATCTCGGGCATCATCGTGCCCGGCTCGGTGGAACTGAGTCGGTAGGGAATGATCGAGTCGTCCGGATGGCCGGGCACGATGTCGAACAAGTGGTCGCCCGTACCTTGGCCGGCGGCGGTCGGCGGCTTGCAAATGCCAATGTGGCGATCTTCGGATGTGGCGATATCCAGCGTGAGTCCCGTGGTGTTCGCCGCACCCTTCGGGTTGTGGCAATGTCCGCAGTTGATGTCCAGATAGGCTCGTGCGCGCGCATCGAGCGAGGCCTGCGGATCCATCCAGTTCGCGTTGCGCGGAGCGTCGGCGGGCGTCGGCGCACCGGTGAGGTAACCGACGCGCATCAAGTGCGCGAGCTGATTCTGGTCCCCGTCTGCATAGTGGTAATCGCGATTCAAGTGGCGCGCCTTCGGCCCGATGGGCTGCAAGGCGCGCGTGGTCCAGTCGCGTGCATGACAGCTCACGCATTGGCTTTGGTCGGGTACCACGTAGTTGAAGTTTTCGCGCTCGCCGCTGTCGCTGACCAGCGTCAGCGCTTGCACATCGCCGGTGCGCGCGAGAGTGGCCTCGGTTTGGTCCGCATTCCATACATACGGCATGGCGACCCAGCCGTCTTTGCGGCGCACCAGCAGACGTGTTTCGACCAGGTGGACGTTGGACAGATCCAGGCCTTGTCCTGCGAAATCGCGGCTGGTGTCGTAGGTGCGCGCGATATCCGTTGCGTTGCGCGGTTGGCCTTTGGGAATGGGATAGAAAAACGTCTTGCTGATGATCGTGCCCACCGGAAAATCGAACGTATCGGTGGGGTTGTATTGGGCCGATACGCCTTTGGGCATCCAGATCGTGCGCAATTTGTGCGCGTAGTCGGTGAACAAAGGCGTGTTGAGTTCGTAGGGAACCACGCCTTCGTTCAACTGCAACACGCCGTCGCGAGCTTCCACTACGTGCCAGTCGCTCAGCTTTGTCGGATAGCCTTCGTCGTGAAACGCGACGGGCTCCATGTCGCGATGACAAGCCGCCAAACAAAGCAGCGCGAACATCAATAATGCATGTTTGTACATCTTCATCGACATTCGCGGCGTTCTCAGACTTTCGGTTCCGGATTCAGCACGACAGGCGGCAGCTTGGGAAGCGTGCATTGGAACGGCTTGGCATCGGTGCTGGGATTTTTGTAGCCATGCGGACCGTCGGCGTTGAGCACGCCGTTGCTGTCCTGGATGCAAATGCGATCGTCAGGCGGCGGCAGGCCGTCGGCCTGCGTTTTCGGATCGGCGTAGCCGTCCCACACGACGTCGGGGAAGCTGCCATTGATGCCGTACACCGCGGCTTTGAGTGTTTTGAGTTCTAAACCGTCCGGCGAATCGCCGCCGCCTTTGAAGCGGTTGCCGTAGACGTAAATACCCTTCGGATACGGGTTGTAGTCGGCCGCGACGCCAAGCTTGTTGTAGTAGTTGGTGGAAAAGTAGCTTGAGATAATGACATTCGCGGTTTGGTTGTCGGCAATGTCGTTGTCGAAGATTTCCACTTTGTCGTTGGAATTCACCACGACGCCCGACCCTGCCGGAACGCTCGCGACAGCCGCCCCTTTCTTGGCGAAATTGCCCGTGTTGTTGGCGAATACATGGTTCTTGAAAACGCGCGACGCATGACCGGCTTGCGAAAGATTGGGCATGTTGAAGACAAGAATGCCGCCGGTATTTTTCGTCGCGATGTTTTCGTATACGTCAGCGTTCACGGAATTTTCTATCTCGATGCCCGCCACGTTCTGTTCGGCGCGATTGCGGCGCACGACGATGTTGTTGGACTGTCCTACGTAGATGCCGGCATCCGATGCCCCGATCACCACGGAATCCTCTACCAGCGCGTTTTGCGTCTTCACCGGGTAGAGGCCGTAAGCGCCGTTGGTGCTCTTGGGGCCATCCGTCCATTCGATGCGTACGCCGTGAATGGTGATGTTCTTGCCTTGATTGATCTTCAGCGCATCGCCCATCGTGTCTTCGATGGCGAGGTTTTCGATGGTGAAGTCGTCGGCGTTTACCAGCAACCCTTCGGGGCCCACGATCTGCCCTTTGAACGACAGCACGGTCTTGTCCATGCCCGCGCCGCGAATGGTTACGCCATTGGTGCGCAAACTCAGGCCGCGTTTGAGTGTGTAGTGGCCGGCGGGAATGTCGATCACGCTGCCGGGTTTGGCGTCGAGCAATTGCTGTTCGAGCTTGCTTTCGAACGACGCGTCGTTCTGCGTTTGCGGCGCGGGTTGGTTGCCGCCGCAAGCGGCAAGCAACAACGCGACGGCGATCAACGTGCGGGTGTGGCGCATGTTTTGGATCTCCCCAACGCCGTAAGGCGATACGCCCGCACTTTCAGGCATGTGGGGGACGAGGGGGAGGGCAAAAGGGACTGCCATGGGGGGTAAATCGGCCAGTGTGCAAGCCCAAGGCCGCCCCGACCCCGCCGCTGTTTTCAAGAGGCGCGCGCGGCCGTCTGCTTGCCTTGAATATTTTTCAAGCTTAACTTGCAGGAATATCGCTTTTTGGCGAGGTGCTTAGCCTTTATCTTGACTCCAGTTCAAATGCAACTGGAGGTTCCCATGCGTTCTTCCTGGTTAGATAAGTGGTTTCGGCCGCGCTCAAGCGGCGGCCACGGGCCGGCACGGTCGGTAACGTCCGCGCAGTCGTTGCGCCGCCGGAGCAGCCAAAAGCGGGGTGTTCGGGCGATTGCGACCGCCACCTCGACGCCGCCGATGGCCCAGAAGAAAAACGTACGTCTGTGCCTGGGTATTGGCGACGGTACGCTGCGCACGCAATAAATTCGGCAGTGTAAAAAAACGCCCCGGCGCGATGCCGGGGCGTTTGGTTTGAAGCCGTGGTGCGATCAGCGCATGCCGCCACCTGCATAAAAGCGTTCGCCGGTAAGCCAGCGCGAATCGTCCGATGCCAGGAACACCGCGACCGATGCAATGTCGTCGGGCTGGCCGATGCGGCCAAGCGGGGTTTGCTGCACGGCATGCGAATGGAAGTCCGAACCGATAAAGCCCGCGGCATGCGTGCCTTCCGTTTCCACCATGCCGGGATTCAACGCGTTCACGCGAATCTTGCGCGGGCCGAGCTCCTGAGCGAGCACGCCGGTGATCGCGTCCACGGCCCCTTTGGTTGCCGTATACACGGCGCTGCCTGGCGGCATCAGGCGCGTAACGAGCGAGCCGACGTTGATCACGCTGCCGCCTTCGCCCAAATGCTTGCCGGCGGCTTGCGTCGTCAGCAGCAGGCCGAGAACGTTCACGTTGAATTGCTTGTGATAATGCTCTTCGGTGATCGCTTCGAGCGGCGCAAACTCATACACGCCGGAATTGTTCACAAGAACATCGAGACGGCCGTAGTTCTTGATCGCGGCATCGACAATGGCTTGCGCGTCGGCCGCCTTGGAAACATCGCCGCGCACCGCGACCGCCTTGCCTCCGGCCTTTACGATCTCCTCGACCACGACGTCCGCCCCCGCTTTGCTGGAGGCGTAGTTGACGACAACCGACGCGCCTTCCGCGCCAAGCGCCCTGGCGATCGCGGCACCGATACCTTTGGATGCGCCAGTCACAATGGCGACTTTACCTTTCAGCTTGCTCATGGGGTTTTGTCCTGGTGGGGTTGGATGAATGGGTTCTGAAATCCCGTAGTTCGTAACTTATGAACTATAGAACTAGAAATCAAGGGCCGGTAAAGTACCCGTCATGCGGCCCCTGATTCACCCATCCATCGAAGATGTTACCGTCGAAGGCATCCTTCATGCCCTGTCCGACCCGGTGCGCGCCGCCATTTACGCCGAGCTGGCCATTTCCAGCGGAGCCACCTGTTCCAATTTTCTGAAAATCAGCGATCGCGATATCCCCAAATCCACGCTTTCCCAGCATTTCCGCGCGCTGCGCGAAGCGGGCCTGATCCGCAGCGAACGGCAAGGCGTAGAAATGCGCAACAGCACGCGTTGCGCGGAGATCGATCAAAGGTTTCCGGGATTGGTCGAGACGATCATGAAGGCACACCAGATTCAGGCGGCCAATCGCATGCGTGATGCGAAGCGCAAGCCGTCGACGGCAAAAGCAAAGGCTGGTTGAGCTCGCCGCCGGAGGACTTGCGCAGATCGTGCGAACGGGCCCTAAGGCAAACTGCGTCGCGCCGATTGCGGCGGCATGCCGGTCCAGCGCTTGAATGCGCGGCGGAATTCGCGCGGATCGCTGAAACCCAATTCGATGCCGATTTCCGCCACGCTCAGTTGCCCGGCGTGCAGAAGCTCCAGTGCGCGCTCGGCGCGAACGCGGTCGTGGATTTCACGAAAGATGCGTCCGCTGTCGGCGAGTTTGCGACGAAGCGAGCGTTCGCTCAGGTGGAGCGTGCGCGCCACTTCGGTGAGCCGCGGATGGTCGCGCAACCGGCTGCGCAGCAGGCGTTCAACGGAGCCGACAATCTCGTCGGAACGGCTGGTGCCGCGCAATTGCTGATGACATAGCGCCAGCGCTTGGCGCGAAGTGAGCGGGTTGTAGCCCGGCAGCGGATGCGTAAGCCAATTGACGTCCACCACGATGCGATTGTGTTGCGCGCCGAAACGCACCTCCGATTGGAACGTAGCGGCGTATTCGGCCGCGTAGGACGGCGCGGGATAGGTCAATTCCATGCGTACCGGGACAATCTTCGGTCCGACCAGTTCGCGTGCAATGGCCAGGCAACTGGAGAAAAGTTCTTCGCACAGAAACGGCAGCAGCTCGATTTCGCCGAAGCGCGGCCATGCCTGCACCGCGACGGTCTGCGCGTCGGTCACCGCAAAATCCACATCGAGCAAGCTGCCGCAAATCTTGTGGTTCTCGATGCCCACGTTCATCGCTTCGCCGAAATTGCGCGAGGTCATCATCGCCAGGCCCAGCAGGCCGAAGCTGCCGATGGTTTCGTTGCGCCCGATCAGCAGACCCAGCGCCGGATCGCGCAACACGCGCAGTGCGCGCGCGATGATGGTGCGTGCTTGCCGGTATGAGACGCGCACGCTCGGATCGTTGATCTGTTGCCGCGTGATGCCCAGGCCGGCGAACCACGATTCGGTAGAAATGCCGCGGCTTGCGGCGTGTTCGGTCAGATGCACCAAAACATTGGGCGGAATGTCGGCGGCTTGCGCGCGCGGATCCGGTTCCATCGACGGCGACGCCATGCGCCGCATTTGCTGCGTTTCGATTGCCAGTTGCGACATGCCTACCCACCCCCGGGCCGACCCTCTTCGGCGCAGACGTTCGTTCTAGCACGGGTGACGGCGCCATGGTTGGCGCGCCGCACAAGCGAGCGTGATGAGTTCGTTAGGGCGGGAAATCAAACGGCTAGGGCTGCGGTCGCGGCAAAACGCGCTGCCACTGCTCGATCCAGCCGCCAAGGTCGGCCAGGCGCTTGGCCGGATCGTCGCTCATGGTCATGCCTACCGCCGCGCCGGCGACACGGCCCTCGGGGTCGATCAGCATCAAGGTGGGATACACGCCGATGCCGAGCGTGTCGGTGAGCGATTCGCCGTGGTAGAGCACGTTCCACGTCAAATCGTGCGCGGTGACGAACTGCTGCGCGCTTGTTGCGTCTTCAAACGTCACCGCGACAAAGTTCATGTCGCGGTGTTGGGCCGCGTAAGCGTTGAGCGTCGGAACTTCGGCGATGCAGGGTGCGCATTCGGCGAAGAAGAAACTCACCAGCGTGTAGCGTCCACGGAAATTTTTCAGTCGCTGCACGCCGCCATGTAACGACGGCAATTCGAACGGCGCAAACGCATCGCCGTGTCCGAAGGCAAAGCGCCCCGGCTCGCCGGCGTGCGCGCCGGCGGGCCGCAGACGCAACACGGCAACGCCGGCCTGGCGATCGCCGGTCATGCTGTAGGAGCGGCGGTGCTGCAATTGTTGCGCGAAGTCGGCGTAGTCCAGCGGTTTACCGTTCGCATCGAGATAGCGGACTTGCGGCGACGCACCCAGTTGCAGCGTGGCGACGAAGTGTTGTTCATCGGCGCTGGGAGTGCCTGCGCAAGTCGCCGTGCTTAAGCACATAAGCGCCAGGAGGAATGCTGCGCTGCGCATGGATACTTTCGCCATATCTTGTCTCGCCTTGCCGTCATTCCGGCCTGCGCCGGAATGACATTGGGGCGAGTTTATGCATTCGGCGTAAACGACTTACTCGCCGATCGTGAGCAGCGAAGCATTGCCGCCGGCTGCCGTGGTGTTGATGGTGAGCGTGCGCTCGCCGGCAAACCGCAGGAGATAGTGCGGACCACCCGCTTTCGGGCCGGTGCCGGAGAGGCTTTCGCCGCCGAACGGTTGCACGCCGACCACCGCGCCGATCTGGTTGCGGTTGACGTAGCAGTTGCCCACGCGCGCGTGGCTGCGGATGTATTCCACCGTGTCGTCGATGCGGCTGTGCACGCCGAGGGTGAGGCCGTAGCCGGTGCCGTTGATCGCGTCGATCACTTTGGGAAGATCGTTGCCGTTCCAGCGGATCACATGCAGCACGGGACCGAAGATTTCGCGCTGAAGTACGTCGAGCGAGGAAATCTCGTAAGCGCGCGGCGCGAAGAAGGTGCCGTTCGAGGTGGCGGCAGGATCGAGCTTGGCTTCGGCGACCTTTTTGGCTTCTTTGTCCATGCGCGCGGCGTGATCGGTAAGGATCTTCAGCGCATCGTTGTCGATCACCGGGCCTACGTCGGTGGACAGCTGGCCGGGATCGCCGACCTTCAACTCGCCCATCGCGCCGGCGAGCATGCCGACCACTTTGTCCGCGATATCTTCCTGCACGAACAGCACGCGCGCGGCGGAGCAGCGCTGGCCGGCCGATTGGAAGGCCGAAGCGATCACATCCTTCACCACTTGCTCGGGCAGGGCAGAAGAATCGGCGATCATCGCGTTCTGGCCGCCCGTTTCGGCGATCAGCGCGGCGATCGGTGCGTTGCGCGCGGCGAGTGTGCGGTTGATCGCCCACGCCGTTTCGGTGGAGCCGGTGAAGGCGACGCCGGCGACGCGCGGATCCTTGGTAAGCGCGGCACCCACCACGGCGCCGTCGCCCGGCAGGTATTGCAAGACATCGGCCGGTACGCCGGCTTCGTGCAGCAACTGCACGGCAACGTAGCCGATCAGGCTGGTTTGTTCGGCGGGCTTGGCGATCACGCTGTTGCCGGCGGCCAGCGCGGCCGACACCTGGCCTAAGAAGATCGCCAGCGGGAAGTTCCACGGACTGATGCACACGAACACGCCGCGTCCGTTGAGGAACAGTTGGTTGCTTTCGCCGGTCGGACCGGGCAGCTGCTCCGGATGACCGAACAAGCGGCGCGCCATGGTGGCGTAGTAGCGCAGGAAATCAGCGGCTTCGCGAATTTCGGCGATCGAATCGGGCAGGCTCTTGCCGGCTTCGCGCACGCACAGCGCGATGAATTCGCCGCGGCGCGCTTCGAGCAGCTCGGCGGCATGCTCCAGAATCGCGGCGCGGCTGGCGGCCGGCAGGCGATCCCAATTCGGCTGCGCGGCAACGCCGTTGGCGAGCGCCTTGTCGACCAGCGCGGCATCTGCGCTGACATAGCTGCCCACCACCTGGCGGCGATCGGCCGGATTGGTGACCGGTACCGTCGGGCCGGCGCTTTGCGCGCCCGGCACCAGCGGCGTGGCGGTCCACGGACCGGATTTGGAGTTGACCGCCTCGGCGAGGGCCTTCAGTTCGTTGTCGTTGGAGAAGTTGACGCCCATGGAATTCTTCCGAAGTTCACCGAAAAGATTGACCGGCAGGGGAATGCGCGGATGCGGAATGGAAGCGAAGCGGCGCACCGTTTCGCAAGGATCGGCCACCAGATCGCGCACCGGCAGCGTTTCGTCCACCACGCGATTGACGAAACTGGTATTGGCGCCGTTTTCGAGCAGGCGGCGCACCAGGTAAGGCAGCAGATCTTCGTGCGTGCCCACCGGCGCGTACACGCGGCACGGCACGTTGAGGTTCTGTTTGCCGATGACTTCGGCGTACAGATCCGTGCCCATGCCGTGCAGGCGCTGGAATTCGAACGGACGGCCGCGCGAAATGTGATGCACGGCGGCAATGGTGTGTGCGTTGTGCGTGGCGAATTGCGGATAGATCAGATCGCTGCCTGCGTCGAACAGCTTGTGCGCGCACGCGAGGTAGGAGACGTCGGTGTTCGGCTTGCGCGTATACAGCGGGTAGCCGGACAAGCCAAGCTCCTGCGCGCGCTTGACCTCGGCGTCCCAGTACGCGCCTTTCACCAGGCGCACGTACCAGCGCCGGCCGGTGGCGCGTGCGGTTTCGATCAGCCAATCGATCACGAACGGCGTGCGCTTGGAGTACGCCTGCACCACGATGCCCAGACCGTTCCAGCCTTGCAGCGACGCATGCGCAAACACGTCGCCGATGATGTCCAGCGACAGTTCCAGGCGATCGGCCTCTTCGGCGTCGACCGACAGCGCGATGCCTTGCTTCATCGCCAGTTGCGACAATTCCAGCAATTTGGCGGTGAGATCGCGGCGCGCTCGCGCGCGGTTGGCCAATTCGTAACGCGGATGCAGGGCGGACAGTTTGACCGAGATCGACGGCGCATCCGTGTGATTGGCAAACGGACCGCGCGAACCGATGGCGGCGATGGCGCTGCGGTAATCCTGCTGATAGCGCTCGGCCGTTTCCGCGGTGAGCGCGGATTCGCCGAGCATGTCGTAGGAATAGCGATACACCGCGTATTCGGGTTTCGCGCAACGATCCAGCGCTTCGCCGATGGTCTGCCCCATCACGAATTGATGGCCCATGATGCGCATCGCCTGACGCACGGCCAGGCGAATCGCCGGTTCGCCCGCGCGACCGACCAGGCGACGCAGCGCGCCGGTGAAATCGTGGCGGGTTTCTTCGGCCAGGTTCACCAGCTTGCCGGTGAGCATCAGGCCCCAGGTGGACGCGTTGACGAAGAGCGACTCGCTCTGGCCCAGATGCTTCTTCCAGTTCGCGTCGCCCAGCTTGTCGCGAATCAGCTTGTCGGCGGTGGCTTTGTCGGGAATGCGCAGCAACGCTTCGGCCACGCACATCAGCAATACGCCTTCCTCGCTGGAAAGGTCGTACTGGCGCATGAACGATTCGACGGCGCTCTGGTCCTTGACGCGGGCACGCACACGCGTGACCAGATCGGCGGCCAGATCGATCACTTTTTCGCGCTCGGCCGGCGGCAGCGTGGCTTGGGCGAGCAGATCGTTGACGGCCTCGGTTTCGTCGCGCAGCCACGCGGCGGTGATGCGTGCACGGGCGGGCTCGATGCTGGTCGGCAGTTCGGAGGTAAGAATCGGTTGGGTCACGATGGCGTGGCGCATGGGCCGGACGAAGGGGAATAGCAAATTGTACGGGGGGCTGTGACCGGGCGCACCCGTATAGAAAAGGGCAGGTAAAAAAACCGGCCTGGGAAGGGGATGCGCTTCGGTTGCATGGGCGTGACAGCCCAGACGGGCCGCCTCGGCCCGTTGCTACAAAATGTCGCAGCGGGAACCGCGCGTATTCCCGCCGAAGATTCCACGCTGCGCGTGCAGGCGTTCGTGCGCAAAATCAGGCATCCCGTCGGGCTTGCAACGCGTTGCACTCATCCTTGCCCACTGTGACGGCCCGGCCTATGATCGGAACGTTCCAGGCACGCCGGACTTCCATGATCGTGCTTCGACCAGCCCTCGGCGGCCTGCCGTACGTGACGTTGTGGCTTCGGCCCAATCGCGTGCTCAGCCGGCGCGGTCTACGTCGCTTGATCCTGGTGTTGGCTGCGCTGGCGTTGATAACGGCAGGTCTGGGAGCGTGGCAGGGCGACGTGTTCGCCCCGTTGTTCGCCCTGATCGAGGCTTCCGCCTTGGGCTTCGCGTTGAGCGTGGCGTGGCGGGCCGGCGACCGCAGCGAACGCATCACCCTCGACACCACGTCGCTGGAGGTGCAAACCCTGCCAGGTCGCCGTTGCATACGCTTCCAGTCTTATTGGGCGCGCGTGCTGCTGGAGTCAGGGGAGGGGCGTTACCGATTGTTGTTGTCGTCGCACGGACGCAAGCTGGAGGTTGGGGCTTTCCTCTCTGAGGAGGAACGCGCCGAGCTATTCCGGAAACTCAGGGCGTTGCTGGCCGATGTCCACGAACAGGCACAGCGCAGGTAGGTTCAACAAAGGTGCAAACATGACAGCTGGCGGCATCGGGAAGCACGGCATCCGGTTCAAGGGTTTTAGGCACTTCAAGCATGTCATCGCGACGTTGGGGGTAGGGGCCCTCAGCCTGTTCGCTACTAACGTTCTGGCCAATCCCAAGCCCTGGCAGTTGAACCTTACGCCGGGCGTGACGACGTACTCGCACGTTCCCTACGACCTTAATAACGTGTCGTTGGGTGTTTGCGTGGTGATCGGCATTTTGGTGTTCGGCGCGATGTTCATTTCGATGTTTCGCTTCCGCAAATCGCGCGGCGCAGTGCCGGAGAAGTGGTCGCACAACACAACCGTCGAAATCATCTGGACCACCATTCCCGTCATCATTTTGATCTGCCTGGCCTGGCTCGCCACCGACGGGCTGAAGCAGTTCTCCGACACCACCGGTTCGCAGATGACGGTGAAAGTCACCGGCTATCAGTGGAAGTGGCGCTACGACTATGTCGATTATCTCGGCAAGCCGATCAGCCACGTCGGCTTCATGTCGAGGCTGGACGATCAAAGCAACGCCACGCGCCAGTTGGACTCCGGCCTCGATCCTTATGCGGTGAAGGTGGGCGACGAAAACACCTACCTGCTCAATGTCGATCACCCGCTGGTGGTGCCGGTCGATACCAAGATTCGTTTCGTGATCACGGCCGACGACGTGATCCATTCGTGGTTCGTGCCCGCGCTGGGTTGGAAGATGGATGCGATTCCGGGCGTGATAAATGCCACCTGGACCAACATCACCAAGCCGGGCGTGTATCGCGGTCAATGCGCGGAGCTGTGCGGTCAGGATCATGGCTTCATGCCGATCGTGGTCAAAGCTGTGTCGAAGGAAGACTTCGCCAAGTGGCTGGCCGATCAGCAGAAGCCGGCGGCTCCCGCGCCGGCAGCGACGGCCGCGGCACCTGCGCAAGCCACCGCGCAGGTATCGCCCGCACATAACACGCAAGGTTGATCACTCGGCTGCAGCTTGCAGTTCACGCCAACGCATTCATTGAGGTAGAGGTTTCAGGCCATGGCCCACGCAGCCACCCACGATGATCATCACGACGAGCATCACGAGCATCTGAATTTCTTTCAGCGCTGGGTGATGTCTACCAATCACAAAGACATCGGCACGTTGTATCTGGTTTTTTCGCTGTTGATGTTCTTCATCGGCGGCAGCTTCGCGATGGTGATCCGCGCGGAGTTGTTCAAGCCGGGTCTGCAGCTGGTGCAGCCGTACTTCTTCAACGAAATGACCACGATGCATGCGCTGGTCATGATCTTCGGCGCCGTGATGCCGGCCTTCGTTGGCCTGGGCAACTGGATGATTCCGATGATGGTCGGTGCGCCGGACATGGCGTTGCCGCGCATGAACAATCTTTCGTTCTGGATTCTGCCGTTCGCCTTCGCGCTGATGCTGTCCACGCTGTTTTTGCCGGGCGGCGGTCCCGCCGGCGGCTGGACGATGTATCCGCCGTTGTCGCTGCAGAGTGCTTCGACCGCATACGTGGTGTTCGCGATCCACTTGATGGGTATCAGCTCCATCATGGGCGCGATCAACATCATCGCCACCATTCTCAACATGCGCGCACCGGGCATGGATCTGTTGAAGATGCCGGTGTTCGTGTGGAGCTGGCTGATCACGGCGTTCCTGCTGATCGCGGTGATGCCGGTGCTGGCTGGCGCGGTGACGATGTTGCTCACCGACAAATACTTCAACACGCACTTCTTCGATGCCGCCGGCGGCGGCGATCCGGTGCTGTTCCAGCACGTGTTCTGGTTCTTCGGTCACCCCGAGGTGTACATCATGATCCTGCCGGCGTTCGGGATCATCTCGGAGATCATTCCCACCTTCGCGCGCAAGCCGATCTTCGGTTACAAGGCGATGGTGTTCGCCATCGCGTCGATCGCGTTCCTGTCGTTCATCGTGTGGGCGCACCACATGTTTGCGGTGGGTTTGCCGCTGGGTGCGGAAATCTTCTTCATGTACGCGACGATGCTGATCGCGGTGCCGACGGGCGTGAAGGTGTTCAACTGGGTCGCCACGATGTGGGGCGGCTCGATGACGTTCGAAACGCCGATGCTGTTCGCGGTGGCGTTCGTGATTCTCTTTACCATCGGCGGTTTCTCCGGCCTGATGCTCGCGCTGGTGCCGGCGGACTTCCAGTATCACGACACCTACTTCGTGGTGGCGCACTTCCACTACGTGCTGGTGACGGGTGCGATCTTCGCCATCATCGCCGCCACGTATTACTGGATCCCGAAGTGGACCGGCAACATGTACAGCGAGTTCTGGGGCAAGGTGCATTTCTGGAACTCGGTGGTGTGGGTGAATGTGTTGTTCTTCCCGCAGCACTTCCTGGGATTGGCCGGCATGCCGCGCCGTATTCCGGACTACAACGTGGCCTTCGCCAACTTCAACATGATCAGCTCGATCGGCGGTTTCCTGTTCGGCGCCTCGCAGTTGATCTTCCTCGGCGTGGTCATCCACTGCGTGTGGTTCTCGAAGAAGAAAGCTACCGATCGCGTGTGGGAAGGCGCGCGCGGGCTGGAGTGGACGTTGTCCTCGCCGCCGCCGCATCACAGCTTCACGATCGCGCCGGTGATCCACGACGAAGAACTGGCACACGGTCACGTCGAGGATTGATGAGATGAAGCTTGATCATCGCGCGCTCGAAGCGGGACAGGAACAGCGACTGCGTCGTGCGCGGCGCACGGCGAAAATCATCGGCATCGTCGCGTTCGTTGTGTTCGTAGTCTCGATCACGCAGATGCTCTGGTTGCAACATCATCCGCAGGCGCACGCGCGGGCCGTACAGGAAGCGCTCATGCAGTAACCCCGTTGGCGCGGGGACGTAGGTCACTAGGAACAGCTACGGGAAACACATCATGGGTCAGCAGCACGACATCTACTACGTACCGAGCAAGAGCCAGTGGCCGATCGTGGCTGCGGTGGTCATGTTCCTCACCGTGTTCGGTGCGGCGCATTGGCTCAACGCCGAGCCGGGAGAAAGCGGCTTCGGGAAGACGATGCTGCTGATCGGCTTCGTCGGCGTTCTATGCATGTTCTTCGGGTGGTTCCGCTCGGTTATCCACGAATCGATGGCCGGCAGCTACAACAGCCAGGTGGACCGCTCCTTCCGCATGGGCATGATGTGGTTCATCTTCTCCGAGGTGATGTTCTTCGCCGCGTTCTTCGGCGCTCTGTTCTACATCCGCACCTTTTCGGTGCCGTGGCTGGGCGGCGAAGGGCATGGCGTGCTGACGCATCAGTTTCTGTGGAGCGACTACGCGGCGGCGTGGGGCGCGGGCGGCGGCAACGGCCCGGCGCACGTCGGTGGCAACTTCCAGACCATCGCGCCGTGGGGTCTGCCGCTGATCAATACGCTGATCCTGCTCAGCTCCAGCGTCACCGTAACGATCGCGCACCACGCGCTCAAGGCTGGTCATCGTGGCAAGGTGCTGGCGTTTTTGGGCTTTACCGTGTTGCTCGGCGCCTCGTTCTTGTATTGCCAGGCCCACGAATACATGGAGGCCTATAAGGAGCTGAACCTCACGCTGGGCTCCGGCGTGTATGGCTGCACCTTCTTTATGCTCACGGGCTTCCACGGTCTGCATGTGACGCTGGGAACCATCATGCTGGCCATCATCTGGCTGCGTGTGCTGGCCGGTCATTTCAGCAAGGATCACCACTTCGGCTTCGAAGCCGTGGCCTGGTATTGGCACTTTGTGGACGTGGTGTGGTTGGGCCTGTTCATGTTCGTCTATATCCTCTGAGCGGCATCGCCGGAGGCACGAAAAAGCCCGCCAGAAGGCGGGCTTTTTTAATGGGCGCGTCGCGCCGAAAGGTCGCAGCCCAGGCGCCGGTGGAGGCGCCCGGCTACAATTACTGGCCCACACCGTGCGGGTGGATCCAACCCATCCGGATTCCGATGATCACCATGGCGATCAGCAGCAAGGAAAAGCTGATGCGCCGGGTTAGTGCCCACGCGGTGCGTTTGCTGCCGTCTTTGTCGGTCATCATGAAATACAGCGCCTGGCCGAGATTGAAAATCACCACCAGGAACATGATCACCAACGCGACTTTGTAGATGGTTTCCACGTGAGAATCCCAAGCAGGCTCGACATCGCCAGTATAGCCACGCATCGCGGAGCAAACGCGTGAGCGCAATGCGGCGGCCAGCGTGGTGGTCGGTGCTGCTGACGGTGGCTGGCGTGCTTGTTTTTGTGCGTCTTGGCGTGTGGCAATTGCATCGCGCCGACTACAAAGACGAACTTCTGCGGCGGTATGCCGCAGCGGCCAGCGCACCCGTGCAACCGTTCGATGCGGTGGCCGACAAGCCCCCCGTCGATGCCTATCCGCGCGTGCATGTGCAGGGCCATTACCTGATCGATCGCGTGTACCTCTTGGATAATCCACGCCACGACAGCCTCGGCGGGGTGGAAGTGTTCGTTCCATTCCAACCGCTGCATCGGCCAAGGCTGTTGCTGGTGGATCTCGGTTTTCTCCCCGGCAACGGAACGGATACGCCACCGCAGCTGCCGCCGTTGTCGGCCGATCTGCAAACCTTGCAAGGCACGTATCAGCCGTCACCCGGCGCGGGCTTGGAAATGGGCGGCAATGCGTTGGCGCGACAGACACAATGGCCGAAGACATCGATTTATCTGGATCTTACGCAAATAGCGGTCGACCTCCACGCCACGCTTTATCCGCGCGTGCTGTCGCTGGATGCGGAACCGTCCGCCATTTACGTGCGCATGCATACGCTCGACCTCTCGTCGATGCCGCCCGCGCGACATCGGGCTTATGCGTTTCAATGGTTCACGTTTGCCATCGCCGCCGTGGTGATTTTCCTGTTCCTGCATCGCAAGCGGCGGCGCGGTGGAAGCGATGGCTAAGCGACCAACACGATTCCTCTCCGCAAGAGAGAAATTCGATTCCGGACATGCATGAATACTTCGACTTCTTCCAACCTGCGTAAAAGCCGTCTGAAATTTCTCTTGGTGGTGCTGGTGTTTGCCGCACCGATCATCGCGGCGGGTCTGCTCAACGTCAGCGGTTGGCAACCGTCGGGGAAAGCCAATGGCGAACCGGTGCTGCCGCAGCGCAACTTCGAACAGGAGCATGTGCAAGTGCGCCTTGCCGACGGGCATGACTGGGCGTGGCGTGACAGCTCGCCGCGCATGACGCTGATCGCCTTGCCGGGGCCCGCTTGCGCCGCGCACTGCATGGACGTACTGACAAAAATGGCTGCCGCACGCATCACGCTCAACGCCAATATGTCCCGCCTGCGTTTGCTTTACCTCGGGCAGCCGCCTGCGGGAGCCGCGAAAGACGGCATGGAAAGCTTCTGGGCGGTCGGTACCGACGTGGATAATCGCCTCGCCGCGTATCGCCCCAGCACAGCCGACAGCGTCAGCGCCTTATTGGTGGAATCCGACGGCACGGCGTTGGCGCGGTATCCTGTGGGATTCGATCCCAGCGGGCTTCGCAAGGATCTGCAGAAGGTGATTCGTTGATGGCCTTGCGTGCACGAAAAATCATTCCTTATCTTGCGGTACTGGCCGCCGTATTTGCATTCGGCTTGGTGATGTTCGGCGCGTTCGTGAGGCTTTCCAACGCGGGACTTTCATGCCCGGACTGGCCGACGTGCTATGGCCAGGCGACATGGCCGCACCATGCGCAAGCCGTGGCGCAAGCGGACGCGGCATTCCCGGATCGTCCCTACGAGGCGACCAAAGCCTGGCGCGAACAAGTGCATCGCATGCTGGCCGGTACGCTTGGGGTGTTGGTGGTGGTGCTCGCCTTGCTGGCGGCGCGCAGAGATCGGCTCGTGATGCTTGCGATCATCGTCAGTGCCATTTTCGCGGCGATAGGTGTTGCGCTCTATTTGCACGGCGAGCGCGATGGGTCGTCCGGGTTGGCGCTGCTGGCAATACTGCTGCCGACAGCCGGCAGTTTCTGGTTGCGCGAGCGTGCCGCGTTAAAGATGAGCGTGCTCGCGCTGGCGGTGATCATCTTTCAAGCCATGCTCGGCATGTGGACGGTGACGCTGCTGCTTAAACCCATCGTGGTGATGGGGCATTTGCTTGGCGGCATGACGACGTTCGGACTGCTTGTCTACGCCGCCTTGCGCTACAACGGCGTCGGCTCGCCGGATAATCGCCATGCCGCGTTGCGCGGTGCCATGGTGATCGGCATCGTGCTGCTGGCCGGCCAGATCGCATTGGGCGGATGGACGTCCGCCAATTATGCGGCGCTGGCTTGCGGCACGGATTTTCCGACGTGTCTCGGACAGTGGATGCCGCCCACCGACTTCGAACACGGCTTCGAGCTGTCGCGCGAAATCGGCGTGAACTACGAAGGCGGTGTTCTGGACATGGCGGCGCGTAGCGCGATCCAGATTACGCATCGCATCGGCGCGCTGGTGGTGTTCTGTTATCTGCTATGGCTCTCGTATCGATTGGTGCGAAACCGATTCCGCATCGGCGGTATCGCTGTCGCGGCAGCGTTGGTGATCCAAGTGTTGCTCGGCATCAGCAATGTGCGTTTTGGGTTGCCGCTGCCGGTGGCGACCATGCACAACGGCGGCGCCGCATTGTTGTTGTTTGTGTTGCTGGCTAATTTTTCGCGTCTGCAATCCTGGCATGCGGATGATGTGAGGTCGTTTGCATGATGCTGGTGCGCGAATATCTGCAGCTCACCAAGCCGCGCGTGGTCGCGTTGCTGGTGTTCTGTGCGGTGATCGGGATGTTTCTCGCGGTGCCCGGTATTCCGCCGTGGCGTGCGCTGGTGTTCGGCACCTTAGGTATCTGGATGGCGTCGGGGTCCGCGGCCGCGTTCAATCATTTGATCGACGAGCGCATCGACAAGCTGATGGCACGCACCGCGCGGCGCCCGCTTGCCACCGGCAAGCTCAAGTCGCGGCAAGTGTTGATCTTCGCGATCGTGCTCGGTGTGGTTTCGATGTTGGTGCTCGCCTCGCTGGTGAACGTATTGACGGCGTGGCTGACCTTTGGCGGTCTGATCGGTTATGCGTTGGTGTACACCGCTTACCTGAAACGCGCCACGCCGCAGAACATTGTCATTGGCGGCCTGGCCGGAGCGATTCCGCCGGTGTTGGGTTGGACCGCGGTGACGGGTGCGCTGCATCCGTTCGCGCTGCAGTTGTGCCTGATCATCTTCGTCTGGACGCCGCCGCATTTCTGGGCGCTGGCGATCTTCCGCCGCGACGATTACGCGCGCGCGCAGATCCCCATGTTGCCGGTGACGCACGGCGTGACGTATACGCGCTGGCAGATCCTTCTTTACACGATTTTGCTGGTGCTGGTGAGTGTGCTGCCATCCATCACCGGTCACAGCGGCCTGATTTATTTCGGCGGCGCGGTAGTGCTGGGCGTCGGATTCCTTTATTACGCGATCCGGCTGATGAACCCGCCGGACGAATACTTCGCCATGCGTACGTTCAAGTATTCGATCATTTATTTGATGGCGCTGTTCGCGTTCCTGCTGGCCGACCATTGGTTGGTGAACCCGTTGTGGACTCACACGATCTGATTGAAGTGAGTCAAGCCGAAACCTGTCTGCGCACCGGGGCAAAACTGGCCGTGACATTTATGCACACCTCGAAATTTCTTGCCTCTTAGAAAATACTCGTTGACGACCTTCCGGTACCTGCCTGACGATTTGGCCACAGGGGAGCAACAAGCGCGCCTTTAGATAGGTTCGAAGGATTAGTGCAGTCGCTTTGGGACGATGCGAGGTGTGCGATGCGAATGGTGCGCGGCAAAAAGGCCTTGAATGTTTTGCGCCTGAATAGAGGCTTTCCGTTGATTCTCCTCTGCATGCTTTTGCTTGCAGCCGCGCAAGTGTCCTTTGCTGACGATGACTCCGATGCGGCGAAAGCTCCCGACGCTGCGTTGCTGCACGAACGCATTCTTCGTGTTGCAGGGGATCGGGCCGATCCCGTTACGCTGGTCATGACGGTCTATACCCCGGACGGACCTGGACCTTTCCCGCTGGCGGTGATGAATCATGGCTCGACGTCAGCTATGCCGCCGGCTGAGCAACCCAGGTATCACCTAACCTTTTCGGCGTATTACTTTCTGTCGCGAGGTTATGCCGTGGCGTTGCCCATGATGCGCGGCTATGCCGGATCGGGTGGCCACCTTAGTCGCCACGGTTGCGACGATGTAGCGACGGGGCTTGAAGCGGCCAAAGATATTCGTGCCGTCATCGATTACATGAAACAACAGCCGTATATCGACGGATCGCAAATCGTCGTGGCGGGGCAAAGTTTTGGCGGTTGGAACACGCTGTCTCTGGGCGCGCTGAACGTGCCGGGTGTAAAGGGTCTGGTGAGCTTTGCCGGAGGCATGAAAGCCTCTGATTGCGGGGATCCGGATGATGCGCTCATCAAGGCGGCGGGGACGCTTGGTTCTCGGGTATCGATACCTTCCATTTGGTTTTTCGGGGACAACGACGCGATATTCGCCACACCGGTGTGGCATGCCATGTACGAGCATTACACCGCCGAAGGCGCCCCGGCCGAGTTGGTTGCCTATGGCCGCTTTGGATCAAATTCGCACAACTTGCTGGGATCCGGCGGCGGTTTGAGCTTATGGGTACCCAAACTCGACGCGTTTCTGGGGCGAGTCGGTTTGCCCAATACGCTGATACATCCGGAATATTTACCCACGCCTTCGCCTTCCCCCAGCGGCTATGCCGCGCTGGACGACTTGCAGGCACTGCCCTATGTGAACGCGTTTGGCGATAAGGGACTGGCCGTCTACCGAAAGTTCCTCACCAAGCCACTGCCTCGCGCCGTGGCTATTGGCATACGTGGAATGGGCGATGCGTCCGAAGGTTTCGATCCCATCGCGCGCGCGATGAAGCTGTGCGAACAATCCAGTCCCGGATGCCGTTTGTATGCGGTGGACAACCAGGTCGTTTGGGTTCGCCCCACACCCGTGCCGACTCCGACGAACTTTGCGGCGCTCACCGATGAAAGCGCGGTGCCGTATCTCAACGCGCAGGGGCGCGTGGGCTATGAAAAATTCCTTCTGATGAATCGCCCGCGTGCCTTTGTCGTCGCGCCCGACGGCGGTTGGGATGCGGCCTCGATGGGGTTGGATCCGGTAGCCGTTGCGCTTGCCAGGTGCAGTGCACGCCACCACGACTGTCGCCTCTACGCCGTGGACGGAGATGTTGTCTGGCAGCATTAGCTTTCCCTTCCCAAATCTTTATGCCGCTGTCGCCCAATGGAGGAAAGATTTTATTTCCAAGGGTTGACACTCTCGCACCGCAGCATGACAATGCACGCGCCCGCCGGCGCGGTATGACCGGACGGGCCTCTGTCCGAACTTAACCAAGGCATATGGACGTTTACCCTAGTCGCAACGTCGACATCCGCGAGCATCGGGTGCCGGCATTGCATTACAAGCTGATCGTTCGCGGCAACCGCCAGCGGTTGGCCGGCGCTTTCCTAGACTAGGGAAGTCCGGCCCACTCCTAACGGTGCCGCGGGCACCGTTTTAAAGGAGATGGGCCCATGAAGCTCCTTCGCGATTTCTTTCGTTTGCGTGTGGCAGGCCGTTTCAGCGTGGCCGGCCGTCGTGAAGCCGTGCGTGTTCCCCTGACCGTGACCGTTCCTCGGCCGCTGAACCAGCCGGCGGAGC
>DATJMR010000382.1:0-4576 GCA_035508595.1 Dyella sp.
CCCAGGGCAACCGGGATCACGACGGCCCACAAGAACGGTTTGGTCCGGGCCCAGGAGGAGCACAGCATCAGCCAGCCAACAGTCGGGAGGGCCCACAACATATACAGCGGAATGCTGCCGATCAGAAATCCGACCATCTGGAACGGATGCGCAAGCACCAGCAGCGACCACACGCTTACGCCATGGAATGACAGTGCAATGGCGAACATAAGCAACATCGCGATGCCGGTAAGCACGCCGCATATCACCACGGCGATCGGTGCGATCAGAGCTCCCGCGATGACTTTGGAAAGTACGGTATTCGTGTCGGAGATCGGCAACGATTTCCAGAACAGGAAACTGCGATCGCGGCGATCGTCGTAGAGCGAGCCCAGACAGTAGAAAAACACGACGAAGGCAAAGACCACGCTGATCAGTCCGCTGGACGAAAGCATCGCAAGGTCCAGGGCGGAGCCCACTTCCTGCATTTGATGGGCATCAAGCGACTGAATCTTCGTGGCGATATCCTCCCCATCCAGCGAGCCGAGGTGGAATCCGTGGCGGGAGCCGAACACTTCTCCGCTCACGATGCCCATCATGTTCAACACCAGAAACACGATCCCCGTGATCACCGGCGCCCAGAGAAAGCCGCCGCGATGTTCCCAGAATTCGCGCTTGACGAGCCAGTATAGGGTTTTCATGCGTAGGTCCCCTTCATGGTGGCGACGAACAGATCGCTGACCGAAGGACGGCGGATTTCGCCAAGTGCCTGCAGCTGTGTGCGATCGACGCCGTCGAACAGGAAAATGCTCTTGCCGAACACCTGGCGCTCGTCCAGCGGTTTGAGCTGGCGCGCGGCGGCGGCCATGTCGGCGCTTACCATGACTTCGGCGAAACGTTCGCCCATGGCTTCCATGTCGGTGTTGAGCACGATCCTGCCGTCGCGGATGAACATCAGGTCGGTGAGAATGTGTTCGATCTCTTCGACCTGGTGCGTGGTGACGATGATCGTTTTGTTCTCGTCGAAATAATCTTCCAGCAGATTCTGGTAGAACTGCTTGCGATAAAGAATGTCCAGGCCGAGCGTGGGTTCGTCCAACACCAGCAGTTTGGCGTCGATGGCCATGACCAGCGCAAGATGAAGCTGCACGATCATGCCTTTGGACATCTGCCGTACGCGCTGATTGTGAGTGAGCTTGGTGCGGGCCAAAAACGCTTCGCACTTGGCGCGGTTGAAGCGCGGATGCACGTTTGCGACAAAATCGATCGCTTCGCGCACGCGAATCCAGCGCGGCAGCACGGCGACGTCGGCGATAAAGCACACCTGTTCCATCAGCTTGTCGCGCTGGGTGCGCGGATCCATGCCTAAAACGTTCAGTTGGCCCTGGAAATCGGTGAGGCCCAGAATGGCCTTGAGCGCCGTGGTTTTTCCGGCGCCGTTCGGACCGATCAGGCCTACGATGCGGCCGGCAGGGATCTGAAAATTCACGCTGTCCAGCGCAAGCGTGTCCTTGTAGCGCTTGCTCAGGCCATTGGCGGTAACGACCGCGTTCATGAGTGATTCTCCGTATCGTCCTTGGGTGCTTCGCGCAGCAGAGTTTTAAGGTCCAGCCCCAAGCGCTGCAGGCGCGCATAGAGGGCTGGCCATTCTTCGCGCAGAAAGCGCTCGCGTTCGGATTTGAGCAACGCTTCGCGTGCTCCGTCGGTGACGAACATGCCCAGCCCCCTCCTTTTTTCCACAAGTTGGTCGTCGACCAGTTCCTGGTACGCCTTCGAAACCGTGAGCGGATTGATCTGAAAATCCGCCGCAACCTGGCGTACTGACGGCAGCGGGTCGCCCTCGTTCAAGGCGCCGTCCAGGATCATCGCCACCACGCGTTCGCGTAACTGGCGGTAGATCGGGACGCTGTCGTTCCAGGTAATGGACATGGATTTATTCCTTGCTGATGCCGGCGAACTTGGTAGAACCGAACGAATAGTAGGGCATGGCCAATTGCGCACCGAGCAAGCTGGCTCCGCTTTCGGCTTTGGCGGCGATCGGCGAATTGGCGATCGTCAGGCTTGCGGCGGTCAGCATGGCGGCGGCGCGCTGGTCTTCGGCGGTGGGGTGCACTTCAACGGGCGCCAGGTCGATGACTTTCATGCCGTTGATTTCGGTGGCGGGCGCCTTGGGGGTGTTCGGGCTCAAAGCGATCAGGCTTACCGTGGTGAACAGAACCGCGGCGGTGATGGCGATGGGGTTCGGTGCTTTCATGACGGCTCTCCTTAGTGATCTCGTGGACCGGTGTTGTAGTGAACTATAACACCATCTTCGAAGCTGTCAACGACCGCGTGCTATGACTGATGGCCTAGATCGTTGTGACGAGTCGAAAATGGCTTGGCGCCTGGCCTGAGGGCGGATCTGGAACGATCAGATCCACCCGTTTCCGGGGCAGGGAAAGCGTGCGCGCAAGGCGACCGGCACGGCAGCGGGCGTTGTCAGGGATCGCTGCTGACAGGTATCACCCCAACAGCAGACCTAGCGCTTTGCCGGATGACGAGGCCGATCGCTTCGGGTAACCCTGTGACGAAGCAAGGCGGCTTGCAGCACGCCCACGCTGCTTGCCCCGGCCCAGTACAGGCAAAGGCCGGCGCTGAGGTGCCAGGTCACCAGTAAGGTGACGATGACAGGCAGCCAATGCAGGACGGTCCGCGCCTGTTCGGACATCGACGGATTGAGCATGATCGCCGCCCAGCTCAGCAAAGCCACGATGAAGGCCAGCCAGACGTCCGGACGCGCCAATCGCCCGATCCACAGAAAGGAACCCGCGCCTGCCACGCTCTGGCGAACAGCCGCGTAGATGCCGGCGCTGAGCGGAGCCTGCACGATGGCGGTGAGCAGGCCGCTTCCCCATCCGCGGGTGATTTTGTGTTCGCGATAGAGCGTCTGCATCGCGGTGGCATAGGCACTTGGGTCTTTGGCGTGCCTTTCCCGCAGGCGCTCGAGCTCCGGCTTTAAGCCCGCCAAGGTGCGCTGCCGATGCCAGGCTTGCTCGGCCGCGTGCAAGGTTGCGGGCAGCAGGAGCAAGCGAACGACGATGGCCATGACGATCACGGCAACCCCGTAGCTGCCGTCAAACCAATGAGCCATTTGCGCCAAAAGCGCTACGAGTCCCTCCACGAACGTCGACCACATGACCAGCATCCCCTCTGTCGCATTGGTGACCCGGCAATGGGGCTCTGGCGCCGTGGATTCAAGAAGCATCGGGTGTTCCGCGGCGCGGTCGGATAAAATCGCAGATCGACCGAAGGAGCAAAGCACATGTGGTATGCCATTACCGGCACGGACCATCCCGATTCACTCGAGCGTCGGCTCGCCGCGCGCGGCGAGCATTTGGCGCGACTGGAAGCACTGCAGCAGGAAGGCCGGCTTCTGCTGGCCGGCCCGTTTCCGGCCATCGACGCCGAGCAACCCGGTCCCGCGGGCTTTAGCGGCAGCCTGATCGTGGCCGAATTCGACTCCCTGGCCGCCGCCGAGCAATGGGCCAAGGTAGACCCATATGTCGACGCCGGCGTCTACGCCCACGTGAGCGTGAAGCCCTTCCGCAAGGTGCTGCCGGCATGACAGCAGCGGTCGTGGAGGAGATCCGTCAGCGTTTGACGGCGGCGCTCCAGCCCATCGAATTGGATGTGGTGGACGAGGGTTACAAGCACGTAGGCCACGCCAACGAGGGAAAAGGGCATTTCTACGTACGCATCGTGAGCACCGCGTTCGAAGGCCAGTTGCCGATCAAGCGGCATCGATTGGTGTACGCGGCGCTCGGCGATCTGATGGAGCAAGGCATTCATGCCCTTTCGATCGACGCGAAAGCGCCCGATTGAACCGAATCAATCGCTTGCGCCGCATTCTTCTGAACGTTGATCGTTCTTTATGCATTGCGGCGCTGTCCCACGTTTGGCACAGTGGCCCGTCGCTCGCCGTTGCGGGCCATCACCTTTTGAGCATCTGAATCTGCATGCGCCTAACCACGATCAAACTCGCCGGATTCAAGTCGTTCGTCGACCCGACCACCCTGCATCTGCCCACCAATATGACCGGTGTGGTGGGGCCCAATGGCTGCGGCAAATCCAACATCATCGACGCCATTCGCTGGGTGATGGGCGAAAGCGCCGCCAGCCGCTTGCGCGGCGATTCGCTGACCGACGTTATTTTCTCGGGCTCCAGCGCGCGCAAGCCCGTGGGTCAGGCCACGGTCGAGCTGATCTTCGACAACGGCGACGGCACCATCCAGGGCGAATACGGCCAGTACGCCGAAATCTCGGTGAAGCGCCAGGTGACGCGCGACGGTCAATCCTCGTATTTCCTCAACGGTGCGCGTTGCCGGCGTCGCGACATCACCGATCTGTTCCTGGGCACGGGCTTGGGTGCGCGCAGCTACTCGATCATCGAGCAGGGCATGATCAGCCAGATCATCGAAGCGCATCCCGAAGAGCTTCGCATGCATCTGGAGGAAGCCGCCGGCATCTCTAAATACAAAGAGCGCCGCAAGGAAACGGAAAGCCGCATCAAAGCCACGCGCGAAAACCTCGATCGCGTGCGCGATGTGCGCGATGAAGT
>DATJMR010000383.1:0-5595 GCA_035508595.1 Dyella sp.
CCGGCGTTGCCGCCGGCCACGGCGGCACAGGGTGCCTATTCGGTCAATCTCAGCGCCTATGCGGTGTCGGGCGCCAACCGTTTGATGCAGAAGGTGCGCGCGATGGGTTATCCGGTGCGCAGCGAGCCGATTCAGCGGGCCGGCAAAACACTGACTTTGGTCAGTGCCGGGCCGTTCCAAACCCGAGCCCAGGCTGAGGCCGCACGGTTGAAGATTGCCCAGACCGTGCCCGGCATTCCGGCCCGCCTGGAAAGCGGCGCAAGCACCCCGCAGGGCGATACGCCACCGCCCGCCGCAGGCACGCCGGTTCGCGCTGGCGCCTGGGCCGTGCAAGTGGCGGCCATGGGAAGTCAGTCGGATGCGATGGCCTTGCGCGACAAGCTGCGCGCCAACGGTTTCGACGGTTTCGTGGATTCGGTCAATGCCGGGGGCCGGCAGTTGTGGCGCGTTCGCGCCGGTCCGCAGACCCAACGTAGTGACGCGGTGTCGTTGCGCGATCAGATCAAGGCCAAGCTCGGCCTCGACGGCAATGTCGTCAGCGCTAACTGAACGAAACTAACGGGCGGGACACGACGCTATGAACGCGATCGACCTCATCATCATCGCGGTGCTGGCACTTTCGGTCCTTGTGGGCTTGTGGCGCGGCCTCATATCAGAGGTGCTGGCGCTGGCAACCTGGATCGCCGCCTTCTGGGTGGCTTGGACGTACGGTCCGGCGGTGTCGGCACATTTCGAGCGATCCATCGAAACGCCGATTTTGCGGATCGTGGTGGGCTACGGCCTTTGCTTCATCGCCGTGCTGATCGTCGGCGCTTTGCTGCGCTTTGCACTTGGAGCGTTGGTGGATAGCACGGGACTGGGCGGCACGGATCGTCTGCTCGGCATGATTTTCGGTTTCGCACGCGGCATTTTGCTGGTGACGCTGGTGGTATTTCTGGTCAATTTGACGACGTTCGCGCACGAACCGCAGTGGCAGCAGTCCACCTTGCTGCCGCAATTCAAGAACATGGCGGCCTGGCTGGAACACGAAATGCCGCCGAATGTGCGCGAGCATTTGCGTCCGGAGAATCTCTCTTCGCATTTGCCAGACCATCTGCCGGCGCACGGCTTCACTTCTCCGGCTGCAGCTTCGAGCGCGGCCGATACAACGCATCACACTAACGGGTAGCAGCACCATGTGCGGAATCATTGGCATAGTCGGTACCACCGAGGTGGCATCGGCGCTCTATGACGGCCTCACCGTCTTGCAGCATCGCGGGCAGGATGCGGCCGGTATCGCCACGGTGGACGGTGCGCGGTTACGGCTGCACAAGGAAAACGGCCTCGTGCGCGATGTCTTCCATCAATCGTCGATGAGCCGGCTGCGCGGCCGCGTGGGCATCGGCCACTGCCGCTATCCCACGGCGGGATCGGAAGGTTCCACCGAAGCACAGCCGTTCTACGTGAACTCGCCCTATGGCATTGCCTTCGCGCATAACGGCAACCTGGTCAACACCGAAACGCTGCGGCGCGAGATGTTCGAAGACGATCGCCGCCACATCAACACCGATTCGGATTCCGAAGTGCTGCTCAATGTGCTGGCGCACGAGTTGCAGATTCAGGACCGCATGGCGCTGACGCCGGATCACATTTTCAAGGCCGTGGCAGGGATGCACGCGCGTGCGCGTGGTGGCTACGCTTGCCTGGCGCTGCTGCTTGGCTACGGGTTGCTGGGCTTTCGCGATCCGAACGGCATTCGTCCGCTGGTATTGGGCGAGCGCGTTACGGCGGAGGGGCGCGAGTACGCGCTGGCATCCGAATCGGTGGCGTTGGATGTGCTGGGCTTCAAGCGCCTGCGCGACGTGGCGCCGGGCGAGGCGGTGTTCATCACCAACGACGGTCAGCTGCATACGCGTATGTGCGCCGATGGCGCCGTGCACGCGCCATGCATCTTTGAATACGTATATCTGGCGCGCCCCGATTCGATGATCGAGAACGTCTCGGTCTACAAAGCGCGTTTGCGCATGGGCCAAAAGCTTGCCGAGAAAATCTTGCGCGAGCGCCCGGATCACGGCATCGACGCGGTGATTCCGATTCCCGACACCGCACGCACGGCCGCTAGCGCCCTCGCCGAAATGCTCGGCGTGCCGTTCCGCGAAGGCTTCGTAAAGAATCGCTATATCGGCCGCACCTTCATCATGCCGGGGCAGGGCGAGCGCGTGAAATCCGTGCGCCGCAAGCTCAATCCGGTGGAATTGGAATTTCGCAAGAAAAACGTGCTGCTGGTGGATGACTCCATCGTGCGCGGCACGACATCGCGTCAGATCATTCAGATGGCGCGCGACGCCGGCGCCAAGAACGTGTACTTCGCCTCCGCCGCGCCGCCGGTGCGTTATCCGAATGTGTACGGCATCGACATGCCCGCCGCCGCCGAGCTGGTGGCCGCAGGCCATACGATTCCCGAAGTGGAGAAGATGCTCGGCGCCGACTGGCTGATCTACCAGGATCTGCAAGATCTGATCTGGGCAGTGCAGGATGGCAACGAAAGCCTGAAGCATTTCGACACGTCGTGCTTCTCCGGCGAATACGTTACCGGTCTGGATCAGCAATATCTGCAGCAGATCGAAATGCTGCGTTCGGACGATGCCAAAGCCGCACGTCGCAGCGCGTGACGGCGGCGATCCTTCTCTGCTGGAAGAGAGAAGGATCGAACATGCATGACCGACCTCCACGCCGCCGCCAAACGTTGCCTTGAGGCAACCGATCCTGCGGAGAAACTTCGCCTGACGCAGGCGGCGTGGGAGGCGCACGTGTCCGGCCAATTGCGCGCCGATGCCGCTTCGCCGCCGCCTGAACCCATCGTCGCTCCCGGGCGGCCGTTGCGCCCTACTTTAGTTCCGCAACGCCTGGTTCCTCATCGCGGCCTTGGCACACCAGAAGGGCGAGCCGCGCTCGTGCATGCGGTGGCGCATATCGAATTCAACGCGATCAATCTGGCCTGGGATGCGGTTTACCGCTTTCGCGGCATGCCAGCCGACTATTACCGCGATTGGGCGAGCTGCGCGAACGATGAAGCGCGTCATTTCGCGTTGCTGTCGGATCGGCTCGCCGAATTGGGGCATGCCTACGGCGATTTCGACGCACACAACGGCTTGTGGGAAATGGCCGAGAAAACCGCGCATCACGATACGGCACGCATGGCTTTGGTGCCGCGCGTGCTGGAAGCGCGTGGCCTGGACGTGACCCCCGGCATGATCGAACGCCTGCATGGCGTGGACGATGAACGCACGATCGCCATTTTGGAAGTGATCTTGCGCGAAGAAGTCGCTCACGTTGCCGCCGGCACGCGCTGGTTCCACTGGTGTTGCCAGCGCGACAGCCTGGATCCGCGCGAGACGTTTCTCGATCTGGTACGCGACTACATGGGGCGCAATCTGCGCGGTCCCTTCAATCGGCCTGCGCGCTTGCGCGCAGGCTTCGACGAAACCGAGCTCGACCGGCTTACCGCATTGGCGCTCGCCCCTTAAAGCAACGGCCAAACCATTACGGTTTGCGGAATTTGTAAACGAACTTATCCGTCTTACCCTTGATCGCCTTGTTGAAAATGGCGAGCGTGTGATCGTCCGACGGATTGCGCAACGCATCGCTTTCGCCCGCGAATTCAAAGCCTGCCGCGGTGACTTCCGCTTTTACCGCGGCGGGGTCGATGCGATGAAGCGTATTGGTCTGCGACGTACCCGTGCCTGCCGCGGCGGCATGATCCAGCACGACATAAGCGCCGCCGGATTTGAGCGCGCCGTAGATGGCTTTGTTGAGCTTGGCCATATCCGGCGTTCCCATAAAGGGATCGTGCAGGTCGTGATAGTTTTGCGACGTCCAGATCATATCCACGCCCTTTGGCAGCTGCATGGACGCGATGGGCTGCACCAGAATCACGACGTTCGGGTAATCTTTGGTTCCCGCAAAACTCCGCAAAGCCTTCAATCGTTGCGGCGCTACTTTGTCCATTTCCGTGGGTTGCAGCGCATACACCACACCTTTGGGCCCGACGATCTTGCTGAAGATGCGCGTGTAGTAGCCCGAACCCGGCATTAAATCCACCACCTTGTCGCCCGGCTTGATGCCGGCAAACGCCAGTACTTCGGCGGGCTTGCGATTGAGGTCTTGCGCCTTTTCATCGGCGGGACGCGCGGGGTCCGCGACCGCAGCGGCGATGTACGCAGGCACGTCTTGCGCGGCGACTTTCACCGGTGTGCCGGCAAGCATCGTGCATGTCAGAACGGCGGCGAAGAAAGCTTGGGTTTTCATCGATGGTTCTCCCATGGGGCGGTTACCATCCACCTCAATAGACGTAGTTGACGGCGATGGCGGGCGTTACGGTGCCGATGGTGTTATGTCCGCCAAAGATAATACGCGTACCAAGCAATACACCGATAGCCGACGTCCAGCTGTATTCGATCGCCGGGGCCACACCGAACGATGTACTTGTGCCGGAGTTGACGAGAACGTTTTGTGGGAACGGCACATTGCTCGGGTCCACGAAGTCCAAGCCTGTGACACGCGTATTACCGTTGCGGCTGTAAGTAAGGTCGGTCGCCAACACCCATCGCTCGGTAAGGCTGTATTCGAAAGCGAGGTCCGCAAAGAAACCGTTGCCGGGTTTCACGTAGCCGCGGAATGCGTCGTCCGTACCGTATACGCTCACGCCTTTGACGTGAGCGCGCTGCGAAAAGGATTCGGACACATTGAAGCGCATGCGGAGAATGCGGCCGTTCGGCAGCCAGAAATACGTCTGCGAATTAACGGCGACAGTCGTGGTATAGGTGCCGCCGCCGAGCCCGTCGCTGGGCCGATGGCCGAGTTGATCGTATTTGCCGGTAGGCAGTGTTTCCTGCCATTGAATCGCCGTTGTCGGTATCCAACTGCCTTGCTGAAATTCGGTGAGCCGATATTGCGCTTGTACGGTGATGTCACCGACGCCAATGCCGGAACTGTTCGGACCGTTGCTTACTTTGTTGTAGCCGAAAACAGGAATCACGCCCACGGAAAGGCGATTGACGAGGCCGTAAAGAAGGTAAGAGCGCGAACCGAAGCTGTCGTTGTGCGGGCTGCGTATGTCGTAGATATACGGTTCGAACAGGAAATGTCCCGGGGGCAGCGTTTCGGCGGAATTGGCCAGCATCGGGCCGGTCCACCACGCATCGCTCATCGACTGTTGCGTGACAGGAGCGGGCGGCGGCGCCGGTTCTGTTTGCGCGAATGCGGGGATTGACTGGGTTAGGCAGCCAAGCATGCACAGCAGAGAGAAGAGTCCGGCGCGCCGCCTCGCATTCATGAATCCGTCCGTATCCGATGAGCCATAACATTGCGCAAGCCTCGACGATGCGCGTGCGTGGCGCTATCCGAAGGTTGTGCAAGTGCGGGGCGGCGCGTTGTTCCAACGTGTTGATGTGTACAGCGAAGCGAGGTTGGCCAGAGCGATGTCATGAACGTTGCCTCCTGGCGGTTTGACCGCTTGAGGCGTAAATTAAGCCCGCGAGTGGTATGCAGAAATAACCACTTTGAAGCAAAGTAATATAACCACTTTGGGGTCACGGCATGAAGCGATTGCCCGCT
>DATJMR010000384.1:0-14231 GCA_035508595.1 Dyella sp.
TCGCCACCGGCAAGGAAACGCAACTCACCACCGACGGTGTGGAAAACTTCGGCTACGCCACCGACAACGCCGGCTGGAAGCACACCGACGAAGCGATCCTCGAGTGGTCGCCGGATTCCAAGCAGATCGCGACGTTCCAGCAGGATCAACGCCTGGACGGCGACATGTACACGGTCACCACCAAAGTCGGCCACCCGGAGCTGCAGGCGTGGAAATACCCCATGCCGGGCGATGAGCACATCACCATGATCGAGCGCGTCATCATCGACGTGCCCGCGCACAAGGTGGTGCGCGTGAAGATGCCGCCGGATCAACATCGCTCCAGCTTGTGCGACGACGTCAGCTGCGGCAGGAACGGCGGGTGGGACGATGTGAAGTGGGCGCCGGACGGCAAGACCCTGGCGTTCGTGTCCACCTCGCGCGATCACAAACACGAAACCTTCCGCATCGCCGATGCGAAAACCGGCGAAGTGCGCACGGTGTTCCACGAAGACGTCGCTACATATTACGAAAGCGGCAACGGCGAGGTGAACTGGCGTTACCTGCCCGGCGCGCATGAAGCGATCTGGTTCAGCGAGCGCAACGACTGGGGCAACCTGTATCTCTACGATCTCGCCAACGGTCAGCTCAAGCACGCGATCACCAGCGGCGAAGGCAACGTTACCGAAGTGCTGAAGGTCGATGCGAAAACGCGCACGGTATGGTTCCGCGGCGTCGGTCGCACGCCGGGCGTCAATCCGTATTACGAGCAATTCTGGAAGGTGAGCCTGGACGGCGGTCAACCGGTACTGCTTTCGCCGGAGCCGGCCGATCACACCATCACCATGTCCGACGGCGGCAAATACTTCGTCGACAGTTATTCCACCGTCGACAAGCCGCCGGTAGCGGTGCTGCGCGACGCGAACGACGGTCATACCATTGCTACGGTCGCCAAGGCGGATATTTCGCGTTTGACGGCCACGGGCTGGCAGCCGCCGGAACAGATCGTGGTGAAGGCGCGCGACGGCAAAACCGATTTGTACGGCTTGCTGTACAAGCCCACGCATTTCGATGCGAGCAAGAAATATCCGATCATCGACTACATCTATCCGGGTCCGCAGACCGGCTCGGTCTACACCTTCGGTTTCACCACCTCGCAGGCCGATCATCAGTCGCTGGCGGAGCTCGGCTTTATCGTTGTCGCCATCGACGGCATGGGTACGCCGTGGCGTTCGAAGACGTTCCACGATGTGTGGTACGGCAAGATGGGCGACAACACGCTGCCCGATCAAGTAGCGGCGATCAAGGAGCTCGGCCAGCGTTATCCGTGGGTCGATGTGACGCGCGTCGGCATCTGGGGACATTCCGGCGGCGGCAACGCCACCGCGGATGCGATGTTCAGTTACCCGGACTTCTTCAAGGTGGGCTGGGCCGAAAGCGGCAATCACGACAATCGCGAATACGAAGACGATTGGGGCGAAAAGTGGCAGGGTCTGCTGGTCACCAACAAAGACGGCACCACCAACTACGACAATCAAGCCAATCAGAACATCGCCAAGAACCTCAAGGGTCACCTGATGCTGGTGCACGGCTCGATCGACGACAACGTGCCGCCTTACAGCACCATGTTGGTGATCGATGCGTTGATCAAGGCCAACAAAAACTTCGACATGCTGCTGATTCCGAACGTGCATCACGGCTACGCGGCGGCAACGCCGTACGCCACGCGTCGCCGCTGGGATTACTTCGTGACGAACCTGGCCGGCGACACGCCGCCGAACGAGTACTCGCTCAAGCCATGGCCCTGGCGGTAAGGTGATGGCCGCGAGCAGCAGGGCGTTGTGTTTGGCGCTGCTGCTCGCAAGCCTCGCGCCTGCGTCACACGCGCAGGCGCCATCCATCTCCGCGTCGTTTGCCAGTTTCTGGTCCGCCGCCCAAGGAAAGCCGTTTCTGCAACAGCAGCAGGCTTGGGATCGGGACATCGAAGCGCCGCGTCGCGACATCTACGACGCGGTGGTCTGGGAAAAACAACACGATCCCTACTGGCAGGCGCGCCGACAGATCTGGCTGCGGAGGCGTTTTACGCGATATCCGGCCGTGGCCGGCGACATTCCCGCGGAGGTTCGCGCGCTGCAGGATGCGATCGCGAAGCAGTCGCTGCGCTTCAAGACGCTGTTTCCGGATGCGGATACGCATCCGCCAGTGACGATTGTGCTGGCGCCGAACTTCGATGCCAAAAGCGGTGTGCTCGCCAGCGGCAAACCGGTATTGGCTTTTGCGGCCGATACCTTGCTGATGGAACACGCCAACCTCGATATCGTGGTGCCGCACGAACTGTTTCATCTTTATCACGCCCAGCACACCGGTATTCGCAACGACGGTGTGATGCCGGATGCGGAACTCACCTTGCCGTTGTTCGAAGAGGGCTTGGCCACCTATGTAAGTGGCGTGCTGGCTCCCGGACACGCGGACGGCGAACTGTTGCTGCAGGATGATCTAGGCCGGATTCCATCGGAAAAATTGCCAGAGATCGCACGCCGCTTTCTTGACGATGCGCATGCCAAGGTCATCGACGTCGAGCACCCCGAGGTGTTCTCGCGCTGGTTCCATGCGGCGGCCAAGCCGTATCAATCCGATCTGCCGAACCGCACGGGCTATTGGCTGGGTTTGCAAACGATTCGTCAGTTGCGTCGCACCTATTCGCTGGCGGACATCGCATCGTGGTCACCCGCGCAAGCCCAAGCGCACGCGCTCGATGCATTGCGTGCGATGGCCGGAAAATAGATCGCTATATCGGGTGCACGTCGGCGTTACGGATTGCGCACGGCGACCACCGGCTGCACCGCGGCGGCGCGCAACGCGGGACCGATGACGGCAAGTTGCCCGAGCAGCCACGATGCCAATACGCCGGCGAGCAGATAGGTCACGGGGAGCCGTGGGAGTTCGTAGTGCGCCATCAACACCAGGTTCAGCGCATACGCGAGCAGGCAGCCGGGCAGCACGCCGGCGGTGACGATCAGGAAATTTTCGGTCTGGAAATAGCGCAGGATGTCATGGCGCGTGGCGCCGACCGCCCGACGGATGCCGATGGAACGCTTGCGTTGCTGTACCCAGAAACTGGCCAGGCCTGCGATGCCCAATGCGGTGACGAAGAGCAGGCACAGCGCGGCAGCAATCAGCAGTCCGATCATCGTGCGGTCGTGGCGAAAGTAATCGGCGCGCAGCTGGGTGAACGTCTGCGGATAACGAAGAATGCGATCGCCGTCGAGCTGATTGAGCGTGTCGGCAGCACGCCTGAGTACGCTTTCGCGATCCTGCGGCGCTGTGCGCAGCACATACGTAATACCGTTTGAATCGGGCAACATCGGCAGCAGCGTCGCGTATTCGTTTTCGCCGTCATCGCTCAATCGCGGTTGCAACAAGTGGTCGACCACGCCGACGATGCGCACCGGCTTTTCGGAGGGATAAATCACCTTGCCGAGCGGATCCTGGCCGGGAAACAGTTTGTCGGCCAGCGCACGCGTCACGATGGCGACGGATATTTGATCCAGGCCGTTCCAGTCCTGTGCGGTACCCATCGGTATGTATTCGCTGGGCAGAAAATCCCGGCCTTCGACCAGGTGCAGACCAAGCGCCGCCAGTTCGCCCGGTGTGCCGTTGTAAGCGGAAGCGATGGCGCGCGAGGGACCGTCGGGTACCAGCGAAATGCCGTTGCGCCAATCCATGTGGCTGAAGGGCAGGGAGTCCACCGCGACGGCTGCTTTCACGCCGGGTATGTCTCGCAACGCGGCGACGTCGGCGTTGTGCCGCGTCAACGCCTGCGCCTGGTCCTTCAGATCCGTATTTTCGATCATCACGAGTTCGTTTTCGGCGACGCCGCTGGGCAAGCGCAGCTGCGCCACACGATGCACGATCATGAACGCAACGTTGCAGACGATGGCGCAGGTCAGGCCGACCTGCAGTGCGAGCAGCAACGCCGTGAGCTTGTGCCGCGTAAGGCTGGCGAGAACGGGCGGGAGTTTGAGCATGGCGACCTCACTGAGTTTTCATGTGCAGGGCAGGCATCACGTTGCAAGCCCGCCAGGCAGGCAGCAGCGCGGCAAGGACGCTGGCGATGACGGCAAGTGCAAATGTGCCCAGCAGCATCGTCATATCCATGTGCGCCAGCTGTGCGTAACCGTCCGGTTGCCGGCGGATACTCCATAAGCCCAGTTCGGCGATGGTCAGCCCGAGCGCACCGCCCGCGAAGCCGACCACCGCCGATTCGATACCGAGCTGCAGAAAGATGTCGCGCCGACGTGCGCCCAATGCGCGGCGCACGCTGATTTCGTTGCTGCGTCGAAGAAACTTGGCGAGCAGTAAAGCGACGATATTGACCATGCACACGCCAAGAAACCCGAGCGCGAGCCACAGCTGCATGCGCAGGTCGTCCGGCACCACGCGCTGATTGGCAAGCCAGTCCATCAGACCGTAGAGTTGTGCATTAGCGGGGCGAGGAAAGCGACCATGCGCCTTTTGATCGCGGCAATAGTCGTTGAGGAATGTGCGATAGGCGCGCGCTTCGTTCGCGCTGTCCAACTGCACCCAGAACTGCAGCCAGGTGCAGTGGTCGCTGAGGCGTGCATCGCCGTTGTTGCCCCAGCAAGCCATGCGCCCGCTGGCATCGAATTTCAACTCCACCGCCGTTTGCAGGGGCAGAAAAAACTGATCCGCACGCCCGAAAGCGCGATCGTCGATCTGCGCATAGAACGTGGGTTGCGGTTGCCAATCGCCCAATACGCCGATCACGCGAAAGTCGGTGTCCTTGAGCCGCAGGGTGCGGCCAACCGCCGAGGTGTTGCCGAACAGTTTGCGGCGAAGATCGTCGCTGATCACGATGACGCGAGCATGGGCTTGATCGTCCTGCGCCGTCCATCCCGAGCCCTCGCGGAGCGGAACGCCGAACATGGGAAAGAAGTCCGCCGTGACAAAATGCCCGAATTCGAAGAACGGATGCTCGGAGCTCTGCGCCGGATGTATCGGTAAAACGCCCGTCACCATGGCTGCCTGCCGCTTTGCGCGCGCGGCTTTTAGCAGATACATCGCATCCACCCATGTCATATCGGCGGACACGATATTGTTTTTGGATTTCTGGTGATCGAGGGGATACGGATCGATCACAGGCACGTACAGTTGCCCGCTGCGGTCTGGTATGGGATCACCCGACATCATGTGCATGACGGTGATCATCGTCATGCTGGCGCCTATCCCCAAACCGATCGCGGCGATCATCAGTGCGGTGATGATTCGGCTGCGCCGAAGGCTGTGAATGGCAAGCGTAAGGTAATAACCGAACATCGCATCGCTCCGGGTAAGCCGAAAAGGAAGACGCACGATCCCTGCCGCCCGGTGACGCGGGCAGTTGTCTGCTAGCGGTGTTGCAAGGTGCGAAAGTGAGAGGCAAAGCCGATGTGGCTTTACCTCATCGCCTTATAGATGCTCCGGTTGCGCCAGGCCGCGCGCCAGGGCGTCCTTTAAGACCTCGTCCAGTTGCCGATCGACCTCTTCCGACGCGCGTTTTTGTTGCGCCGACACGTCTTGCTGGCGTAGCGAAAGGTCGTGTTGCTGCTGGGACAGGACCTCGCTCATTTGCTGGATCTTCTGATGCTCGCGATTTATCGAGGCCTGCTCCGCATCCATGCCCGCCCTTTGGCCTTTCTCAAGGGCGTCTTGTTCCTGGCGATCGGACGCGTCTGCGCTTTCCAGTGAAGCGCGTTGCGCGTCGAGGTTGGCGCGACGACTCGCCAGCTGCGCCTCGCGATCGGCCAATGCACCTTCTTGCGCAGCCAGTCCGGCTTGGCGGCCGGCCAGCTCGCCTTGCTTGCCGGCCAGCTCGCCCTGTGCGCGCGCCAGTTGATTGAGCGGTGCGTACGCCTCTTTGGCTTGGTGAATCACTTTTGCATCGTGGATCACATAGGCTTGCCGACCGTTGCGGATCCAGAGCATCGGATCGCCGTGCGTGTGGAACTGCTCCGCATTCGCCATATCGGTGTCGTTGCCGCTGACCATCACCGTATCGCCGTCGAACAGCGCAATGCCATGTGCCGCATCCGGGTACGTTTCGATGTCTACGTCGTGCGCGCCGGGCCGGCCGCTGTGTATGACAAGTGCATCGGGCGCATCAGGTGTCGGCGGTGTAGCCGGCGTTGGGGGCGTTGCTGGCGTTGGCGGGGTAACGGGTGTTGGTGGCGTTTCCGGCGTGGGCGGGGTAACGGGTGTCGGCGGCGTTTTCGGTGTTGGCGGAGTAGCGGGTGTGGGCGGCGTTCTCGGCGTTGGCGGAGTAACCGGCGTTGGGGGCGTAACCGGTGTTAGTGGTGTGGCAGGCGTGGGCGGAGTAGCCGGTGTCGCGGCTATGACGGCATCGGTGACCGGCGACGCATTCGCTTGCACCGCCGCGTCGCTGGCGGTCACGCGATAAGGAAGAATGCCGACCGCCGCCATGGCAGCGACGAGCAGCCAGCTATACGCGCGCGGTGCGCCGTCATTCACGCTTTGCTGCAACATGATCAATCTCCGTTTCAAATGGAGGAACGTCGACGAAGCGCCCGCAAGACTGGAATGCATCGGATCCACCACGCCCAGGCGTACCAGCAGATGCCCGTAGCATTGCGGCGCGGCGTTGTGCCGCTGCAATACCTGCGCATCGCAAGCGGCCTCTCGATACACCGCGTACTCGCGCATCGCCCACGTGACCAACGGGTGGAAAAAGAACAGACGCTGCGCAATCGCGGGAATCCAGCCCAGCCACAGATCGCCGCGACGAATATGCGCAAGCTCGTGCGCAATCGCCATCGACAACTCTTCCGACGACAACGTCTGCTCGGCGGGCAACAGCACGACAGGCCGCCAAAGGCCGCTCACTTGCGGCGACACGATCGCTTCGGAGATACGAAGCGCCGGCAAGCGGCGCATGCCGAGCGCCCGCGCCTGATTCACATAGAGCGTCTGCAACGCAGCGCTCTTTGCCGGTTCCGCTTGGCGAAGCAGTGCGCGACTTTCCAGCCATTGTCGTGCCGCCAAGACAACGTGTAGCAGAACCAACGACAGCCACAGCACAACGACCACTTCCGGCCATGTCCATGCCGACGCTGCCGTGTGCGGGGTAAGCACGGTGCCGTACGCGATCGGCTCGTCCTGCACGCGAGGCGCATCGGCCGGATTGCTGGCATGCATGAACAAGACCGTTTCGTGTACCGACCCGGCGGCCGCCACCGGCGCAGGCTTGAGCCAACGCAGTTGCACGGGTGTATTGACGGCCATGCCCAGAACAAGTTGCGCGGCAACGAGCCACCACAACATGCAGCGGATGGAAGGCGCCAGCCGTGGTACATACCGCATGAGCAGCCACAAGGCCGCAATCAGGACGGTCGCCTGCGCTGTGGCCCAGGCCAGCCGCGAGAGCAGTGTGTCGGCGAAAGGGATCAAGGTATTCATGTCAGGCATCCTTCCGCCTTGATTGCAGTTGCGCGACCAGCGCCTCGAGCTCGGCCAATTCACTATCGCTGACATCCGCCTTTTGCGACATCCACACCACGAACGGCGAGAGCGAGCCGGACAAGGTCTTCTCGACAAACTGACCTACGGCGTTGTTCAGCGCTTCGCCCGGCCCGGTGGCGGTGGTGTAGCGATAAACGCCTTCCACGTGACGCCGCTTCAGATAGGACTTCGCGCGCAAGCGCTCCATCATCGTCAGCACCGTCGAGCGCGCCAGGCCGCGCGCCTCGCCGAAGTCGGCGGCCACTTCGCCCACCGAGGCGTGTTCGTGTTCGGACAGATAATGCAGAAGCGCCAGCTCCTGGTCGCCGATGGACGATTTGGTCATGACGGACGGCTCGGTTGACTACAGGTGTAGTCAACGCTACGCTATGACTACACCTGTAGTCAATAGGCTTTCGGGCTAGCGAAGATGAACGCAGCCCCGTCCGACCGGACAACCGCCATAGCACAAAGGTCACCCCTTGAGGTCACACAAGCTGCGCATACTTTCGTCGGTGCCTGCATCGTGCCGGCGCCCTTAGCTGTCCAACGGATACTCCCATGACTCCCCAGGAACAAACTCTTCTCGACGATTTCCTTCAGCGCCTGGCCGCCGTCAACGGCGTCGCCAAGGACGCGCAGGCCGATGCGCTGATTCGCCAGCGCCTGGCCAGTCAGCCCGATGCGTTGTATCTGCTCGTGCAGCGCAGCTTGCTGCAACAACATGCGCTGGATGCGGCCAAAGCGCAGATTGCGCAATTGCAGGCGCAGGCAGCGGGCCAGCAGGGCGGTGGCAGCTTCCTTGGCGGACAGCCTTCGGCATGGGGAACGGCCGCGCCGCCGCCGATGCCGCAACAACAAGCGGCGCCGTCCTGGCGCGAGCGTTTGTTCGGCGGCAGTGCCGCCGCGCCGCAAAGCGCCGCGCCGAGTTTTCTGCAGAGCGCGGCAACGACGGCCGCGGGTGTCGCGGGCGGCATGTTCCTGTTCGATGGGATCGAGAGCCTCTTGGGTGGCCATCACGGCGGCGGGTTGTTCGGCGGCGGTTTTGGCGGGCAGCCCGAAGTGATCGAGAACGTCACGGAAAACAATTTCTACGACGACGGTAACGCCTCAAGCGGCGGCGGTCAGGATTTCACGTCGACCGATTTCGACGACAGCAACTTCGACGGCGGCGGCTTTGACGACGACAGCAGCTGGAGTTGAGTCGCGTAGCGCTAGGCGCATCTCATGCGTGACAAACAGCCTCCTGTCGCGGAGGCTGTTTGCATGGCAAAAGTACAAACCCGTTATGTGTGCAACTGTTTGCTGAAAAAGATCCGGCAGTTGCCTGGTGGATCGCTGGGGATGGAGCCCATTTCCTGCCAGCCGTTCTTTTTGTAGAACTCCGGCGCCTGGAAGGTGTTGGTGTGCAGCAGGCCGTGGCGACAGCCTCGGCGTACCGCTTCTTCTTCGGCCATGCGCAGCACCGTGCTACCCAGGCCCGTGCCGCGCAGCGACTCCGGCAAAAAGAACACTTCGACAAACAACATGCCGCGCGACGTGCGGCCGGTAAGCCCGCCTTGCACATCGCCGGTGACGGGATCTTTCACCAGCACGGCGAGTGCGCGCTGATCATCGATGCGGGTCGCGGCAAGATTGAATTGACTCAGTTGCGCGCGGACAGCCGCCACATCGGCGGCGTCCGGCGCATCAGTGAGAACGACAAGCGGCGTATTCATGGCGACAGATTGCATCAGAACGCCATGTCGAACGCCACCTCTCCCTCAACCCCCACCTGATACGCGGAAACGCGCCGCTCGAAGAAGTTGGTGACTTCCTGCACGTCTTGCAGATCCATGAAATCGAACGGATTTTTCGCGCCGTACTTCTTCGGCAGATCGAGCTGGGCGAGACGCTGATCGGCGCAGTATTCCAAATACTGGCGCATGTCTTTCACCGAAAGACCGGCCACGCCGCCGGAGAGCACGTCTTGGGCAAACTGTGTTTCGCAAGCGATGGCTTCTTCCAGCATCGCTTCCACTTGCGTACGCATGGCGTCGTCGAACAAATCCGGCTCCTGCGCGCGCACGGTGCGCACCACCGCAAAGGCGAATGCCATGTGTCCCGATTCGTCGCGGAATACCCAGTTGGTGCCCGACGCCAGGCCGTGCAGCAAACCGCGCGAACGCAGGAAGTAGACGTATGCAAACGCGGCAAAGAAGAACAAGCCTTCGATGCAGGCCGCGAAACAGATCAGATTGAGCAGGAACTGCCGACGCTGCTCGCGCGTTTCCAGTCGTTGCAGGTTCTGGACGGAATCGATCCACTTGAAGCAGAACGCGCCTTTTTGACGGATCGATGGGATGTTTTCGATGGCGGCAAACGCTTTGTTGCGTTCGTTCGGATCGGGAATGTAAGTATCCAGCAGCGTGAGATAAAACTGCACATGCAGCGCCTCCTCGAACAGCTGGCGCGACAAGTACATGCGCGCTTCCGGCGCGTTGATGTGCTGGTACAAGTTTAGCACCAGGTTGTTCGCCACGATGGTATCGCCGGTGGCGAAGAACGCCACCAAGCGATGAATAAGGTGCCGGTCCGCGTCCGTCATCTTCGATTTGAGATCGGTGACGTCGAGCGAAAAATCCACTTCCTCCACGGTCCACGTGTTTTTGATCGCGTTGCGATACATCTCGTAGAACTCGGGGTAGCGCATGGGGCGCAGGGTGAGTTCGAAGCCGGGGTCGAGGATGTGTTGGGCCGACATGGAATATTCCTTGATCAGACGTTGAATCTGGCGATTTATTTAATCATTCGAAGTCGTCATTCCAGCGAAAGCTGGAATCCAGTGACTTCCGTTGCGTCGACGGTATGTGTCGGCGAAAGACGCTGGATCCCAGCTTTCGCTGGGATGACGGTCGTGCAACGCGGACTGATCGGGCAAGCTCAGGCGGAGACTGAGCGGATACAACTTATGCGCGAACGACAGCCGTGCGTTTATGTTCTTGCCAATCGCCGCAACGCGACGCTGTACATCGGCGTTACGTCGAGCCTGCTTCGCCGCGTGTGGCAGCACAGGCAGGGCACTGTCGATGGCTTTACTAAGCGTTACAACGTGCATGATCTCGTCTGGTTTGAATTGCACGATTCGATGGAGTCCGCGATTTGTAGGGAAAAAGCGATCAAGGCATGGAAGCGAGCATGGAAGATCGAACTCATCGAAAATTCCAATCCTTATTGGCGCGATCTTTATCCTGAAATCTGCGGCTGAACCGTTTTCTCGCTGTCGTCCTGGCGTTCGCCGGAATGACGGATGAGTCTATTGGCAAGCTTCGCAGTATTCCGGGTTCTCTAGAGAGCAGAACACCGCGGCCGTCGCTTCGTCCTGCGCGCTGGGCGCCGGTGCCGGTGCCGGCGCGGCCGACACCGCGACGGTCGTCTTGGCAATTTTCGTCGCGGGACGCGAGCGCAAGTAGTACGTCGTCTTGATGCCGGATTTCCAGGCGTACATGTACATGGAGCTCAGCTGCCCGATATTCGGGTTCTCCATGAACAAATTCAGCGACTGGCTTTGATCGATATACGCGCCGCGCGCGGCGGCCAGATCGATCAGCACTTTTTGCGGCAACTCCCACACCGTGCGATAGATCGAGCGCAAGCGTTCCGGAATGGCCGCGATGTTTTGGATCGAACCTTCCGCGAGCTTGATCGCGTCGCGGATTTCGGACGTCCACAGGCCCAGCGCCTTCAGTTCTTCCACCAGGTAACGGTTTACAACGAGGAAATCGCCTGACAAGGTTTCGCGCTTGAACAGATTGCTGACCTGCGGCTCGATGCACTCGTAACAGCCGGCGATGGATGCGATCGTTGCGGTTGGCGCAATGGCGATCAGTAACGAGTTGCGCAGGCCATGGGTCTTGATGGCATCGCGCAACGCATCCCAGCGTGCGGTGTCGTGCGGTGTTGCCGTCTTCCAATAATCGAACTGCAATTGGCCATGCGCCGCACGGGTTTCGGCAAAGCCCGGATGCGCACCTTGCTGCTCGGCCAATGCATTGGACTGCGCCAGCGCGTTGTAATAGATCTCTTCGGCGATGCGTGTGGAAAGCTCCAGCGCCTGGGCCGAATCGAACGGCAAACGCAGCTTGAAGAACACATCCTGCAAGCCCATCACGCCAAGACCCACCGGGCGCCACTTGCGATTGGCCGTCGCGGCCGTATCGATGGGATAGAAGTTCAGATCGATCACGCGATCGAGCTGCCGCACCGCCGTGCGTACGGTGGTGGCGAGCTTGGCGAAATCGAATGCGCCATCCACGACGTGACGGGCAAGGTTGATCGAACCCAGATTGCAGACCGCCGTTTCGTCGGCGCTGGTCACTTCCAGAATCTCGGTGCACAGATTCGAAAGGTGGATCACGTTCTCGGGCTTCGCCGTCTGATTGCTGGTGGCGTTGCTGCGATCCTTGAACGTCACCCAGCCGTTGCCGGTCTGCGCCAGCGTACGCAACATGCGCGCGTATAGCTCGCGCGCCTTGACGGTCTTCACCGCCAAACCATCGGTTTCCGCCTTGTGATAAGCGCGCTCGAACGTTTCGCCCCAGGTGTCGACGAAATGCGGCACCACTTTGGGATCGAACAACGACCAGTTGCCGTCGTGCTCCACGCGACGCATGAATTCGTCGGGAATCCAGTTCGCCAGGTTGAGGTTGTGCGTGCGACGCGCTTCATCGCCCGTGTTGTCGCGCAGTTCCAGAAACTCTTCGATGTCGGCGTGCCACGGTTCCAGGTACACGCATGCTGCGCCCTTGCGCTTGCCGCCCTGGTTCACGGCCGCCACCGATGCGTCCAGTGTTTTCAGCCACGGTACCAGACCGTTCGAATGACCGTTGGTGCCTTTGATCAGCGAACCGCGCGAGCGCACGCGCGAGTACGCAAGGCCTATGCCGCCGGCAAATTTGCTGAGCTTGGCGACGTCGCCGTATTTCTCGTAGATCGATTCCAGCGAGTCCTGCGGCGAATCGAGCAGGAAGCACGAGCTGAGCTGCTCGTGCGCCGTGCCTGCGTTGAACAAGGTCGGCGAGCTGGCGATGTATTGGAGCGATGAGAACAGGCGGTAGAGCTCCAGCGTCTCCCCCATGTCGTCGCCGCCCAGCGCGCAAGCGATGCGCATAAAGAAATAGGGCGGCGTTTCGATCACTTTGCGCAGTTGCGGATGACGCAGCAGGTAGCGGTCGTAGACCGTGCGCAAGCCGAAGTATTCGAAGCGGCGCGTAGCGAGCGGATCGATCGCGTCGTTGAGCTTGCGCGCGTTGGCCGTCACAAAGTCGCGCAGGCGCGCGTTGACGATGCCCAGTTCCGCGCCGCGTGCAATGGACTGCGAAAAGCTCTGGATTTCCTGGCCGCTCACTTCCTTGTCGACGAAAGCGCTGAGCAGGCGCGCGGCGAGCTGGCCGTATTCGGGTTCCTCCGCCGTCAACGCGGCGGACGTGCGGATGGACAGCTGATCCAGCTCTTGCGTGGTGGCGCCGTCGTATAGGCCGCCGATGGTTTTCAATGCGACGCGCAACGGATCGACGGCGTGCAAACCTTCCGCGCTGCGCGTTACGGCGCGCACGATCTTGTTGACGTCGACCACTTCGTGTCGGCCGTTGCGCTTGGTGACGCGCATCTGGCCGGGATTGTGCGGAGGTGTCAGGGCGAACGGAGTTTCGGCAGTGGCGGACATCGTAAGGTGTGGGTTCGTGGTCGTGTCGTCGGCGGAAAAGGAGGACGTGTCCGCGCGAACGTCGGTGCGCTCGCGCGATTCGTTATCGATAGGTTGCATGTTGGGCGCTCCGGGCAACGGTGCCTGTCCAGGCCGGAAGCATCCGGTTCGAGCGGACAGACCCTAGGTCTCAACCGCCTGCTCCCGCGCGCAGGGCTGATGTGGCGGCTTACGCGGTCGATCGCCCGACACGGGGTGTGAGACATCCGCGTCGTGCGACACACCTCCCCGCGGAGGCCGTCACGAGCGGCATGACGCTCCGGTCATGCCGTGTCGGCAGGTCTTCGGACTTGCGGATGTGCACCTTGCGATGCGCCTACTGGCCCCGCTTCCCGGCCCGCGAAGGCGCCAGTGCGTGATTGGGCTTTGGTCTCCGCTTACCGCTGCGGGGCAGTCCCGGATTCGCACCGGATTCCCGAGCCGCCCTCGAAACCATCCGAAGGTGGCGACCGACAGACACAACATATCGGGGTGATCGATATCGGTCAACACAATAATTTGTGGATAAGCGGTGGATAAGCGGTGCGACCCCAAGCAGGGCGCGGGCTGGAACGTTTTTGCGGGGACGCCAGGTGGGCGCTTACCGGACGATGGCGACGATGATCGCCAGCCACATCAAAACCAGTCCGGCGGCAAAACTCAGGCGCGCGGGTGCGACCCGTTCGACGGCATCGTCGGCGACGGGCGTCGTGGCGATCCAGATCGTGGCGCCCAGGGCCATGAAACTGAGAAAGGCCAGGCACACGACCGCGATGTCGCGCGCATTCCATGGGGTGGGTTCGTGCACGCCCCAGTAGCCGAGGAACGCCATGCCCATCGCCGACATCGTGGCAGACGCCGAACACAGCCCGACAACCGAACCCGTTGGTGCGCGCATGCGGCCGACTCCAAGGAGGAATGCAAAGATCGTAGCGCAACACATGCCGCAGGCTTGGCCTCGGCTATGCTCGAACACTTGTCGATGAGGAGCAAAGCAATGAGCCAGCGCAGTCGA
>DATJMR010000385.1:0-12340 GCA_035508595.1 Dyella sp.
TTCGAGGGCGCCTCACCAATCGTTATATTGACGACATCCGCGTCCAATGAACCAGCACTGAGGTCAACGATGCCCGTGGTATTCACATATTGGCTATACCCGTTCGTACCAATGTTCCAATTGGTAACCGGACTGGTGCCGTTGGTACCGCGTAACACCAGCATCCCATCGGTTATGCCGCTCTGAAATTGCAACGTGCCATTCGTTTTCGCACCGGTACCCACATTGATTGTGTCGGCATTGATGGTATTGCTCTGTCCAAGTTGCACCACCCCGTAGTTCGTAGACGCGGCGTTACTTCCGCCGTTGGTGATATTGGCAATATTGAAAGACGACGCAGTGATCACATTGCTCGCTGATGCCAGCGTCAGCGTTCCTGTGGCAGCCGCCGTACCAGCACTGCTTGCGCCGCCAACGGTAAAGGCTTGTGTCGGATTGTTGAAAACAAAATTCGTCAAGCCAGACATGTCGAGCGCCTGGCTGGTTCCACTGGTTGTACCGCCAAGGGAGAAACCGTTCGTCGCCCCTGCATACGTAAGCGTGTGACCTGGTCCGGCAATCGAGCCGCTCACGTTGTTTGCGACGGTAATCGCCGTAACGGTCTGATCCCCACTAAGTGCGTAGCTAGGATCGGCACTTGTCAGATTGATGGTTTGGGCACAAACCTGTCCGAGCATTACGCTGAGGCCGAGCGCAACCAAGCTTGCGCACAGCGGCGTCAGACGAAAGTCACGGCGATGGCCGGCGACACTCACATGCTTGGCAGACTTAGCCTTGTTCATTTCAGAAACTGCTTTTATCCAGCGGCGGTTTCTTTGCATAGGGCGTCTCCGAATTTGTCGCGGTGTCTTACCCTTCTTGTCTTGCTGTCGCTGACAGCAACGCGAAAGCACACGGCACAAACCAGGTCTCTCGAAGAGGGCAAGTGTGAAGAAGACCCTCTAGGTTATGGACGCCCCTATCGCCTGAATATCGGACTAGGCCTATAAGCATGCGTCATGACCGTACACACTCAACGCAAGTTGCGACGGGTTGAGCCCAGACTATTTCTGACAGCCTTGGCTTGCGTTACCCGCTTGCTACCACGTATAACGCAATCCGGCACTTGCATTAAAACCTTCTCGCCGAGCATTCGTCGAACTCCCCAACTCGTGCTCGTATCCCAACGAACCATATACGCTTAACCGCGCCAACAGCTTGCCCGTGACACCACCCGCGACTTCCGCACGACTGGCTTGCGGCACAAGTTGCGCGGCGCTTGTACTACCGGGCGTATCGCCAAACACCGTCGCGCTGCGACCTCCCCAATCGCGCCAAACATGGATGCCTCCATACGGCTCCCACCATAGACCACTTGAACTTGTCAGGTGCCACTTACCACGTAGACCGATTCGGCCCGTGCTGCCGTTGGTACTACCGAGCTCAACGTCGCCAAGGCCATCATTGCCGGAACTGAATGCCGTGTGTTGCCAGATAGTCTGAACTTGCGGCTCCAGTACGAAGCCCGCGCCAAGCTGCGGAAGCGCAATGGGATAACCGAACTCCAACGAACCGGCGAAACCAACGCCATGAGTATTCATGCGCGCATTGTTGGTTGTGGCGGCGCCGCTATATGTACTGGCTTGCACAACACCATCGAGGTACCAAGCACCTGGACCGTAGTGCGTCCAATACGTGCCGAACGAGGTCGCGCGTAGCGTCAACGCACCGGTGTGCTGCATCGCGTAGTTGGTAGCTTCCGCGTTCGTCACCAATCCACGCACGTTGATATCCGCCTGACCATACGACACGTAGCTGCCAAATCGATCAGTATGACCTTCGATCCACTCGCCTTGCCAGACGTCCGCACCTGTTTGGAAACCGTAGAGATTGCCGTTCGCTTGTGGCGCGGCAAAAGAGCGGTAGCTGTTATCGATATTGCTCGCGAACGAACGCCCCCACACAGATGGACCATGATCCGTATCGACCACTGACGATGCCATCAATGCGCTATCACCTATGCGCTGATCCATCGTGCCCAAGGTCATCACACCCAGTTCGCGTGCAACAGGTTGCACGACGCCATACGTCGCCACTTCCGGCCCGATGATCGGATAAACACCGGGCGGAAGATCCGGCTCCGGCGGCGGGTCCGGCGGAAGAGGAGGTTCGGGTGGTTGAGGAGGTTCCGGCGGCACCGGCGGCTCGGGTGGTTCGGGCGGTTGCGGTGGCACAATGAAACCGTTGCGCAGATACCAGCTATTCGGATGGGTTCCCTCGATGCTGCCGCGGAACAGACGATAGTCGAGCGCACCGACACGGACTTCGGAAGCGAGGTTGAAAGCGGTTGCCGTCGTTGTGGCGTCGTTGACGGCAGATACGATCAGGATTCCGTTGCCATTGGTTTCGGCACTGCTCATCGCCGTGTTGTTCACGATGACGCCGGTCGTACCGGTCGCAGAGCCGCCATCGATGACGAGCAAATCCGTAGGCGAATTGTCGCCACCCAAGTAGGTGTTGAGTTCCAGCACACCGCCCTGCCCCACGTAATGGCCGCGAATGGTCAATGTGCCATAGCGGGTGTCACCGACTATCGCATTACCCGGCCACACCGTGCCCCGGTTGTACACGTCGGCGCCGATGTTGCCGAAGCCGGACAGGATCGCACCGCCATACACTGTGACCGTGTTCGATTGGATCGAGCCGTCGACGGCAAGCGTTCCGGCCAACACTTGAGTAGGACCGGTGTAGGTCTGCTCACCGTCCAATGTCAGCATATCGGGGCCGAGCTGATTCAAGCCACCTGCACCACTGATGATGTTCGAATAAACAATGTCGTCGGAATGGTTAAAGGCCAGCACACCGTTGTCGGTAACGTTTCCAACAATGCTACCCGTGGTGCCACCGTTGCCGAGCTGCAATGTGCCTGCGCTGATCTGCGTACCGCCGTTGTAAGTATTCGTACCGGTTAACGTCAGCATGCCTGCGCCGTTTTTGGCGAGAGAAAGGCTTCCGGCAATCGTTCCGGCGTACATGGAATCGACCGTATTCGTGACACCAAGCGAATTGCCTGCCGCGTTCCCCGTGATCGACGAACCGCTCACCCCACTGAGCTGCCCAATACTCACTGCGGTATTGCTGTTGTTGATCGCAACCTTCGATGTCGAAATATTTAGCGCGAGAAAAGCATTCGGGTCGCTCCAGTTTGCATTGACCTGCACCGATGAATTGGCGCCCACGTTCACGCCACTGATCGAATCGAGTCCGCCTGCAACCTGGTTGACCAACACCGATGAAGACAGCGTCACCTGCCCGGTGCCCAACGCATTCACAGCACCGGCGATTAAGCCGCCTTGCCGAGAGCCTGCAACAATGTTGGCCGAGGTAACTGTCCAGTTCCCGCTGAAGGGATTGTTGGCGCTACTGACGTACATGTTCTTTTCCGTCAGTCCCGAATATCCGGCCGCGTTGAGGTTCAAGTTGATATTTGCGCCGCCGCTGAGCACTGCGGTGGCGGCAAGAGTGAGACCGACTCCGTATCCGCCAGCATTGTTGTTGTAAATCGTCACGGTACCGGAGCTTGGCAGGCTAAGCCCCATCTGAAGCGCATAGACCGTTGTTCCAGCTTTGGTTTTGAGATACAGACTGCTGCCGTTATCAAGGACCAGATTTGGGATGGTGATGCGTGCCGTGGCCCCAGTGCTGACGTTATTGCTGGCAAACTCCAACGTGCCACCCGACTCTACGGTTAGCGAGCCACCCGCAAAGGCGTAGTTATAGGTGCCTGCGGAAGGGACCGGCGGTGAATTGATGACGAAACCGCTGCCAATGACGTAGTTATTGCCGGCACTCGGTGGCGCACCGTTGCTCCAGGTACTTGCCGTGTCCCACTGGCCGCTCGCGACAGCGCTAACGGTTTGCGCATGGACCGGCCATCCCAGTAGAGCGAGCAGCGCAGCAACGTGGATGCGCGACGTCCGCCATGGCACATAGTTGGGAGCGCGGGTCACATCGATAACGATCCGCGTGCGGGGAGAAACTGACTTCGACTTGCACAGACCCTGACCGCTGCGATTCATGCAAAACCCCTCCACGTTCATGGAGACAGGTGAATTCCCTTTCCCTTTGCACCTTCCGTGAATCTACGATCTTGCAACCGAGTTTTTGCCGCCAGACCCTTAAACCACTTAATTAAAACGCTCGCACAGAAAATCGAATTGTGACGCTCGTCCGATTCGATTCAATCCACAAAAGTTCGACGATGGAGTGAATGGGCGCATTGCTCTCGAGCCCTTTCGATCCGAAAGACGCCAAAGCGTAAATCACTGTACTACCACTTGCCTGGCTCTGGTGAAATATATGTAAAACGCGAACCGACGGGCGCCTTCAAATATCAAGCTATACCCAGTCCATCGATGCCGGTCATGGTCTTGTCATCGAACCCGGCGATATCGGCAAAGCGCTTTCCGCGCTCGGCATAGTCGTGAAATTGATCAAAGCTGGGGGCACCCGGCGAGAGCAGTACAACGCCGCCCGGTGGCGTGATGGTGCGAGCCATGTCGATCGCATCCGCGAACTTGTCGACATCGCCCAATGGCACCTCCGACTTCGCCGCACGCAACGCGCGTGCAATGCGAGGTCCATTTGCCCCCTGCGTAACGATGCGCAAGGCACTGCGCGAAGCGACAGCTTGTACGAACGGCGACCAATCGAGGCCTCGATCGTGACCGCCCACAATGACGGTGATTTCGCGATCACGCAAACTATCGAGCGCGGCTAGCGTGGCTTGTGGTGTCGTGCTGATGGAATCGTTGATCCACTGCAAACCATCACGCTCGCCTAATGATTGGAGACGATGCGGCAATGCACGAAAGTTAGAGAGCGACGCTGCCGCTTCGGCGGCATCGAAGCCCATGAGTTCCACCGCCGCCAACGCTGCGCACGCATTCAAGGCGTTGTGCATACCCGGCACGGGAAGGCGATCCAACGCAAAAACGGTCGCTTCGCCACGGCAAATAAAACCTTCTTTGACGTGCCATCCGTCTGCATTGGCAAACAGCTGTCGATGTGCGTGCGTTGCCGTCTTCTCCAGCAACGCAGCCTGCCCTGCATTGACCAACAATTCGCGTGCCACATCTATCAATTTCAGCTTGTCGGCAACATAGCGCTCACGCGATCCGTGCCAATCGAGATGTTCTTCGTACAGGCTTGTGATGACACCCAATTCCAGCGAACCGGCCTCACCTGTCTGAAAACTGGAAAGTTCGATGGCCCACAGATCGGCCTGTTGATCCAACAACTCGAGCAGCGGCAAGCCAATGTTGCCGGCGAGTGCAGTACGAATACCGAGCGCGCGTGCAAGGTGCGCAATCAACGCGGTTGTAGTGCTTTTGCCTTTGGTTCCCGTTACCGCGACCACACGCGCTTGCGAATTTTCCGCGAACCAAAGCGCTGTGCCGGAGGTAAAACGTGTGCCTTGCGCTTGCGAGGTGAGAATCGCAGGCTTGTAGGCGGAAATACCGGGTGACTTCACAACAATGTCGTAAGCACTCAGCGCCACTGCATCAGGTTCGTGCGGATAGATACGCAGCGTCACATCGAAAGCCTGCGCCCCCCCAACTTCCGCCTCGCTGCAATAAAGCGCCAGCGCGAGATCCGGCAGCCGATGACGAATCGCACGGATAGCTGCCCGCCCTTCACGCCCGAATCCCCAAATCGCGACACGCTTTCCAGCAAGCTCTGCGATACGCATATCAGCCGATCGCCGTGAGCGCTGCTTGCAGGCGAAGCGGCACACGATGCTCGCCCGCGGGCTGCAGCCACGGCTCCAGCGACAACAGCGAGATATCGAGCTGCGGCAAAATTTCGCTGCGGAAACGGGCTACCAGTATGTCTTCTTGCCATTCCGGTCGCTGACTCAGCACATACATCGCCGCGCGCGCTTCCGCGCCCTCGCCTACGCACTCGAACGGTTTGTGATCGCGGTACTCCAGTAGCGCATCAAAACCCGCGGCCTGCGATTCGTCATCGAGCAGATTGCGTCCGAAGATGGCGAGCAAACGCGGCTTTGGCAGGAACGGCGCCAACGCAAGAAACACGAAGTGACACTTCGGACATTGGCCGCACCACCGATCGGCAGGCTTGGGCCCTAGAATTTTGAAGTTGCGATTGCAGCTGGAAAATACGTCGAAATAAGGCGTAAGTTTTGAAAAGGCGCGCGTGATCGCCAGCTCGGAGTACGGCCGCAGCAGTGAGAAGTAATCGAGATCCGCCGCGACATGCGTGTGCAGCCAATCATTGAGCAAGCGCTCGAAGGCGTAGCCCTTGCTCCACTGATGATTCACCTGCTGCCCTTCGTATTCCAACGTCGCCGCCGACGCGGAGCGTTCGTTGGCGAAGGCAATACTGTCGTAACCGTAGAGAATGGCGGCGACGGCGAGAATGGCCGAGTTCACCGCCGTAACAGGAATATGGCCGTTCCATGCACCCAGTCGATTCAACTCGAACAAACCAGGGGCAAGCTCGCGTTGAATGTTCAGCGTAGGGAGACCCGTTCGCTCAGCGCACGCAGCAATCAGGGGAGAGTTGCCGACCCATACCGCCGTCGCCTCGCCGCCGATTTGCTTGATGGCTTCCACCGCGACGAGGGAATCTTTACCGCCGCCGATGGGCACAAGCGTGCGCTTGGGAAGGTGCAACGTTGCCGCTTCGATTTTTCCAGGTGGCTCACCGGAACGTGGAAACGCAATGCGACCGCGCAAATCCAGACCGTTGCGATACGCAAATTCAGCGAGGCCATGCAGATACAACGCATCGAGCAGATTTGCGGTTGAATCGTCGAGCGATCCATCCGCGACGTCTATCTTCGGCGGAACGCCGGCTTTGTAATAACTGATGCCGGCGATGTAATGCAAAAGCGCAAGCGCTGCATCAAACGCGTGCTTGCGCGCTGGTGCGATCTCCGGCGCAGCGGGAAAGCGCACGCGCTCGATCAACTCCTCACCCTGGTCGAAGGCATACACAAGTTCTGCCACACCGTCGGCATAGCTATGCCGCACGAAGCGGAAAACCTGGGTCAGGCGAGGTTGAATCGGTTGGGTCACTCGAAAAAGCTCCAGTTTCGTTCTTACTCCCTCTCCCCTTGGGCGAGAAGGGCGGTTTACGAGATCACTCGATGATGATCTCTTCCGCTTCATCACGCAGATTGTAAGGCGAAGACATGACCTTTCCGTAGGCGCCGGCCTGGGCGATCAAAATGACGTCGCCTTCCCGGGCTTCGGGCAAGCGGCGGTCGGAACCGATCACGTCGCCGCTTTCGCAAATCGGGCCTACCACCTGATAGAGGGCGGTGGCGGGCTCTTCCAGGCGGGTCAGGTTTACGATTTCGTGCCAGGCATCGTACAGCGCAGGTCGAATCAGGCTGTTCATGCCGGTATCCACACCGAGATAGCGCCACGAACCCTTGCCTTTCTGCTGTGTCACGCGGGCGATAAGCACGCCCGCATCGGCCACCAGATAGCGCCCCGGTTCCATCCACAGCTGGTAGTGGGGATAGGCCGATTTGACCTTGCGCAGCACCTCCTCCAGCGCGGCGATGTCGAGCCGCGCCTCACCCGGATGCGATGGCACACCGAGGCCGCCGCCGATATCGAGAAAAGCCACACTGCCGATACGTTCGGCAATGCTGGCGAGCTGGCTGTACACCTCGCCCCAATGCTTGTCGTCCAGAATGCCCGAACCCAAGTGCGCGTGCAGGCCGCGCACCGTGACGCCGTACGTATCGGCCAGACGCAGGAATGCGTCGATTTGATCCACCGGCAATCCGAACTTGCTGCCGCTGCCGCCCGTGCGCACTTTTTCGTGATGACCCAGTCCGCGACCGAGATCGATACGCAGCACAATCTCGCGACCGCGGAATACTTCGCCCCAATGTTCCAGCGGATAGAGCGAATCCAGCGACACCGTGGCACGCGTCGTCAGTGCCCAGGCGTAATCCTCGCGCGGCGCGAAGTTGGGCGTGAAAAGCAGAGGTGCGGATTCAGGCACCGCCGCCATCACCGCCTTCAACTCACCCGGCGACACGCACTCAAAACCGAAACCCTCTTCGGCGAGTGCGCGAAGAATGGCCGGATGCGTATTGGCCTTTACCGCATAGTGCAAACGATCCACCGACGCGAGCGTTTTCAGCTCGCGCGCCTGCTTGCGCACGGTCGGCAAGTGATAGACGTAGCGCGGTGTGGCTTCGGCGCCAAGCGACAACAAGCGCTCGCGAGATGCCGTGCGCCACCATGCATCGCCTGCTTCGACGGTTTCGCCGCTGCCGTAAAGATTCTGCCAGCTCGATCCGAACAAGGTGCTGTCATCGGTACGCAGCGCACCGGCTGCGATCAGCATTTCGTGCAGACGCGGTATCAGTTCATCGACCACGCTCTCATCCACCACGAAAGTGAGGTTGAGATTGTTGGACGACTGCGAGATCAAATGCACGCGCAATTGACCGAACTCCGCCAGCACGCCCGACAAAGTATGCAGCATCGAACGCATGCCGCGGCCGACCATCGTAATGGCCGCGCATGGTGCGATGACTTTGACGCGGCAGACCTTGGCAAGATCGCTTGCCAGTGCAGCGACGGCATCGGAATCGAGCAAGTTCTCGGTGGGATCGAGCGACACTGTCACGTTGGTTTCGGCAGAACTGATCAGGTCCACCGACAAACCGTGCTGCTTGAACTGCGCAAACACGTCGGCGAGAAAGCCGACTTGTTGCCACATGCCCACCGACTCCATCGACACCAGCGTGATGCCTTTGCGTGCGCTGATCGCTTTGACGCTCGGCGCATGCTCGCGCACTTCCGGTCCGATCACGGTGCCTTCCAATTCAGGACGATTGGTGTCCTTGATCAGCATGGGCACGCGCGGTTCGCGCAGCGGAGAAAGGCAGCGCGGGTGCAGCACTTTCGCACCGGTGGAGGCGATTTCCTGGGCCTCTTCGTAATCAAGTTTCTGCAGCAATCGTGCACCGGGCACTTGGCGCGGATTGGCCGTGAACATGCCGGCGACGTCGGTCCAGATTTCAACGCGCTGCGCTTTGAGCAGCGCGCCGAAATACGAGGCCGACGTATCCGAACCGCCGCGTCCGAGCAACACCGTGCGGCCTTGCGATTCGCGCGCGATGAACCCCTGCGTGATGAACACTTCGCCGAGCTGCGCCAGGCGTGCGTTCAAGGCAGGATCGGGTTTGGCTTCCACCATCGCCGAAAGCAGCTTGGTGCGTTCGTTCTGATTCGGCAGCGCGATGGCGGCAAGGCAATCTCGTGCGTCCACCCACTCCGCGGGCAAACCGCTATGCGTAAGGAATGCAGCGCCCAGCGCACTGGACATCAGCTCGCCGTGCGCCTGCACCGATGCAGACCACGCAAGCTCGCCCATCACGGCCGGGCCTTCTTCGGCCAGCTTGGCCAGATCGCGCAGACGCGCATCCAAGGTGCCCGGAACCGCCAGCTGCATGTGATCGAGCAAGTCGTAGTGACGTTGCGCGATCGCTTTCGCAGCCTCGATACGTTTGCCTTTGTCTTCCTGGGCGCACAATTGTTTGAGTGCGTCGGTGATGCCGGTGAGCGCGGACACAACCACCAGCACGCGCGCGCCTTCGGCACGACGGGTGGCGACGAGCTCGCGGATGTTTTGCCAACGCGGCAGGGTGGCGACGCTGGTGCCACCAAACTTCATCACGATCCAGGGAGCGCCGGCGGAGAGCGGCGCGGGGGCGTTCGAGGTCACGGTTTCTCTGTCTAGGGTTGCGGGAAAGTTATTCCCGCCAGTGTTGCGCCGCATCAGCCGGAATGCAACCGGTGATTGGGAATATGGATTTGGACGGCTAAATGCCGGCGTACGCGCCTGATCGCAGATATCCGAAAGCCAGAAACCAACGTCCCGGCCAACGCCGGGACGAGGTCATTGAAAGCGTTTTGGCGTTAGCGCCATTATTCCACCAAGACCGGAATCTTGCCGATCTTCGCCTGCCACTCGCGCGGCCCGGTTTTGTGCACCGACGTACCCGCCGAATCCACCGCCACGGTCACCGGCATGTCTTTGACCTCGAATTCGTAGATCGCTTCCATGCCCAGATCTTCGAAAGCCACCACGCGGCTGGCCTTGATGGCCTTGGAGACGAGATACGCCGCACCGCCCACGGCCATCAGGTAGACCGACCGATGCTGCTTGATCGCCTCGATCGCGGCCGGCCCGCGCTCGGCCTTGCCGACCATGCCGAGCAGGCCGGTTTGCGCGAGCACTTGCTCAGTGAATTTGTCCATGCGGGTAGCCGTGGTGGGACCGGCAGGGCCGACCACTTCGTCGCGCACCGGATCGACCGGGCCGACGTAGTAAATAAAGCGACCCGTGAAATCCACGGGCAGCTTCTCGCCCTTGTTCAGCATGTCGACCATGCGTTTGTGCGCGGCATCGCGGCCGGTCAGCAGCTTGCCGTTGAGCAGCAGCACTTCGCCGGGTTTCCAGCTCGCCACTTCGTCGCGAGTGACCGTATCCAGATTGACGCGGCGTCCCTTGGACGCGTCATAAGTGAGCTTGGGCCAGTCTTCCAGCGACGGCGGCTCGAGCATCACCGGACCGGAACCGTCCAGGGTGAAATGCGCATGACGCGTGGCGGCGCAGTTGGGAATCAACGCTACCGGGAGGTTCGCGGCGTGCGTGGGGTAATCCTTCACTTTGATATCGAGCACGGTAGTCAAACCACCCAGGCCCTGCGCACCGATACCCAACGCATTCACCTTTTCGTACAACTCGATGCGCAATTGCTCGGCCCGATTCTTTGGGCCGCGCGCGATCAGGTCCTGGATATCGATCTCTTCCATCAGCGCTTCTTTGGCCAGCAGCATCGCCTTTTCGGCGGTGCCGCCGATGCCGATACCCAGCATGCCCGGCGGGCACCAGCCGGCGCCCATGGTCGGCACGGTCTTGAGCACCCAATCGACGATGGAGTCGGATGGGTTAAGCATCACGAATTTGGACTTGGCCTCCGAGCCGCCGCCCTTCGCCGCCACGATCACCTCGACGGTGTCGCCCGGCACGATCGAAACATTGATCACCGCCGGCGTGTTGTCCTTGGTATTGCTGCGCTTGCCGGCCGGATCGGCCAGCACGCTCGCGCGCAACTTGTTATCAGGATGGTTGTAGGCGCGACGAACGCCTTCGTTCACCATGTCCTCCAAGCTCATGGTGGCGTCCCAGCGCACGTTCATGCCCACCTTCAGGAACACGGTGACGATGCCGGTGTCCTGGCACAGCGGGCGGTGACCTTCGGCGGCCATGCGCGAATTGATCAGGATCTGCGCCATCGCGTCCTTGGCGGCCGGCGATTCCTCGCGCTCGTAGGCCTTGGCCAGGTTGGTGATGTAGTCGACCGGGTGGTAGTAGCTGATGTACTGGAGGGCGTCGGCGACGGACTGGATCAGATCGTCTTGCTTGATGGTGGTCATGGCGATGGCTTCGACTGAGGAATGACGCCCGGCGAGCCTTGCACTCACCGGACACAACCGCCCTATTGTGCCCCAATCCCACCTCACATAAAAAAAGCGGCCGCGCGATGCGGCCGCCAGATTTGCCAATAACTTGTTGAATCAGAAACGATATTCAGCCTGCACCGAGTACATGCCGATGCGATTGCTGCGGCTGTCGGTGATCGGGGCACGATAGGTGTCGTAGGCCAGACCCAGGCTGAAGTTCTTGTTCAAGTTGTAGCCACCACCCACCCCGAAATATTCGCCGGTACGGCTCACGACCGCGCGATCGTCGAAATGAAAGTCGGCGGAATTGGCGCCCAGGAAGCGGTTTTCGAACAAGCTGCGTGCGCGGAACCAGCCTGCGCGTGCGCCGATATACGCATGCTCGTTGATGTTGTAGTTGAGGTTGCCACCGAGCAGCCAACCCCGCGTCTGCACCTGCTGACGTTCCGTGCCGACGCCTGCGACATTGGCGCGCGCGGTCGCGTTGCCGAGAAAGCCGTAACCGGCTTCGACGCCGTAATCCACCACGCTGTTCCAACGGTAACCCACGCGCAGCGCACCCGCTTTGCCGGTAGTGCTGAAGCTGTTGTCGATGCCGGCGAACGGATTGCTGACGCTGTAATGAGACGCGCCGCCGTTGGCATTGACGAACGCATTGCCGTCGGCGAGAGCGGTGGTCGAAGACGCGCCGAGTGCAAGGGCGATGGCGAGCGCTGCGAACTTGCGCATGAATGAACCTCCTTATGGTTTTGATGGGATTCCAATCCGAACGAACCGCACGAATCGGGGAAACGGTCTCGGATATAAAAATTTCGCGAACGGTAACGAATCGTTTC
>DATJMR010000386.1:0-8970 GCA_035508595.1 Dyella sp.
GTAGTCGCTGATGGTCCAACTGTCCGGCGGGCGGGTTTCGATATAGCGTTGCACAGCATGATGAAAGGCATCGTCGCCCAGCCACGCCCACGTACGTTCGAAGGTTTCACGCATGCACTCTGCCAGTTGCGCACGATAGGCGTGATGGTAAACCGCCAGGCCCGGCGAAGCGTGCTCCGGGACGAACTGGTGTAGGACGTTGGGACCATCTACCAAAAAGGCGCGAAACTGCCGCTGCATGTCCAGGAGGCTCATATGAGACACGCCTCCGACTGCCGCGCGGCGAAGGCGACCGACCGTGCGATGTCCAGCTCATCGAGCAATTCATGCAAGGGAGGAATGTTGTCGTCGCGCTCGATCATGCTCGCAACCGGGCCAAATCGCTCACACGCCGCGCGATAGACCGACCACACTGCGTTGGGCACAGGCTGATCGTGCGTATCGATAAGGCGATGCGTTCCCTGGCTGTGGCCGGCCAAATGCATCTGCCTGACGCAATCTGTGGGGATGGCCGATAGATAGCGCAAAGGATCGAAGCCCTGATTGACGCCACTGACGTAAATATTGTTGACATCCAGCAGCAGGTAACACCCTGCCCGCTTGCACAACTCAGCCAGGAATGCGGGCTCGTCGTAGTCGGCTTGCAAATAGTCAAGGTACGTCGAGGGGTTTTCCAGAAGCAGCGGACGCTCTAGAAAATCCTGCACCTGACTGACGTTCGCGCAGACGACATCCATCGCCTCCTTGGTATACGGGAGTGGAAGCAGATCGTGCGAGTTGAATCCCTCCACACCTGTCCAGCACAAGTGATCGGAAACCCACAGCGGCTCGATACGCGCGGCCAGCGCCTTCAATTGCCGCAGATAATCGGCCTTCAAGCCATCGGCCGAACCAATCGACAAGGAAACACCATGCATCGCAACGGGATGGTGCGCGCGCACGGCGTCCAGCACCGCTAGCGGCTTTCCTCCCTGCACCATGAAATTCTCGGAAATCACCTCGACAAAATCGACCGGGACGTGGCTGTCGAGAAACGCCTGGTAATGCACCGGGCGCAAACCCAGGCCGAATCCTTCGAAGGCGGGCAAATCGTGCGTACGCATAGTGAATTCCCAAAAGAGAGAGCCCGACTGTAGGGCGCAGCCGGGCTCTGACGATCACTTAGACGGGGCGGTCAAGCTGCCACCGGCCGCCTCGCATGCGCTGGCCGTCATGTCCTTGAAACCCTGGCCCTTGCAGGAATTCTGGCCTTTACAAGCGTGATCGCCCGATTTGCAATCAGACTGCCCTTTACACGCATTGACGCCGTAGCATGCTTGCAGCTTATCGCCTGCTGCCGGTGATGCATGGGCCGGGCTCACCTGCGCGAGGCTGGCAAAGGCAATGAATGCGGCGGCGGCGGCGAGACTAGTACCACTGGAGAGCTTGATCATGGAACAACTCCTAATAGGAAGACATGGATGCCGTGATGGCATGGGGGAGTTCGTCGAGGTTTCCGGAGAAGTTACAGAACAGCCGCACATCGGATGCGTGTCGGCACGAGCACCACGGGTCACGGTTTTTTTGTTGCCGTTTGCTGCGCCACACCACGCGCGCGAACGGCAACGTCGCGCGTGCCATTCGTCATGTAACGATCGGACTGCGGCGCACGAACCTCCATCAAGGCTCTTCTCTTTTTGAGGCAGGAAAACGGTGATGCTTGCGGAGGTACGATGAAACGTCGGCGTTTTCTGCAGTGGGCCGGCGGGCTTGCGCTCGCCACATCTTCACGCGCACGCGCTTTCGCGCCATTCGATGAGAACCCGCAAGACATTTACGACAGGGTGAAGCAATCGACCGACCTTCGCTTCGTTCTCGCCGGCGGAACCATCAGCGTCACTGTCGCGGGAACGGCCTCCGCGCTGGACAAACACCGGATAGACATGTGGATACGCCGAAGCGCCGCGGCGATCGCCGCCTACTTCGGACACTTTTCGGTGGCGCGTTGGGATTTGCTCGTCACGCTCAACGACGGCGAACGGATTGGTCCGGCCACCACGTGGGGACATCCCAGTTCCGTTACACATATCGCGCTGGGCCGAAACATCAGCGACGGCGCCTTGCGCGACGACTGGGTGATGGTGCACGAAATGACTCACCTTGCGCTCCCCACGGTTCCTCAGCGCAACGTGTGGTTCATGGAGGGCAACGCGACCTACGTGGAACCCATTGCCCGCGCGCAAGTAGGGCAACTCACCCCGCAGGAAGTATGGCGCTGGGCCGTCGAGGACATGCCCAAGGGGCAGCCACGCGATGGCGATGAAGGGCTTGATCACACGCATACCTGGGGCCGCACGTACTGGGGCGGCGCCATGTACTGGCTGCTCGCTGAAATAGCGATCTATAAGAACTCCAAGGGCCGGTATCGACTGCAGGATGCCCTGCGGGCAATCAACCGCGTCAGTGGTGGCAACACGGCCTTTTGGAGTGTGGAACAAGCGATCCACACCGGTGATGCGGCCGTAGGCAGTGATGCCATGGCCTCTCTTTACGACGCGCTCAAGGACCGACCCGTGGTCATTGATCTCCAAGGCGCGCTGCAACAGTTAGGCATATCCGAAAAGGAGGGAGTCATTCGTTTTGACGATAGCGCGCCGTTAGCGGCGCTTCGTCGATCGGTGACCTCCCCCGAGGCCGGGGGATAAGTCCCTGGACTGACAATCCCGCCCTTGCACCGAAACGGCTGAACGAGGCCGCTTTGGGAATTCTTGCGAAACATGCTCGGGCATGCACCGGAACGCCTTGGAAAGTTCCGCGCCCTTGTAACCAAGGCGCAGAGGTAGACGAAGTAAAGAACGTTCCACCCGGCCGTACCGCGGGGATTGTAAAGCCTCGCATTCCCGCGTCTTGATGGCTGCGCCAGCGTAACCTGTCCCTCCCGTTGCGTCGGCGCAGCCATCTTTTTTCCTGCGCGGCTAAAGCACAGCCATGCATCGTTTAACTTACGCAATTTTTGTACATACCCCATCAATCGCGTCCAAGCCATAAATGCGGCGTCCCGTTAGCGTAGCCCAAGTCAATTGAGCTCAGGGTGCCAGCATGATCATCGCGAATGTTGAAGATTACCGAAAACTATGCGAAGCCAGGCTTCCCCGATTCCTGTATGACTACATTGACGGCGGTTCTTTCCGTGAGAACACGCTGCGCGCGAATATTGAGGAACTGCAGGCCACACTGTTACGCCAACGGGTCATGGTGGACGAATCGCATCTCAACTTGTCGATCGACTTGTGGGGCCAGACAATGTCTTTGCCCATTGTCCTCGGACCGGTCGGCATGGCTGGAATGTATTCAAGCCGCGGCGAAGTCAAAGCGGCCAACGCTGCGAAGGCCGCAGGTATTCCGTTTACATTGTCGACCATGGGCGTGTGCGAAGTGCACGAGGTTGTGCAAAAGGCTGGCGTTTCCCCTTGGTTTCAGCAAACGCCGAAGTGTTCGCGCTCAATCCACTGGGCAAGGTTCCGGTCCTGCTGAGCGACGACGGCCAGGTGTTGTTCGACTCGAGCGTGATCTGCGATTACCTGGACAGCTTGCATGAGCGCCCGAGGCTGATCCCGGCCGATTCGAAGCAGCGATACCGCGCACTGCAATGGCAGGCGCTTGCGCAAGGCATGGCGGATGCTGGCATCGCCGTACGATGGGAGGCCGAGCGGCGCCCCGAATCGCTGCGCTGGGCGACGATGCGGGATGGACAATTGCAGAAGGTCATCGCCGCCTGTGATTTCCTGGAGCGGGAAATCGGCACATATGTCGCCGTCGATATCGGCACCATTGCCATTGCCACCACCCTGAGCTGGATCGAATTTCGCAACGTCTATCCGTTCCGCACTGGACGGCCGCATCTGTCGTCCTGGTATGCGACGTTCTGCATGCGACCTTCAATGCTCGCGACGCCCCTCAGCGGCGCCACGAGTGACTGACCGATTAATCGCCCTTCCCACGCATTGACTCTCAATCGTCAGTAGAACCTTCGCATGCGCACCATCCCACACGCTGACAACACCCTCGAACGATCCGATCGCCGATCCAATTCAACACGTCGCCTTCTTGGCATCGTTGTTCGACGGGTTTGTCAGAATGGCACTCGCGATAACGTGAAACAGATGATCGGCGCGCGGCGCGAATGCGGGTTGACCGGCCGCCCAGCCGAGTGCCGATATCAGGGCAAACAGATCGTCTCCATTGATATCGGTGCGCGCCGTTCCCTCGGCCTGGGCACGTTGCAGCAGTCGCGCGCCAACCGAGTGCACCGTTGCGCATGACGCGTAAAGCGCCGAGTCCGGATCCGCGTGGGCGTTCGCCACCAAGTCGACAACGCCGCGGTAGCTATGCACGAATGCCACCACTTCGCGAAACCAGGACACGAGCGCTTCGTCAGGCGGGCTCGACGTTTCGAGTTCGCCTGCCTTCTGCGTCAGTGCATCCAGATTCGTGCACAGCAACGCTTCGAACAAGGCTTCTCGCGTCGGGAAATGACGTAGCAGCGTGGCCAACCCGACGTCGGCCCGGCGGGCGATGTCGCGCATGGACGCATCGACACCATGCTCGGTGACGACCTCCCGCGCGACGGCAAGTAGGTGGTTGTAATTTTTTTTGGCGTCGGCGCGCATGGTTTGCCTTGACAAATGGATCAGTGATCCATATATTCGGATCACTGATCCACAAGATACAGCGTACCTGTACAAATGGAAACAGCAACGCTGTCCGACACGACCAAAGGTGAACAGACATGGGAAAGCTTGAAGGTAAGGTTGCAGTTATTACGGGCGGATCGAGCGGCATGGCGCTGGCGAGTGCCAAGCGGTTCGTCGAAGAAGGCGCCTACGTTTTCATCACAGGCCGGAGGCAGGAGGTGCTCGACGAGGCCGTCAAGTCGATTGGCCGGAACGTGACCGGCGTGCGCGGCGACGCGTCCAATCTCAACGATCTCGACCGCCTGTTCGATACCGTCAAGCGGGAAAAGGGCAAGATCGACGTCCTGTATGCAAGCGCCGGCATAGGCGAAGCCGTCCCGCTGGGCGAGATTACCGAGCAGCACTTCGATGCGACCTTCGACCTGAATACGCGCGGCACGCTGTTTACGGTGCAGAAGGCGTTGCCGCTGTTCAACGATGGCGGATCGATCTTCATGACCGGGTCGGTGGCTTCGGTAAAAGGCTTTCCCGGTTACGGCGTGTATGCGGCGAGCAAGGCGGCGTTACGCTCATTCGCACGCACGTGGCTCAACGAACTGAAGGGCAGGAATATCCGAGTGAATGTGCTGAGCCCGGGGCCGATCGCCACACCGATGCAGGACCAGGTTCTCACCGAAGAGGCCAAGCAGATGTTCGAATCCCTGATCCCGCGGGGAACGATGGGGCGTCCTGAGGAAATCGCGACGGTCGCAGTGTTTCTTGCTTCAGACGATTCGAGCTTCGTCAATGGAGTGGACTTGTCTGTCGACGGCGGCTTCTCGGCTATCTGACATCGCGCCGAAAGGAAGGCCCGAGCGTGTAAATGCCGGGCCATCGACTTCAACACGAATCGGAATGGCAGCATGACTTACGCAATAGTTGGTTTCGGCGCGATCGGCCAGGCGCTGGCCCGCATGTTCGCCCGCAAGGGCATCGACGTGGCTGTGGCAAGCAGGCGTCAGCCGGAAGCGCTCGCGCCGCAGGCAAACGCGATCGGCCCCACGATCATTCCCAAGAGCTTGAAGGACGCGCTCGAGGCCGACGTCGTCCTACTGGCTGTTCCGTACGGGGAGCACCGAGAGGTCGCGAAGGCACGGGCAAGCTGGAACGGCAAGATCGTGATCGACGTGACGAACACGCTCGAAGATTTAGGTGACCTTCCCTCCTCTTCGGTCATAGCCCGAGCCCTGCCCGGCGCTCAATTGGTCAAGGCGTTCAACCATCTGCCTGCCCGCGTCCTCGCGGAAGACCCGGCGGTCAACGGCGGGCGACGGGTTGTATTCCTGTCGAGCGACGATGAAGGCGCGATCGCAACGGTCGCCGCCCTGGTCGAGCAGCTCGGCTATGCGCCGGTGAATCTCGGCAAGATCGCCGAAGGTGGCCAGCTCGTACAGGGGCGGAACGGGGCCTGGGCGCCGCTGATTTTCCAGGACTTGTTCAAGCGGGACCGGTGACCGATTCACACCGATACACGTTGGACATGTGAAAACAACCCATCGCATCAGTTTCCAGATGAAAGGCGATGCCGGCGCTCCACGGCGAATGCAGCCTTATCCATACGCATAATGAAGCCCCAGCCGTAGCGCCCTCTCATGTCCGATGTATTGTCATCAATGGCTACGACGATTTTGTTTGCGCCTTGGTGCAGCGGAAGATCGAACCCGTCGTTCTCGAGTGAAAGCCGACCGTCGGGCGGCTTGCGGCCGCCTTTCAGGTTGTAGCGATTCTCACCGGAGAACACCAGCCTGCCGTTCGCGAATACCCAGATCTCGCGCAACCAGCCGATGGCGACGTGTCGAACCTGATCACGATCGGACTGCACGGTGGTGCGAAGCCAGATCACTTGTGCCGGGGCCTGCCTGGGTATGGGGGCATGTTGTCGGCTCAGGTTAATCAAGCCACCGTAGTCGGCTGTGACCGGCTTCCAGTGCGATGCCGCTGGGGGCATGTCCGACACGTTGAGATGATTCGTGGCGGCCATCGATACGGGATCCGTCGCTTGCCAATCGATGAGGTAACGGTGGTTGTTTGCGGCAGGATCCGCCGGCGCGCTCGGGTCGAGGCCATCCGTTACGCCAGGCGCAAGCACAAGGTTGGCGTAATAGGCGGTGCCCTCGAACGCGATGGTCCCGGTGCTGGCTTCGCCTTCCAGGTGCACGACGCGAAGCGATGGCTTCGTTCGTCCATTCACATACACATTCATGCGTTTGCCGGAAATGACAAGCCGTATGTGATTCCATTGGTTTTCGTGGAAGGGAGCAGACGCTTCATACTGCGGATAGACGTCCCACAACACACGGCCTTGGAGGATGGGAACGTACTGCAGACAGTCCTGAGACGCAGGGCAGTCGGGACCGACCCGGATGTAAAGCATGTCGGCGGTGTCGCCATCCTTCTGGTGAAAGCGAATACCCGGCATTTCTTCACCAACAGGCTTGATATCGAATTCGATCGTGCCGTTACCGAAATGTTGGTTTTTCAGCGCGACAAACCCTTGCTCGCTCGCAGAGGTCACCTGAAGGATGCCGTTCGGGAATCCTTCCTTGGCGATGAACGTCGCGTTGCCGCTGGCCTGCCAGCCATCCGCCACAAAGGGAATCTGAAACGGTGAGAGCGTCGAAGCAAAGGCGGATGCAGCACTCAGCAACGTAAGCGCACAGACCGAACTAGCCAATCGTTTTTTCACGGACGTCTACCGAAGGATGCGTGCGTGCACTCTAGCCGCGTGTTCCGCCTGCGTCTGGCGAGATGATGCGAAGCGGATCAGGAACTTGCCGAGGCGGCATAGGCATGCGCTTTGTGACTTGGGGGGCCTTCACGACGCTTTGCCTTGTTGCAAATTGTACCTACTAGTATGTACAGTGGCGCACATGGATACCAGAGAACGCCTGATTGAGAGTGCCCAGGAATTGTTATGGGAGCGGGGTTATGTCGGCATGAGTCCGAAAGCCATTCAGGACAGAGCCTCAGCTGGGCAAGGCAGCATGTATCACCACTTTGAGAACAAAGCAGCGCTCGCCTCAGCCGCCATTGCGCGAAGCGCTGAACAACTGTGCGAGTCGGCTCGCCAAGAATTCGCGCAGCCCTGCTCCGCGCTCGATCGCGTCGTTTCCTACCTCCATCGTGAGCGGGATGCACTGCGAGGTTGTCGCATCGGAAGGCTGACTCAGGATCCAGAGATCATTGCCGATCCGCAACTGCGGCAGCCGGTCCAGGAGATGTTCGCGACGCTGACGCAGGAACTGGCCTCTCTCATTGAGGAAGGCCAGCAGGCCGGAGAATTTCGCCCGGAGATGAATCCGGAAGATACGGCCTCGGCCATTCTCGCCGTTCTCCAGGGCGCTTATGTCCTGGCACGGGCCGCGAATTCGGCTGAACCGTTCAATCGCGCGATCACAGGAGCGATCTCCCTCTTGCAGCAGCAGGCTGGCCGCAAGCGCGCTCCGCGAAAGTGAGCCTCCACCATCGCGTTCTATGTTCTCTGCGGAATTGAATGGACCGTGCCTTTGTTAGGACCTCAGAGAAGCTCATGATCTTGACCTATATCGGGGACTTGCGCGTGCTACGCATCATTTCTTACTGCCTTACCGCGATCCTGGCATTTGCCCTGAGCACGACTTGCAGCGTTGCCTCACCTGCGACGCCGCCAATTCTCCTCAAGGTCGATCTGCGCGATGCACCGCGCAAGCTTCTTCATACGACGGAGATCATTCCCGCTGAGCCTGGGCCGATGACCCTCGCCTACCCCGAGTGGGTTCCGAGCGTTCACCTGGCTGGGCCTATCGCTCAGCAGGCCGGCTTATTTATTACCGCGCACCGGTCTGGTGCCGCAGCAGCGACGCCGATTCGTTGGGAACGCGACCCCGTGGCGCTTTACCTCTACCACATCGTGGTTCCGAAGGGTGCCAGTTCCATTGAGGTGAACTTCGACTTCATCACCTCGGCCGATCCAACAGCCTGGGGATCTACCGACACAAACCTCGCGGCGCTCAATTGGAATACGGTTCTCCTTTATCCCTACCATGGGCAATCCACGAAGGTAGCGTCGATTGAGATCACGCCGACCATCGTTATGCCGGCGGGTTGGCATTTCGCCTCGGCCCTGCAGTCCAACGAAGCATTGGGGCCATCTGAACTTTCAAATTCCGTCACCTTCCATACCGTCTCGCTTGAGCAGCTCGTCGATTCGCCGGTCATTTCGGGGCGTTATTTTCGAGAAATCCGCTTGGCGCCGGAGATCACTCCGAAACACTATCTC
>DATJMR010000387.1:0-5152 GCA_035508595.1 Dyella sp.
TCACACCCAGGGACGTGCCGCCGTTCGCCACCACCAACATGCCCATATCGATGAAGTTGGCGACGGCTTGCACATGCTCGGCGATCGGCCAGCTTTTGCCATAGCTCAGTGTCAGATCGCTGATATCGGCCCGCGCTTCGAAACGGCCTTCATTGTGGTGAAACGGCCAGTCGGCGAGGCTGCCTCGCACGAGCACGGCGGCATCGTCGATATGCCCGCTGACAAACGCCTGATCCAGCCACGCGATGGCCGGCGGCACCATCGAATCGATGGGCCAGAACAATTTCGCGGCCGAGACGTCGCCGTGTGTCAGCGCAACATAGATATCCAGGAACGGACGGCCGCCCGTGTGCGGCATGGCGATGTCGCCTTCGGCGTTGCCGCCGTAACCCTCGCCTTCGAAATCCATGTCGGCCACGCCGATGTGGGTGGCATCGTCATCGCGCCACGCGGCAATATCGGCCGCCAGCCGATTCATGACGAACGGTTTGCGGAAGGTGTGCGGAAAATTGAGCGTTGCGGTTTGCGCGGGTAGTTCCAGCGATACCGCTTCGGCATCGCCGCGAACCTCGCCATGCAAGTGATCCACGCCCGGCAACTTGCCAACGGGCGCAATGCCGAGGTTGTCGAACACCCCGTCCAGCGTTTGCAAGCCCGATGCAGCGCTCCAATGAAAGGTGGCACGTTCCACTTGCCCGTGCGGCTGCCCGGAAGCGATCCATTGCGCAAGCCCCGGAGCAAGCCCCGGCTTCAGTCCGAGCCACGGCATCAGTGGCCCAAGCTGCAAGTGATTGGCAACGGCGGCGATATCCGATTGCGGCGTGCCAAAGCGATTGATATCCACGCGCGCCGCGCCGCCATCGTCGTCGGCCCAACGCACGCTGTAGCCGCCTTCGTGGCGACTGAGTTCGGCCAGTCCATGGAGTGCGGCGACATTGGCTTTGACGCCCGTCGGGCTGGTCACCGCGAGATTGCGCACATTGAGTTGAAACAGATCGCGCACGATTTGGTTCTGGCGCCAGTCCATCCACACCGCCAGGTCGCCGTGACCGCTGTCGATGCTGTAGCCGCCAAGACCGAAACCGGCCACGATGGCGTGCAGATCGGCATTCTGCGTGGAGAGCCAAAGCTGGCCGGCGGCACCGTCGTCGCGAAAACGACCGGCAGCCTGCAGTTCGCCCGTTGCGCCGAGCCGATGCACGCGCGCGCCCACACGAATGTGGCTGCCTTGGTGGGTAAGGCGCAGCTGATCGGCAAGCAGTGTGTAACGCTGATTCAAAAGCTGGTCGTCGATATCAACGCGCAGATTGTCCAGCCACAGTTCGACCGAAAGCCGTCCGAACGAAATATGCTGCCGTTCGGAACCGCCGGCGGCGCCGATGCCGTTGACGTGCCATCGGCTGTCCGCATCGCGCGTGAGATCCAATTCCAGGCCACTGGCTTGCAGGTTCAAAAGGTGTCGGGACGGCAGGAGCCAACCGCCGAAATCCAGTTTCAGATCCACCTCGGGCACGTGCAGCGGGCTGCCGCTCGCGGTCGTCGCGCCGGCCAGTGGCGCAAGCGTGACGCCGCGCATGATGAAACGCGGGCCGGACGCTTCCCAGCGTCCCTGCAACGAAGCAAAACTCACCTGGGACTGCAGTTTATTGCCCAGCTCCCGAGCAACCCATTGCGGGTGTTTCGCCAACAGCGGCAACAGCACTTGCGCGAGTCCGGCGGTAAGCGCAAGCGCGATAACCGCCACACCCACTGTCCAGCCAAGCGCGCGTGTCAAACGATGTACCCATGTTTGCAACCGCGCGATCACAAGGTGCCTGCATCAAAGCAATACGACATCGAACTGTTCCTGCGAATAATGCTCTTCAGCTTGAAATCGTATGCTTTTTGAGATGAATTCTTCCAATTCCGCTACTGCGGTGGACTCTTCTTCGAGAATGCGCCCCACCACTTTGGGGCTGGCCATGACCAACAATTTTTGTGCGTTGAACTGCCGCACGGCCCGCGTGATTTCGCGAAATATTTCGTAGGTGACCGTTTCGGCTGTCTTGACCGTGCCACGTCCCATGCATGCGGGACACGGTTCGCAAAGCTGACGCTCAAGGCTTTCGGTGGTGCGCTTGCGCGTCATTTCCACCAGACCCAGCTGCGACATCGGGTAGACGGTGGTCTTGGCGTGGTCGCGGGCAAGTCCTTTTTCCAGCATGCGGATAACCTGGCGTTTGTGCTCTTCATCGGTCATGTCGATGAAGTCGATGATGATGATGCCACCGAGGTTGCGCAGTCGCAGTTGACGCGCAGCCGCCTGTGCGGCTTCCAAGTTCGTCCTATAAACGGTTTCCTCCAGATTGCGTGTACCCAGATAACCGCCGGTGTTGACGTCGATGGTTGTCATCGCCTCGGTCTGGTCGACGATCAGGTAACCGCCCGACTTCAACGGCACTTCCTTGCGCAGGGCACGCTGAATTTCGTCCTCCACGCCGTACAGATCGAAGATTGGCCGCTCGCCGGAATAGTGCTCGACGCGATCGTCCAGTTGCGGCATGAACTTGTGCACGAACTTGGCGACCTTCTCGAAGGTCTCGCGCGAATCCACGCGGACCTTCTCGATATCGTCGTTGAGCAGATCGCGCAGGGCGCGCAACGGCAGCGCAAGTTCTTCGTACACGCGCTCGCCGACCTTGGCCTTGGCGATGTTCTCTTGCACCACGCGCCACACTTTGCCCAGATAGGTGACGTCGAAGGCCAGCGATTCGGCCGACTGGCCTTCGGCGTTGGTGCGCACGATGTAGCCCAGGGGGTTTTCGCCGATCAACGGGGTCAGCACGTCTTTCAGGCGTTGCCGCTCGTCGTCGTCTTCGATGCGCGTGGAGATGCCCAAGGTACGGGCGTGCGGCAGCAGCACCAGGTAACGCGAGGGAATCGATAGATGCGTGGACAGCCGGGCGCCTTTGGTGCCGATGGGGTCCTTCACCACCTGCACCACGATCTCCTGACCCTCGTGCACCAGCTCGCTGATCGACGGTATGTGGCCGTTACCATTACCGTTGCCGCTGCCAGCCGGAACCTCGGCCACCTCCGGTAGCGGCGGCCGGACGATGTCCGAGGCATGCAGGAACGCCGCGCGCTCCAGACCGATATCCACGAACACCGCCTGCATGCCGGGCATCACCCGCTGCACCCGTCCCTTGTACACGTTGCCGACATAGCCGCGCCGGGACGTCCGCTCGACATGCAACTCCTGAAGCATGCCGTTTTCCACCACGCCGACCCGCGTCTCACGCGGGGTCATATTGATCAGGATTTCTTCGCTCACCGACTTCCCCAAAGTTATAGGCAATTTATAGCGGTTCATCGCGAGAACTGTCGATGCGCAATGCACAGCTCCAGCTGTACTGCCGCGTTCGGTAAAGTGGCGTTTATGCGACGAGCGCCGGCCACATCGGGAAAAACCCATACCACGATCCTCCCCGACGTGCTGCAGCCGGGCCTGCGCCTGGTGTTCTGCGGCACGGCGGCTGGCAAGCGCTCTGCGCAAGAGGGGGCCTATTACGCCCACCCCGGCAACATGTTCTGGCGCGCCTTGTTCCAGGCCGGATTGACCCCGCGGTTGCTAGCCCCGCAAGAATTCCCGCTGCTGCCTGTGTTCGGCATCGGGCTCACCGACCTGGCCAAGCGACATGTGGGCAACGACAACCAATTGCCCAAGGATGCGTTCGATGTGCCAGGGCTGTTGGTCAAAATCCAATCATGCCGGCCCGGTACACTCGCCTTCACCAGCAAGCACGGGGCACGCGCCGTGCTGGGCGCCGAGGTGAGCCACGGATTGCAGCATCGTGCATTAGGGTCAACGGCGGTGTTCGTGCTGCCCTCGCCGTCCGGACAAGCTCGAGGGCATTGGGATATCGCACCGTGGGAGGCCTTGGCTGCGCATATCGCGTTGCCATCCGAGTAAGGTTTGCGGTGGATCGTGCAACCACGCCGACCATGGGCACCACCGTATCGACAACGCACACGACGCAAGATCGCAATTAGGTGCGAAAAAACGCATTGCCTCCGGCATATGGTTGCCGTCACGAAAATTGTCTAGGCTGGTATCTTCCCGTGAACCTGTAGTCAGCCTCCGCCATCGATCGCCAGGCTGATGGAAAACACCCGTTATGTGGATCGTCAAAATCGCGCTTGAGCGGCCGCTGACTTTTATCGTTTTGGCGCTGCTGCTTTTGATTCTCGGTCCACTGGCGATTTTGCGCACACCGGCCGATATCTTTCCGAACATCGATATTCCGGTGGTATCCGTAGTGTGGGGTTACACCGGCCTGCCCGCCGAGGACATGAACAACCGCATCGTCAGCGGTTACGAGCGCGCGATCACCACCACGGTGAACGACGTCGAACACACCGAAACGCAATCGCTCAACGGCGTCGGCGTGGTGAAGATTTATTTCCAGCCGAACGTCAAGATCGATATGGCCGTGGCGCAAGTCACCGCGATTTCGCAGACAGTATTGCGCTCGATGCCGCAGGGCACGAACCCACCGCTGATCCTGGTGTACAACGCATCGACCGTGCCGGTGCTGCAATTTGCGCTGTCGTCCAAAGAGCTATCGGAAACCACGATCTTCGACGACGCCAATCAGATCGTGCGCACCTTCGTCACCTCCGTGCGCGGGGCTGCGACGCCCTACCCTTATGGCGGCAAGCAGCGACAGGTGGAGGTGGATCTCAACCCGCAGGCCCTACTGGCGCACGGTCTGTCTCCCAGCGACGTGGTCGCCGCGATCGGTGCGCAGAACCTGATACTGCCGGCCGGCACGGAAAAGATCGGGGACACCGAATACAGCGTAAAGTTGAACGGCAGCCCGCAGCAGATCGACGAGCTCAACAACGCGCCGATCCGCACCGCCAACGGCATTACCACGTACATTCGCGATGTGGCGCACGTCCATGACGGCTCGCCACCGCAGACCAACGTGGTACGCGTGAACGGTCAGCGCGCGGTGTTGATGTCGATCCTGAAGATCGGCGACGCGTCCACGCTCGATATCGTGGACACGCTGCAGGAGAGTTTGCCGAAGATTCGCGCGGCCATTCCGAAAAGTCTTGAGATCAATTCGCTTTCGGATCAGTCGTTGTTCGTGCGCGCGGCCATCTC
>DATJMR010000388.1:0-4730 GCA_035508595.1 Dyella sp.
CGGTGCAGGAGCACACAACCAAGGGAAGTTGATCCATCGATCCCACCCAGGCACGTACCGACAATAGACCTGCTTTTTGCTTCGACCGCGCGATCGCGGCGAAACGGTCATTGGCCTCTCGGAGACGTGTCATGCAAAAAACAGTGCGACCGGCGAACACTTTGCGCGTTTTGCCGTTTCTGATCGGTCTGGCCATCGTTCAACCGATCTATCCGGCAACAGCGACGCCCTCGCCCGTCATGCTGCCGAGCCTTTATCACGCGGGCATTGCGCTGGGCGATTACTGGGTCAGCGAAAAATACGACGGTGTGCGCGGTTATTGGGATGGCGAAACGCTGCGCACGCGCAGCGGCAACGCGATTCATGCGCCCGCGTGGTTCACCGCGAATTTTCCGAAAACACCGCTGGATGGCGAGTTGTGGGTAGGTCGCGGACAGTTCGAACAGGCCTCTTCCACCATTCGTCAGGCGCCCGCCGATGATGAAGCATGGCGCCACATTCATTACATGGTGTTCGATGCGCCGGGCCAATCGGGCACGTTCGATCGGCGCATCCCGGAGCTGCAACGCCTTGTTGCTCAGATCGATCGCCCATGGGTGCATGCGGTATCGCAATTCAAGGTTGCCGACGAGGCCGCATTGAGGCGCAAGCTCGATGAGGTCGTGCAGGGCGACGGCGAAGGACTGGTACTGCATCGAGGCGCTTCGTTGCATCACGTTGGGCGGAATGACGATCTCTTGAAATTCAAGCCCTTCGACGACGCCGAAGCGCGTGTGGTCGCCCACGTGCCCGGCAAGGGCAAATACACCGGCATGATGGGCGCGCTGCTGGTGGAAAGTCCCGATGGCACGCGCTTTCGGATCGGTACCGGGTTTAGCGACGATCAGCGACGCGACCCGCCGCCTGTAGGCAGCACGGTCACCTATCGTTACGAGGGCATGACATCGGGCGGTAAACCGCGGTTTGCGCGATTTATGCGTATACGTAACGATCTTTAGATCCATCGGCCGGCGGGCCAGCCCAGGTTGGCCGCCCCGCCCTGGCGGGAAAAGAAGCGAGTATGGCGTGGCTAAGGTACAATAGGCCGCTCCATCGCTTAGCGCCTTTTCCCCCGCAATGATCGCACTCGACGGGCAGAGCGCCCTCTCGCCTTTTCGTCTGGAACGTCTGAACGCCCGTCTGGATGCCCTGCATCGGGGCGCCCGCGTGCAGGCGTGCTGGTTTGTCTATGTCATCGATGCGGCAGCCGAGCCCGAAGGCGAGCAGCGCAAGCGCTTGCTTGAGGCATTGGAAGCCAAAGACGGCAAGCCGGAATCGGCTTCGTTTTGGGTGGTGCCGCGTCTTGGCACCATTTCCCCGTGGTCGAGCAAGGCTACGGACATCCTGCACGATTGCGGTTTCGATGTGCGTCGTGTGGAACGAGGCACCGCTTATCAGATAAGCGGCATGCCCGCGACCGGCGACGCGCGCTATGAGGACCTGCTGGCAGCGTTGCACGACGCGATGACGCAATCGGTGCTGACGAATCTGGAGCAGGCGCAAGGTTTGTTCCTCGCCGGCCAGCCCGGCAACCTGGTGCATGTCGCACTCGGCTCCGATGCGCGCGCTGCGCTGACCAAGGCCAATACCGAACTGGGGCTGGCGCTGGCGGACGACGAGATCGACTACCTCGCTGCGCGCTACGCCGAGCTCGGACGCGACCCTACCGATGCCGAACTCTTTATGTTCGCGCAGGCCAATTCCGAGCACTGCCGTCACAAGGTGTTCAACGCCAGTTGGACGCTGGACGGTGAAGCGCAGGAAAAAAGCCTGTTCGGCATGATCAAGAACACGCATCAGCATTCGCCCGCTTACACGCTTTCCGCTTACAAAGACAACGCGGCCGTGATCGAAGGTCACGTCGGCAAACGCTTGATTTGCGACAGCGATGGCGTTTGGCGCGACAGCGAAGAGCGCATCGAATACGCCATCAAAGTCGAAACGCACAATCATCCCACGGCCATCGCACCGTGGCCGGGTGCGGCCACCGGCGCGGGCGGTGAAATCCGCGACGAAGGTGCAACCGGTCGCGGCGCCAAGCCCAAAGCTGGTTTGACGGGGTTTTCCGTTTCCGATTTGCGCATTCCCGGTCATCCGCAACCGTGGGAAGTGGAACGCCCATTGCCCCCGCGCATGGCCAGCGCGTTTGAGATCATGCGCGACGGCCCATTGGGCGCGGCGGCATTCAACAACGAATTCGGTCGTCCGTGCCTGGGCGGTTATTTCCGCACCTATGAGCACGAAACCGGCGAAGAAGGCGTGCGGCGCGGTTACGACAAACCGATCATGATCGCCGGCGGTCTGGCCAACATCCGCAGCAACCATGTGCAGAAGCAAGCGTTGCTGCCGGGTCATGCGGTGATCGTGCTCGGCGGTCCGGCGATGTTGATCGGTCTGGGCGGTGGTGCGGCGTCCTCGGTGGCGTCCGGTGCGTCGAGCGCTGAGTTGGATTTCGCTTCCGTGCAGCGCGACAACGCGGAGATGGAACGGCGCTGTCAACAGGTTATCGATGCATGCTGGTTCCTGGGCGAGCGCAATCCCATCGTGAGCATTCACGACGTGGGTGCCGGCGGTTTGTCCAATGCCATTCCCGAACTGCTCAACGATGCCGGTGTGGGCGGCGAGATCGATTTGTCGAAAGTGCCCTGCGACGATCCGTCGCTCTCGCCGATGCAGGTGTGGAGCAACGAGTCGCAGGAACGCTACGTGTTGGGCATCGCGCAGGAAAACCTCGCGGAATTCGAAGCGTTTTGCGTACGCGAGCGCTGCCCTTACGCGGTGGTAGGCACCGCCACTCAGGAACGCGTGCTGCGCGTCACCGATCCGCGCCGCGGTTTGACGGTCATCGATTTGCCGATGGACGTGCTGTTCGGCAAGGCGCCGCGTATGCATCGCGATGCCAAACACATCAAGCCGCGCATGGACTTGATTCCGGATTTGAGCGGCATCGGCATGAACGAAGCGCTGATGCGCGTATTGCGTTTGCCGACGGTGGGTAGCAAGAGCTTCCTTATCACCATCGGCGATCGTTCCGTGGGCGGTTTGTGTGCGCGCGATCCGATGGTAGGGCCGTGGCAGGTGCCGGTGGCCGATTGCGCCGTCACCTTGCTGGATTTCGAAGGCTACAAAGGCGAAGCGATGGCGATGGCCGAACGCGCGCCAGTCGCCTTGCTCAACAGCGCGGACGCCGCGCGTTTGGCGGTCGGCGAAGCGATTACCAATCTTGCCGCAGCACCGATCGAACGCCTGAGCGAAGTGCGCCTTTCCGCCAACTGGATGGCTGCCGTCAATCATCCCGGCGAAGATGCGGCGTTGTTCGATGCCGTCAAAGCGGTGGGCATGGAGCTGTGTCCGGAACTGGATATCTCCATTCCGGTCGGCAAGGACTCGCTCTCCATGCAGACCGTGTGGCAAGACGGCGACACGCCGCAACGCACGATCGCCCCCGTGTCGCTGGTCATCACCGGCTTTGCGCGCGTCAGCGATGTGCGCCGCACACTGACGCCGCAATTGCGCCTGGATCGTGGCGATTCCGATCTGTGGCTGATCGATCTGGGCGCGGGTCGTGGGCGCCTGGGCGGTTCCGCGCTTACGCAAGTGTTCAACCGCGGCGGTGGCGTACCGCCCGATCTGGAAGACGCCAAGCACCTCAAGGCACTGTTCGATCTGGTGCAGGAAGCCAATCGCAGCGGCATGGTGTTGGCCTATCACGATCGTTCCGACGGCGGTGTCATCGTCACCTTGCTGGAAATGGCGTTCGCCGGTCACTGCGGTTTGGAAATCACGCTGGACGGTTGGGGCGAATCCGCGCTGCGCGCGCTTTTCAACGAGGAGCTGGGCGCGGTATTGCAGATTGCGGCGGCCAATCGCGAAGCGTTCGAAGCGTTGCTGATCAAGCACGGCCTGGCTGGCGTGAGCAACCGCATCGGACGTCCGAAAGAAAAACTCGGCATCAAACTGTTCCACAACGGCGACACGCTGTTCAAATGGAACTGGACGCAGTTGTTCAACGCGTGGAACGAAACCAGCCACGCGATGCAGCGCCTGCGCGACAACCCGGTCAGCGCCGATCAGGAATGGCATTGGCGCATCGACGATGCCGACGCAGGCATCAGCCCGAAACTCACGTTCGATCCGGTCGAAGACATTGCAAAGCCTTACCTGAAAAAGTCCGAACGTCCGCGCATAGCGATTTTGCGCGAGCAGGGCGTAAACGGTCAGGTCGAGATGGCGGCGGCCTTTACGCGTGCCGGGTTTGAGGCGGTGGACGTGCACATGTCCGATCTCGTCAACGGTCGCGTGACGCTGGGCGATTTCCGCGGTTTTGCCGCGTGCGGCGGGTTCTCCTACGGCGACGTGCTGGGTGCCGGTCGCGGTTGGGCCGCGTCGATTCTTTACAACGATCTGCTGCGCGCGCAGTTCACCGCGTTTTTTGCCGATCCCAGCAAGTTCGCGCTGGGCGTATGCAACGGCTGCCAGATGTTGAGCCAGCTCAAGGACATCATTCCCGGCGCGCAACATTGGCCGAAGTTCTTGCGCAACTCGTCCGAGCAATACGAAGCGCGTCTGGCGACGCTCGAAGTGCTCGATTCGCCCAGCATCCTTTTCAAAGGCATGGTCGGCTCGCGTATTCCGGTTGTGGTGGCGCACGGCGAAGGGCGAGTGAGCTTCCCGCAGACATGCAGTCCTTC